>DHLW01000066.1 GCA_002405485.1 Phycisphaerales bacterium UBA4658
GCTCGGAGCGGTCGGTGTGCCTTGAGGCATGGGTGCCGCCGTACCGCCGATCACCACGAGCGGTGATCGATCGCACGGACGATGCCACCCTTCCGGTCGTTGAGCGAGTGACCGATAGACTTCTTGCACTCGCATGTCCGACTCCCCCCTCCACCCCCGCTGGAACGCCCTCTGCCTCCGCGTCGGCGCGTTCAAGAATGCTCAGGAGACCGAGCTCACCTTTGACATGGTGAAGACGCTCTACACCCACCCGCCGAGGGCGTATCACAATCTCGCGCACATTGAGCAGGTGCTGAGTGAGTTTGATCAGGTCTTTCGCCTCGCCGACGATCGCGACGCCGTGGAGATGGCGCTCTGGCTGCACGACTGCGTCGACATCGCGGCCCGCCCCGACAACGAAGAACGCTCCGCCGACGGCAGATGGCACCAACCGCGCACGAACTTGAAGCGTGCCACTGACCGCGGCTCAGGGCGGTCAGTGCGCCTTGACCGAGTGTCGGCACGATCCCACATTGAGAAGCGCTCCCTGGGGCTTGGATTGAACTCAGACGATGCCGACGGCCTGCCGGGCGGCTGAATGACCGCCCGGAGACCATGGCGACCGGGCCGTATGTCCGGGCTTCAGCCAACGCCGCGGGCGAGCACGAGCGTTCTGGAGCGCGCATGTTGCACGACCGTGGAGTCACCTTGGTCGGTGTCGTCCGTCGGCAGCAAATCCGGCAACACACGCGTGCCCGCTCGATGCCTCAGACGACCACGCTTCAGACAGTGACTGGATCACAGAAACTGAAAACCCGCAGAATCCAAGCGAGCTGGTGGGGTGTGGTGTCGTGTGTGACGCGGTGACAAAAACGAAAACTCCCGCCGAAGCGGGAGCAATGACCCCGATGGGATTCGAACCCATGTCACTACCGTGAAAGGGTAGTGTCCTGGACCAGGCTAGACGACGGGGCCTGCGTGCGTTTGGCCTCTGGCTGAGGCCCGAAGCACTGGCGATACTAGGCCGCCAGGGCCCGGTTCGTCGGCCATGCCAGCACCGCGGCAGACGGGATTCTCGGGCCTTGAGTTGCCCTCTTTCCGGGTCGATACCGACATCATGAACGAGTCATCGACCACGGGGTGCGGGTGCGAGTGCGGCCAGGCATGTCCGAGCAGGTCCGCGCAGGCCTCGGCGCAGCCGTCGCCCGAAGATCCGGTCTCGGTCTCAGTCTCAGCCAGTGCTCCGGCGAACCGCCCCGGGGTGCGGCTCGCACGCCGCATGCTCTTTGTCCTTGCCGGCGCGGCGGTGTTCCTCGGCGTGGCGAGCGTGATCAAGCCGGCCCCCAGGCAGGCCGCGGCCACGATCCCGACCGCCGTCCCGCTCGTCCTGCCCGCCAGCTCGCTTGGGCCTCACGACAAGGGGTGGAAGCTGCTGGGCACGCTCCAGGGCAAGACGCTGATCGTTCGTGCGTTCGCATCGCCGGATGGTCCGCGGTACAGCGTGTACTCGACGCTGGGCCAGTTGCTTCAGGCCGACCTTCCCGCCGACGAGGTCTATCGCGCGTTCCCACAAGTCGATCTGCAGAACATTCGGCTGGAGCCCGGGGTGACGTCCGACGCGCTCATGCTGCATCCGGGGATCGTCGGCGATTGACAACCGGACGGTGCGTGGACGCGCGGGCGATCAATCCATCGCGGCCAGTTCGCGGCGAACCTCGCTCATGATGCGACCGATCTGATCCGGACCGAAATCAAACGGCACGCCCGCGGCGGCAAACAGCTCCGGCAGCGGCCTCGATCCGCCGAGCGATAGTGCCTCGGTGTAGCGCTTGATCGCGCCGGCCCGATCGCGCTTGGCGCTCAGCCAGATCTGCAGCGCGGCGACCTGCGCGAAGCCGTACTCGATGAAGTAGAACGGCAGGCCGAAGAAGTGCAGTATCCGATGCCACTCGACACGCTCGAGGTGTTCGTGGCCGGACCAGTCAAAGCCCGGTCCATATCGGTGCATGAGCTCCAGCCAGAGCTCGCCGAGCCCGTGGCGGTCGATCCCCGGCTTGGCGTACAGGCGATGCTGAAACTGATCGCCGACGGCGACCGCCGCCATGCGACCGAGCAAGGTCTCGATGTGGGTGGTGCTCGCCCGCCGAGCGTCGGCGGGAGCGTAGAACTCGTCGTAGGTGTCGTGCCCCAGCAGCTCCATCGCCGTCGACGCGACCTCGGCAAACTCGACGGGGACTTCCGTTCGATACGCCAGCAGCGGCTCATTGCGCGTCAGCAGCGCGTGCAACGCATGCCCGGCCTCGTGCAGCAGGATGTCCACGTCGCGATGCACGCCCGCCGCGTTCATGAAGATGAACGGGAGCCGCAGTCGCTCGCGGAACGCGAGATATCCGCCCGGCGCCTTGCCCGGGCGCGCGTCGAGGTCCAGGCATCGCGGACGATCGTGCCCGGAGTCATCCTGCAGCGCGTCGAACAGCGCGCCCAGCTTCGGATCCATGCGACGAATCATTCGGCCGACGCCGGTCATGAGCTGGTCCGCCGTCTGAAACGGCCGCAGCGGCGGTCGACCGTGAACGTCGACCAGCGCGTCCCACGGTCGCAGCGTCTCGATGTCCAGTGAGCGGCGGCGTGCCTCCATCCGCTCGCGCAAGAGGGGAGTGACATGCTCCGCAACGCCCCTGGCAAACGCGTGGCAATGCTCGGGCGTGTAGTCAAAGCGGTGCTTGGCCTTGAACATGTAGTCCGCAAAGCTCGGGCACCCGGCGTTGCGAGCCATCTGCTGGCGCAGGGGAATCATCTGCTCAAACAGGGCGTTCAACGCGTCGGCATCCGCGGCACGCCGCTCTGCGCCGGCCAGAAAGGCCGCTTGTCGGACCGAGCGATCCTGGTCCTCCGCGAACTTCACGAGCGACGACAGCGGAAGCGTCTGCCCCGCAAACTCCACCACCATCGCCCCCGAGATGCGCGTGTACTCCTGATCGAGTTCCGAAAGCCGAGCCTCGATCGTGACGTTCTCCTCGCGGAACAGCTCGACCGACGCGCGAATGCCGCGGAGCAGCACCCCGTACCGCGCTGGATCAAGGTCACGTGCCTGCGGCGCGCTCGCGATCTTGCGGTTGAGCGCGAACGCCGCGCGATTCAGCTCCGGCTTCACCTTGGCCATGAACTCGGCATACGCCGCGGTCGCCCGCTCGTCTCCGGTGTTGCAGGTCATCGCGATCTCGAGCGTGCTCATCGCCTCCGACGCCGCGGCGTCCAGCTCGCTCCGGTCCATGATGAGCGCTTCCAGGCAGCGGACGCAGTGCAGCTCGCGATCGATCAACTCCCGATACAGCGGCTCGAGCGTCGACCACTTGCTGAAGTCCAGCCCCTCCGGCACGAAGTCCGAAGCTCTCTGAAACGGTGCAAGCGCCATCATGATCTCCCGTCGTTGCAGGTCCGAATCGTGCCCAGGCTTGTCGATCACGGCTTGCCCGCCGGCTGGTTCGCCATGCTCTGCAGCACCACCCCCAGCAACACGCCGATCTGCACGAACACCCAGATCCCCGCGTGCATCCCGAGCAGCACCAGACTCACGCGGCGATCGCGCCGGAACAACGCCATCAGCATCAGAAAATACACGCCCACCGCGGCCAAAAGCTTCACGCCCTTGTCCAGCCACTCATACGGCAGGTGCACCGGTAGATTCAGCACCAGCACGAACGTCGCAAACGCCAGCAGCATCCGGGCGGCGACCAGGTCGATCCTCGTGAACCGCTCACCCACGTACTTTGATGCGCACCACACCGCCGCCACGCCCGTGGCCGTGTGCAGAATCCCGGAGTACACCGCCAGCACGACCATCGCGCCCGTGACCACCCACCCCGACCCGGTCGGGGCGGCGAATCCCGCGCTCACCCCCGCCGTCGCCAGCACGATGCCCCCCAGCGCGCCGACGACCTTCGGCGTTCCTCCGGGCCGCACGAACTCGGGCCGTGCATCGCCTGGTCTGGTCGGCTCCACCTCGACCATGCCGGTGGTGGGCGCGATGACGCGATTGGCCTTCAGGTCATACCCGCACGACATGCACACCACCGCCGCGTCCTCCATCGGCTGCGCGCAGTTCGGGCACGCGTCGCTGGCCAGGTGCAGGATCGATCCGCGCTCAGATGTCGGGCCGGTCGGAGCCCGCGTCGCAGGTCTGGCCGTGGGGATCGCATCCTCGGCCTTGGGCTCAAGCGGGATCACGCCCCGATCTTCGGATGTGCCGCCGTCGGGCGGCGCGGCCGGCACCCCCTGCCCCCCGGGGCGTGGAGCGTCAGACTTGTCGGGTTGCTCCTCGGGCACGCCCAGAGTCTATTGACCTTGCCGGTTCAGGGGCCGATTCCGAGCGCCCGCAACAGCATCCCGATGCTCCCCATCGAGACCGCGGTGCCCAGAAGGGCGACGGGATACAGGACTCGCCCGACAAAGAAGAACGCCACCATGAACAGGAAGATCGACAGAAACCGCCCCGCGTCGCTCTCCACGAACCGGGCGTATCCCGCCGAAAGCTCCGACATGATCCGCGAACCGTCCAGCGGCGGGAGCGGAAACAGGTTGAAGATCCCCAGCGCCAGATTGATCCACGACCCCACAAAGCAGAACACCACCAGCCGAAGCAGCGGCGACGCCGACGAGGAGATCTCCATCTGCATGGCCCGATCCAGATCCTGCTCCGACAGGAACGCGGCCATGACTCCCCCGACCACGATGCACAGGGCCGCCAGCCCCAGGTTCATCAGCGGCCCGGCCAGGGCCACGAGCGTGTGCGCGTACCGCCCGCGCATCCGCGTCGGATCGATCGGCATCGCCCCCATCGGCAGGCCCACGAGCACGAACATGATCACGCCCATCAGCCCCATGTGCACCAGCGGATTCCACGTCATGTGCCCCGTGTCGATGGGTGTCGGATCGCCGCGACGAACCGCCGCCCACCCGTGCGCCAGTTCGTGCAGCAGCACCGAGACCACGCCCCAGATGCACCATGCCGCCAGCACCACAGGGCCGAAGTTGTTCAGGAAATGCGTGAACCACCAATACGTCATGGATCCCGTTCAGTCTCGGCACCGCTCGCCCCGCGGCCCCCGCGCTCGCCCCGCCGGGCCGATCAAGGGCGGGACCGGGCAACAGTATCAACGCCGAACGTGCGCCACCCCGGCGGGCAATCACGCACGCGCCCAGATCCCTGTGCAGCACGGGACGGTGCGCGGCCGATACCCCCTGCATGCCCAAGTTTCCGGTTCCGTCCGATGCCCCGGTGAATGTGGACACGCTCCTCCCGATCGTCGTCGGCGCGCACCCGCGGGCCGAAAAGCACGACCGGCCCCTCGCCGCCGCCCTCCGCGATGAGATCGCTCGCCGAATCGCCCGCCGGTTCCCCGGCCAACCCGGCGGCGATCACGCCCCGCTGGAGCCGCTGGTCATCACCGATGTCTGGTATCTCAATGACCAGTCGCTCCGCGCCTGCCCCTGCGTGTGCATCGGATCGCCCGGGGTCAACGCCCTCAGTGCATATCTCGGCGACAAGCTCCCAAGCGCGTATGTCATCGATGACACGCTCATGGTCCAGCTCGACCCGGAACTCACCGAGCTCACCTGCTGCTGCTGGGGCACCAACGCCGCTGCCACCGCCGGTGCGATCCGCGCGTTCTGCGACAAGTACCTCGACGCCTTCCTCGACGCCGCCGTCCGCGCCGGAGCCGTCTAGCTCGCCTGCCGCTTCGCCGTCCCGATACGCTTGGCTCGTGCCTCCCTCTGTTTCCACCTCCCGGCGTCGGTACGACCTCATCGCCGTCGACCTCGACGGCACGCTTCTGGACCCATCGGGCAACGTCGGGGAGAGCTGCGCCGAGGCCATCCAGCGGGCCATGGCCGAGGGCGTCCGAGTCGTCGTCTGCACCGGCCGCGGCTACAACGAGTGCAGCCACATCACCCGCCGCATCGGGCATCGCGAGCCCGTCGTGGTCGCCGGTGGCGCGATGATCGCCGATGCCCACTCCGGCCGCACCATCCACCGCTTCGCCATGGACCCGGCTCTGGTCCGCCGGCTCGTGGACAGCATGACCTCCCACGGGCACGCCGCGCTCGTCCTCAAGGACATCACCGGTGTCCGCGACTCGGGCCTCCACGATGGGCACGACTATCTCGTCGTCTCTCCACGCGGACACGACGCCATCGACCCCGTCAGCCGCTGGTGGTTCAAGGAGCACAACATCGCCATCCGCGTCGTCCCCACGCTGGATCACGATGATCATCCAGACCACACCGTGCGCGTCGGAATCTGCGGCACGAAGCGCCGAACCGCCCCGGCCGCCGACGCCCTCCGCCACAGCTTCGCCCACGATGTCATGTTCCATCACTTTGGCGCCGTCGTGCCAGGCACGCACGGCTCGTCCGATGACGAACGAATCCTCATCCTCGAGGCCTTCGATCGCCAGGTGAACAAGTGGGCCGCCGTGCGATGGCTCGCCCAGCGACAGAACATTCCCGAGGCTCGCATCTGCGCCATCGGCAACGACATCAACGACATCGACATGCTTCGCCACGCCGGCCTCGGGATCGCCATGGGCAACGCCATCCCCGAAGCCGCCGCCGTCGCCAAAGTGCACACGCTCGACAACACCAGTGGGGGAGTCGCCCACGCCATCGATCGCGTGCTCAGCGGCGAGTGGTGATCCTGCCAGATCCAGAACGGTCAGAATGACCGATATACTGCCTCGCTTGAACAGCCGTTCCTTGCCGAGCGTTCGTGTTCATCCGGCAGACTCTTCAGGAGCCCATCCATGCTCAGAGCCATCGGTTCGGTCGTCGTCGGCTATGTCGTTGCCGCGCTGCTCACCATGCTGCTCTTCACCGCCGCGTATCTCGTGATCGGGGTCGACCGCACCTTCGAGCCCGGCACCTACACCGCCACGCCGCTGTGGAACGGACTCGCCATCGTCGTCAGCGCGGTCGTGGCGACGGTCGCCGGAGCGGTCTGCGGCCTCATCGCCCGGTCCCGCACTCCAGTCCGCGTGCTCGCCGCGCTGTTTGTCGTTCTCGGGGTGCTCTCCGCGGCCATGAACGCCAACAAACCAGACCCCGGCCCGCGAGCCGGTGACGTGCCCGTGTTTGATGCGGCGACCAAAGCCAAGCAGCCAAGCTGGTTCGCCTTCTCCGTGCCGTTCATCGGCGCAGTCTTCGTCACACTCGGCGGGTCGCTCTCAACACGCAAGAAGCCCTGATCCCCGCACCCCGCGGCTATCGTCGCACCCGTGCAGACCCTCGCCCAGATCAAGGCCCTCCTCGATGAACGCGGCCTCCGCCCCAAGCGATCCCTCGGGCAGAACTTCCTCATCGACCACAACCTCATCCGCAAGCTCGTTGATGCTTCCGGCGTCCGATCGGGCGATCTCGTCCTCGAAGTCGGCCCCGGCACCGGCACCATGAGCGAGGAGCTTCTCGCCCGCGGCTGCGAACTCATCGCCTGCGAGCTCGACGATCAGCTCGCCGACCTCAATCGCAACCGCCTGCCCACGCTCCCCGGCGGTGATCGCTTCACCCTCATCCACGCCGACTGCCTCTCCGGCAAGCACGACGTCAACCCGGACATCCTCCGGCTCATCAACGATCGCCCCTTCGCGCTCGTCGCCAATCTCCCCTACGGCGCGGCGACCCCGCTCATGAGCACCCTGCTCGTCAAGCATCCGAGCTGCCACACCCTCGCCGTCACCATCCAGCGCGAAGTCGCCGACCGCATCACCGCTCAGCCAAACTCCAAGGACTTCGGCCCCCTCGCCGTCATCGCCCAGGCCCTGTGCCAGGTCACGAAGATCGCGACCTGCCCCCCCGAGTGCTTCTGGCCAAGACCTGAGGTCACCAGCAGCATGATCCTGCTCAAGCGATCGCCCACGCCCCTGACGACCGACGCGCAGCGCCTGAGCAACGCCTGCCGAGACATCTTCGCCCAGCGCCGCAAACAGCTCGGATCGCTGCTCAAAACCATCGACTGGCCCGCGATCGCCAAACAGCCCGGGTGCGAAGCGATCACGCCCACCATGCGTGCCGAGCAACTCACCATCCCACAGATCGTCGCCTTGGCCGCCGCGATACCGCTCGCCCCGCGCGGCTCGTCCGAGTCAGATTGAATCTGTACGTCGCCAGGCCGCCGACGCATTGTGGCACGACGCGCATCAGCCCGCAGAGCGGGCGAACAGAGCCAAAGACCGGGGCGCAAGCCCCGGCGCAATCGCCAGAGCCCAGAAACACACGCGTCGCATCCGAAGCCCGCGGAGCGGGCGACACAGGTGAAGTGCACCGCGTTCATCCCATCACCGCATCGCCGCGTCATCCCCCTACGCCTTCCACTCCCCCGCATACCGCGTTGTGAACCCGTCCTTCGCCCCATCGCGCTCAGCCAGCTCAAACAGCCGCTTGGCAATCTGCCGAATGTGCAGCGCATCATGCGCCTGCCAGCTGACCATGAGCTCGCCCGCCGTCACGGGACCAATCTTGGGGTGGATGTACGCCGTCTTCCACTTCGGCTTCTGAAGCGCGGCAAGAAACCGCAGCGACTTCCGCCGCTCCGCCGCAAACCGCTTCAGCGACTCATCCAGATCCCGCGTGTTGTACTTCCGCTCCCGCGCCCACGCCTCCGGGTCATTCTTGGGCCAAGGCCTGCTCGGATCGTCCAGCGTGCTCATCAGCCGCAACCGGAAGTCATCCCGATCCTCGTCGGCGAGGTGATTCACGATCTCCAGGATCGACCACGCACCGCTCGTCGGCTTCCAGCGAGCGTCGGCAGAGTCGATGTCCTTCAGGATCGCTTTGATCGCCGCGGGAGTGTGGGCCATTCTCGCTATCATTCGCAGGAGATTCATCGTGTTCTCCTCTTGTTCACTCTCAAGGTGTCATCATGCCCGCTCTTGATCCGCAGTCTGTTGCAGAGTTCTGGTCTTGGTTCGTTGCCAACGAGCAGAATCTTCTGGAAAGCGATGATCCGGAGGGCGAAGCCTTGTCCGAGCTTACTGACCGGTTGCGGAATGTACACGAAGATCTCGTCTGGGAAATCGATCCGGCTGGCACAATGCCCCGGCAACTGACCATCAGCGCCGACGGTCTCCCTGACGCACTTGATGCCGTTGAAGCCATCTGCGATGCAGCGCCGGAACTGCCCGATTGGGAGTTCATCCGATTTCGACCGCGTGTCCCGGAGGAAGTGCTCGCGGGCATGCGGATCCGCATGAATGAGATCGAACTCGATGCGACGACGATCGAAGTCACGCTCTATCCCCTCGAAGAAGGCGTCATCGCCATCGAGGCGTTCCTGCCCGGCTGCCCCGCAGACGAGGATCCGGACTTCACCAATGTGTTCTTCATTCTTCTCGATGCCGCGATCGGCGAGTTCGACGTCATGACCAAAGCCGGGCCCGTCATCGTGCGAACGTTCGACGGTCAGCCCAACGAAGGTTTCGATCGCATCCCGTTCGTCGCCATCCGAGAGGCCTTCGACGAGCTCTTCGACCGCATGCACGCTGAGGACTGACCTCCGCGACTCAACTGCTCCCCCGCCGCATCCCCTCCAGACCTTCCGGAAACGGATAGCTCGGGAACACCCCGACGTTCCCGAATCGCCAGTGACCGGGCGCCGGATACACGTCCCCGCGGAATCCCGCCTGGTACATCGTCCGCAGCACCGTCTCAAAGCTCGGCTCCTGCCCATCCGGACCCAGCAGCTTGTTCGCCCGCGCGTTCAGGAAGCTCACGCTCGCCACCGGCAACCGCTCCTTGCGCCCGCGCAGCATCTTCACCACCGTCGCAAACCCGCGGCTGAGATCCTCGATCGTGAAATGATCCCGCCCGTGCGGCCTCAGCAGCGCGAGGATCAGGATCGAATCCAGGTCATACTTCAGCACATACGGCTCGCGATCACGTGCCGCGTGGATGCTCACCGAGTCCTGGAACATCTTCGCAAAGCTCGTCACCCCGCGCGCCGTCCACTGGCTCGCCGGGATCAGGTCCACGAGCTGCGCCACGATCCCGTGCGAGTTGTCCGAGTCGTTCACCCCGCAGATCACCGCCCGATACCGCCCGTCGAGCATGTCCCGGAGCATGTCCTGCCCCCACATGATCCGCACCCGCTCCACCGCCCCAGGGCCGATCCCCGCCCCGATCGGCCCCGCCGGCAGCAGCGACACCCGATCCGGAAACGTCTCCACGCCCATGAGCAGTTCCGCCTCATCGTCATACAACCGCCCGGTCGGTTTGCTCGTCATGTGTGCGCTCCTCGATGCTCGTTCGATCGTACCAACTCCTGCGCCGACGGGCGATCGACCCCTGCCGTCGCGTCGGACGGTCCTCGCCGATCCCACGCCGCCACCGGGCCGACCGGCCACAGCGTCCGTCCTCGGCCGATCTCCAGCGCCATCCACGCCAGCCACACCAACACCCCAAGCGGCCGCACCCACGTGTTGGGCTCCCCGAGCGTCACGATCCGGGCAAACTGCAGCAGCACGCACAGCCCCATCAGCCCGATCGCCGGGATCCAGCGCCGCTCCCACAACTCCCGCGTCGCCACGATCGCGAGCATCGGCCCGACGATGGCATAGCTGAGCCCCTCGGTCCGCGGGTTGAACAGCGTGATCAAGATCACTCCAAGGGCCACAAGCCCCATCCCCGCCGCCACGCCCCCGCACGCCCGGCGTGCCCGAAACGCCAGCCCAAGCACGAGCACGCCGCCCACCATCCGCACTGCGCTGAGCTGGTGCTCCGCGTTCGTCAGGTTGAGCCCCACCAGCAGCCCGCGCACATCCTGGTACACCTCCACGGGCGCACCCGCCGAGATCATCTTGTCCACAAACTCCCGCGCCTGTCCCGCCGCGTACTCCGGCGATGGATGCACGAACAGCCCCAAGGCTCCGAGCGCGCCCGTCACCAGCAGACGCCACCACATCGGACGCACATACGCGGCACCGACCAGCCCGACGACCGCCAGCGCCGTCGGCTTGCACAGCACCATCACCGCCATCCACGCGCACGCCCACCACCACCGGCGATCCACCACCGCCACCGCCGTCAGCCCCGCCGCACCCCCCAGAAGCACGTTGGTCTGGCCATTGGCCGCGCTCCCCAGTGCGGCGGGTATCGCCAGCAGCGACGCCACCAGAAACGCCAGATCCGCGTCCCGCTCAAACATCCGCCGCGTGAGCCGCCACACGCCCCACGCGTACACCCACAACCCAAGCACCCGCCATCCGACTTCCGCCAAACCCGACGGAAGGAGTGTCAGCGGCGAATACACGATCGCCGACTGCGGCAGATACAGGTAGCCGTGTGCGCCTTCCTTGTAGATTTCTTCCGACGCCCACCACCGCTCGCTCGCCAGGCGATACACGCCGGTCACGCTCCGCGTCCCGAATCGATGATGCTGCGCGATCTCGTCGCGACGAATCGTCCGCATCTGTGCGTCTTCGGAGGAGTCCGGCGAAATCGTCAGAGACGTGCTGCTCTCAGAGAGCACACGACCAGACAGTCGCTCCCCTGTTGTGAGGACCAGCGCGTCTGGTCTGAGCAGCACGTTCACGCTCAGAGCAATCGCCAGCGCCGCCCACACCACCCACGCTCCCCACACAGGCCATCGCTCGCGTGCCATCCACCGACCGCCGGCCCGCAGAGCCGTGCGTGGGTCGACATATGCGTGGGGAAGCGGGCTCACCGCTCAGAGTGTAGTTGCTGGTCATCGATGCACGCCGTCGTGGCGGCGCACGTCCCCCTTCCAATTGCGCCGCGTTTGTGGCATACTCCAAAGAGAGCCCGGACGATCGCATCCAAGGTCAGACCACGTTTCCTGCGGCACATCGTTTCAACAGCGTGCCCCCGCGCCCGCCCCGCCGCTTCAGGATCTTGGCCGCCGCGTGCGTCGTTCGGTGCTGGTGGGCGCCGCCAGCAGGCCGGCGGCGTCCCTGACGGCCGCGGATGTTCCCTTCTGGAGTCACGCCATGCCGAACGTCGCCGATCTGCTCAACGCCAAGGGTT
>DHLW01000132.1 GCA_002405485.1 Phycisphaerales bacterium UBA4658
GGACCTGGCGGCGATGCGGGACGCGATGAAGGCGCTCGGGGGTGATCCGTCGGCGATCAATCCGCTGGTGCCGTGCGACCTGGTGATCGATCACTCGGTGCAGGTGGACGCGTATGGAAACAAGGTGGCGCTGTCGATCAACGCGGACAAGGAGTTTGGTCGCAATCGTGAGCGGTACGAGTTCCTGAAGTGGGGCCAGCAGTCGCTGCGGAACTTCCGCTGCGTGCCGCCGGCGACGGGGATCGTGCACCAGGTGAACCTCGAGTATCTGTCGCCGGGCACGCTGACGAAGCAGGTTGGCGGGGAGACCGTGGCGTATCCGGACTCGTGCGTGGGGACGGACAGCCACACGACGATGATCAACGGGCTGGGCGTGGTGGGCTGGGGCGTGGGCGGGATCGAGGCCGAGGCGGTGATGCTGGGCCAGCCGTACTACATGGTGACGCCGGAAGTGATCGGGTTCAAGCTCACGGGCAAGCTGCCGGAGGGTTCGACGGCGACGGACCTTGTGCTGACGATCACGCAGATTCTCCGCAAGAAGGGCGTGGTGGAGAAGTTCGTGGAGTTCTTCGGACCGGGGATCGGCGCGCTGAGCGTGCCGG
This sequence comes from Phycisphaerales bacterium UBA4658, assembly GCA_002405485.1. Taxonomy (GTDB): domain Bacteria; phylum Planctomycetota; class Phycisphaerae; order Phycisphaerales; family UBA1924; genus UBA4658. Next base: position 603 of record DHLW01000132.1, read on the forward strand.
ATCGGGCGACGATCGCGAACATGGCGCCGGAGTATGGCGCGACGATGGGGTTCTTCCCGGTGGACAGCAAGACGGTGGAGTTCCTGCGGTTCACAGGACGCACCGAGCAGGCCGCGCTCACCGAGGCGTATGCGAAGGCCAACGGGCTGTGGTGGGATGCGTCGACGCCTGCGCCGACGTTCACCGACGTGATGGAGTTGGACTTGTCCACGGTGCAGCCGTCGCTGGCTGGGCCGAAGCGGCCGCAGGACCGGGTGCTGCTGAAGGACGTGCGTTCGGAGTTCAAGAAGGCGTTGACGCAACCCCTGGGGAACACCTCGTTCGGCCTTCCCGCGGAGAAGCTCGGAGCGGTGGGCGTGGTGAAGCACACGGGGAGCAACACGGCGGTGCAGGCCGCGCCGTTTGCGGGCAAGACGAGCGAGCTGAAGCACGGCGCGGTGGTGATCGCGGCGATCACGAGTTGCACCAACACGAGCAACCCGGACGTGATGATCGCCGCGGGACTGGTGGCCCGCAAGGCCCGGGCGCTCGGGCTGCCGGCCAAGCCCTGGGTGAAGACCTCGCTCGCCCCCGGGTCCAAGGTGGTGACGGAGTACTTCAACAAGGCGAACCTGAGCGCCGATCTGGACGCACTTGGGTTTGCGACCGTCGGATATGGGTGCACGACGTGCATCGGCAACTCGGGCCCGCTTCCGGAAGAAGTGGAGCAGGCGATCAAGGAGGGCGATCTGATCGCGGCGAGCGTGCTGAGCGGGAACCGCAACTTCGAGGGCCGGGTGCACTCGGCGGTGAAGGCGAACTATCTCGCAAGCCCCCCACTGGTGGTCGCCTATGCGATCGCGGGCACGGTGGACATCGACCTGCACACCGATCCGATCGGGACGAGCAAGGACGGCAAGCCGGTCTATCTGAAGGACATCTGGCCGACGCACCAGGAAGTGACCGCGTTGCGCGATTCGTGCGTGACGCCGGAGCAGTTCAGTCGCGAGTATGGCAACGTGTTCAACGGCAATCCGACGTGGAACGCGGTGCCGGTGAGCAAGAGCGACCTGTACTCGTGGAGCGAGAAGTCGACGTACATCCAGAATCCGCCGTACTTCACCGGGATGACCGCGGCGCTGCCTCCGGCGGGGCGCGTGAGCATCCAGGGCGCGCGGGTGCTGGTGCACGTGGGCGACAGCGTGACGACGGATCACATCTCGCCCGCGGGCGACATCGCCGAGGCGAGCCCGGCGGGCGCGTATCTGAAGTCGCTGGGCGTGGCGAAGAGCGACTTCAACTCGTACGGGTCGCGCCGCGGGAACGACCGGGTGATGACCCGAGGCACGTTCGCGAACGTGCGGGTGAAGAACAAGCTGACGGGCGTCTCGACCGACGGATCGGCGAACCCCGCCGTGAAGGAGGGCTGGTGGACGCGCGACTTCACGCAGGCGGGTGCGCCGGTGGTGCCGATCTTTGATGCGGCGATGAACTACAAGAAGGCGGGCACGAATCTGATCGTGCTGGCCGGCAAGGACTACGGCATGGGCTCCAGCCGCGACTGGGCGGCGAAGGGGACGATGCTGCTTGGCGTGAAGGCGGTGATCGCCGAGAGCTTTGAGCGCATCCACCGCTCGAATCTGGTGGGCATGGGCGTGCTGCCGCTGACGTTCAAGCCGGGGCAGACGCCGGACTCGCTGGGGATCTGCCCGACGGACGTGTTCGACATCGAGTTGCCCGCGGACATCACGCCGCGGTGCGAGGTCAACGTGACGGCGACGATCACCCAGGGCGCCAAGAAGGGCCAGAAGGTGAGCTTCGCCGCAACCTGCCGTCTGGACACGGCGGTGGAGATCCACTACTTCCGCAACGGCGGGATCCTGCAGACGGTGCTGCGGAAGCTGCTCAACGAGAGCCGCAAGCCGGTGCACGCGTGAGCGGGGCGACCCTCGGCCCCGGCGACGCTTCGCCGGGGCCTGGGCCGGCCATCGGCGTGACCGTGGTCATTCCGGTGGCCTGGGGGGAGATGGATGCGCTCGGGCACGTGAACAACGTGGTGTACTTTCGGTACTTCGAGTGCGCGCGCGTCGCGCTGCTTCGGAGCGTGGGCTGGTTCAACGGCGACTCGGCAGGCCGATCTCCAGATGCGCCCGGCGCGATTCTTCATTCGGTCAGCGCGCGGTTCCGGGCCGCGGTGGAGTATCCCGACACGCTCGCGGTTCGGGCGTATGTCACGTCGATCGAGAGTGATCGCGTCACGATCGCCCATGAGATCACCAGCCGCTCGCAGGATCGCATCGTGACAGAGGGATCAGGGATCGTGGTGGCCTATGACTATGAGCGGAAAGCGAAGTCGAGCATTCCGCCAGAGATCGCCGAGCGACTTGCCGGGCACATGCAACGATCGACGTGAGGGTGCTGCACACCCGGACAACACGTTGACCAGTACGAGAACCGACGGCGTCTGATCGTCTCCAAAAAGTCCACATCTGATTCCATAAAGATCTGATGAAGGACTTCGAGAATCCTGCCGGGTGCTCGTGAAGGATTGGCAACCATCAGAAAAGGACGTGCATGCGCTTCGGCGGGAGGTATCGTACCTGAAAATGCCCGGAGTTCCGGAGTGGATGCCCGGAGCTCTGAGAGCAGTTCAGATCAAAGGAGCCACCACATGCTGATCCGTCGCTCGTCAAGGACCGCTGTCGCACTTGTCGCACTTGTCGGTTCGGTGTGCGGCCTTGCGTCCGTGGCTTCGGCCCAAACTCCTGTGCTCATTGACATCAACAGGTACTCCTTGGTGAGCGCGGACTCATCCCCCGCGAACTTCGCCAGGATCGGCGCGAGCGTGGTGTTCAGCGCCAATGACGGAACGAACGGAACCGAGCTCTGGATCACCGACGGCACGTCGGGCAACACCACGCTGCTTGCGGACATCAATCCTGGATCGGCGTCGAGCTCGCCTGCGAACCTGACGAGCTTCGGCTCTCGTGTCATCTTCACGGCCGACAACGGCGCAAACGGACGCGAACTGTGGATCACCGACGGCACGCCGTCGGGGACGGTGCTGCTGCAGGAGATCGTCGCAGGCTCGACGGGCGCCACGAGCTTCTCGAGCGCGTTCGGGGTCATCGGGACCTTCGGCACTCCAAACAGCTTCGTTCTGTTCGCGGCGAACAACGGCACGGTCGGCACCGAGCTCTGGGTTACCGACGGGACCACGGCCGGAACGAACCTGCTTCTGGACATCCGATCCGGCTCGCCGAGCTCGATTCCGTCGGGCTTTTTCTCGACTGGCGGCAAGGTGTACTTCCTCGCCAACGACGGCGGCGGAGCCGGGCTGTTCGGCAACGAGCTGTGGTCCAGTGACGGCACGCTCGCGGGCACCGTCCGGCTGACGGACATCGCGCCGGGTGTCGCTTCCAGCGGATTCAGCATCGACGCCGCGGTGAATGGATGGGGCTATGGCGTGGCCAACAATCTCGCCGTCGGCAACGATCAGGAGCCCACGGCGGTCAATCTCACAACGCTCGAGGTGCGTCGTCTCGCGGACATCCGACCGGGCACAACCAGCTCGTCATCGCAGGAGTTCGTGGTCGTCGGCTCGGACGTGTTCTTCCGCGGTTCCGCGACGGGCACCGACACGCAGCTCTATCGCGTCACATTTGATGGGATGGGGGATCCGATCGGCGCGACGCTCGTGACTGATATCAACCCGAGCGGCAACGACAACGTCGGCAACCTCGCGGCGTTCGATGGCCGCGTGCACTTCGCCGCCACCAACGGCGTCAGCGGCCGGGAGTTGTGGTCCAGCGACGGTTCGGCGACTGGCACCACGTAGGTCGCGGACATCAACGCAGGCGCGGGCGACTCCACGCCGCTGAGTCTGCTGGCTGTTGGCTCTCGGTTGTTCTTCTCGGCCACCACGCCGGTTGCCGGGCGGGAGCTGTACAGCACCGACGGCACGGGGATTGGCACGCAGCTCCTTGCCGATCTGCGAGCCGGAGGCGCCAACGGCGTTGGCACCGCGCCAGCGCTCATCGCACTCAACGGGCTGCTCCTGTTCCCGGCAGTGGGCACCACCATCGGCAGCGAGCTGCACGTATCCAACGGCTTGCCTGCGGGCACGGCGCTCGTCAAGGACATTCGTCCGCAATCCACGAACCAGCCCTCGCAGCCGCAATCCATGACCGTTGCCGGCGGACGGGTGTACTTCACAGCATCGGATGAAGAGGGCGGCCGCGAGGTCTGGACATCCGATGGCACTCAGGCAGGGACCGCTCGCACCGCGGACATTCAGGCCGGTTCCAGCGGTTCGAATGCGTACATGCTGACCGCTTTCGGCAGTGATCTGCTGTTCGCGGCCAACAATGGCTCGGGCACCGGGCAGACCGGCATTGAGTACTACCGGGCCTCCGGCGCCACCTCGTCGATTGTCGCGGACATCAACCCGGGCACCGGTTCGGGCCCCCCGGGTGTCGGCACCATCGGCGTGAGCGGTGGCATTGCCTATTTCAGCGCAACCGATGGCGCATCCGGCGCCGAGCTCTGGAGGTATGACGGCGTGAGCGCCCCGGTCCGCGTTGCGGACTTCGTGCCTGGCAGCGGTGGGCTTTCGCCGAGCAACATCACCGGCATCGGCGGCTTCGTGTATTTCAGCGGGACCACGTCTGGCGCCGGCGGCTTCGGCAATGAGCCCTATCGCACGGACGGCACAACCATCACCCTTCTGGAGGACTTCAATCCAGGCTCCACGAACAGCTCCTCGCCTTCGAGCTTCTTCGGATTTGGTGGCAAGGTCTTCATGCGGGCGACGGCTCCTTCGCTCGGATCCGAGCTTGTCGCCTTCGACCCCACGACGACAGACGTGTTCCTGGTGCGCGACATTCGCACGGGCTCAACGGGCGCCTTTGCGTCGCAGCCGCCGCAGTTCACGGAGTTCAACGGGGCGTTGTACTTTCTCGCTCGCGACAATGGCGACAACGTCCAGCTCTTCACCACCAACGGCGAGCCAGATCCGCTCGGCACCGCGACCGTCAAGTCCGCGGCAATCGGCTCGACGCTTGGCACGCTGGTGAAGTCCGGCGACTTCCTGTTCTTCAACGCCGGCAACGCCGTTGGGACCAACGTCGAACTCTGGGCGTTCGACGGCGTGAGCAACGGCGGACAGGCGTTCCCGATCGAGATCAATCCCTCTGCCGGATCATTCCCAACAGACCTTACCGACGTGAACGGAGTTCTCTACTTTGCCGCGGCCGGACCGACGGGGGGCAACGAGCTGTATCGCGTCACGTTCGACGGGATGGGTGTCCCGAGCGGGGCCGCACTTGTCGCGGATCTCAACCCCAGCGGGAGCGCCCAGCCTCGCGGGCTCCGCTTCACGGGCAACAAGCTGTTCTTCTCGGCAGATAATGGCTCCGCGGGAGAAGAGCTCTGGGTCATCGACTTCGGCGGGGGCACCGGCGCGTGCTGCGTCGGGACCAACTGCTCGGTTACCACCCAGGGAGCATGCACCGGTGCATTCCAGGGGCTGTCGAGCTCGTGCGGCCCAAGCGGCAACCCGACGACGTGCTGCCCGGCCAACTACAACGGCACGAGCGGCGTCGAGGTCCAGAACATCTTTGAGTTCCTGAACGCCTGGTTCGCCGGTCTGCCCGCCGCGGACTTCAACGGGCTCAATGGTGTCGATGTCCAGGACATCTTCGAGTTCCTGAACGCCTGGTTTGCCGGCTGCTGAACGGGGCCATCCACCCGCGATCGGCAACACATCCGGAGAGAAGGCAAGCGGCGGAGCGGACGGGACCACCATTCCGGCCACTCGGCCACCGTGCCGCCGATATCCTCCGGACCGATGCTCAAAGGGCACATGACAGGCCGATCCGCGCCGCAGGCACCGGCCGCCGGAAACCCATCGGGCTCAGGGTCTGCACCCGCGGTCGAGGACCGGATCCGGGTGGCGTTGCGGAGGTATTGGGGCTTTGACACGCTGCGGCCGATGCAGCACGAAGCGATCGCCGCCGCCATCGCCGGGCGTGACGCTCTTGTGATTCTGCCGACCGGCGGCGGAAAGTCGCTGTGCTATCAGACTCCGCCGGTGGTGACCGGCAAGCTCACGGTGGTGATCTCGCCGCTGATCGCCTTGATGAAGGATCAGTTGGATGGCCTGAAGCTCTCGGAGTATCCGGCGGCGGCGTTGCACTCGGGCGTGGATCGATCGGCGCAGGCGGAGACGCGGACGCAGCTTGAAACCGGAGACATCAAGCTCCTGCTCATCTCGCCCGAGCGGTTGCTCGGGGGCGTAGACGCCAGCGGAGAAGCGACGGGCTCATCCATGCTCGGGCTGCTGGCGCGCCTGGAGTCGAAGGGTCTTCTGGGCGGGTTCGCCGTCGACGAGGCGCACTGCATCAGCCAGTGGGGACACGACTTTCGACCGGAGTATCGGCGGCTCGCCGAGCTTCGGGAGATCTTCCCTCGCACCCCGGTGCAGGCGTACACGGCCACGGCGACGCCGCGCGTGCGCAACGACATCGCCGAACAGTTGCGTCTGCGTGATCCGGTGGCGCTTGTCGGCCGATTCGATCGGCCGAACCTCACGTATCGCGTGTTGCCTCGCATCGGGGGCGGCGATGCACAGATTACCGGCCTGCTTCGCCGACACGTCGGGAGCGCGTGCATCATCTACTGCATCAGCAGGCGGGACACCGAGCGACTCGCCGCACGCCTGACCGCCGACGGTCTGGCCGCCGAGGCTTATCACGCGGGGCTGGATCATCGCACGCGCCAACGTGTGCAGGACGACTTCATCAGTGATCGCTTGTCGATCGTCTGTGCCACGGTGGCGTTCGGAATGGGGATCGATCGGGGCGACGTGCGCTGCGTGATCCACGCCGCGAGTCCGAAGTCGATCGAGGCGTATCAGCAGGAGACCGGGCGAGCCGGGCGTGACGGGCTGCCGAGCGAGTGCGTGCTGCTGTATTCCTCCTCCGACGCCGCCAAGTGGATCCAGCTCATCGAGCGATCCGCGCGGGAGTCGGACGTCGAGGTCGCCACCGAGGTGATTCAGTCGCAGATCGATCTGGTCCTGCAGATGCAACGCCTCGCCTCGGGAACGATGTGCCGACATCGGGCCCTGAGCGAGCACTTCGGCCAGGCGTACGAGCCTCCGGAGGCTGCCCGCACCGATGCGACGCGGGGCCAGTGCGGCGCGTGCGACGTCTGCCTCGAGGAGCTCGATGACATTCCGGACGCGCCGGTCATCGCCAAGAAGATCGCCTCCTGCGTCGCGAGATTGCGTGGGGAAGGCGGACAGGCGGCGTTCGGCGCCGGCTACGTGGCCGAGGTCCTGCGAGGCTCGCGTTCCGCAAGGATCCTGCAGTACGGGCATGATCAACTCTCCACGTTCGGCCTGCTGAGAGATCAGCCCAAGGACGCCCTCGCAAGCTGGATCGCCCAGCTCGTCGATGCGGACGTTCTCTCACGCGACACGGGTGAGTTTCCCGTCATCCGGCTGGGACCGAAGGCATCCGATCTGTTCAAGGATCGCTTCGCTCCGCGGCTGCTACGACAGCGAGCCGCCTCGCCTGCCGGAGTCCGCACCGAGCCCGAGCGTGCGAATGCGGGCTCGACCCGCTCCAAGGGTGGCTCACGCGGCGGGCTGTCGGCCGCCGAGCGGGAGCTGTTCGAGCATCTGCGAGCTCTGAGACGCACCATCGCCCAGAAGACCGGCGTACCGCCGTATCTGGTCTTTGGCGATGCTGCTCTGGAGGAAATGTGTCGCGTTCGCCCGACGACCATTGACGGCTTCGGTCGGATCCGAGGGGTGGGTGCGGCGAAGTTGCGCTCGTTCGGCGAGCGGTTCCTGGCAGCGATCCGCGAGCATGCCGCCGCGGTCGGACTGCCGATGGAACCGGTGCACCCCGAGACGCCAGTGCATGCCCACACGCCCGCGAGTGATCCCGACCTTGGGGGCCGTGGTTCGCTCTCTGCTGGCGCTCGCCTCGCGGCGGGTCACTTTGCGGACGGCTGCTCGGTCGAGGAGGTATGCGCACTGCTCGGCCGACGCCCATCGACGGTGTACGGATATCTGGAGGAGTTCATCCGGCACACCCGGCCGCGAACGCTCCTGCCTTGGGTTGATGAGAGTACCGCCGAGCGCGTCCGTGCCGCGGCTGAGGCGACCGGCCGGGGCGGGTTGCGTCTGATCTCTGAGTATCTCGGCGGCGATGTGGAGTATCACACCATCCGGCTGGTGCTGGCGCACGGACGCTCCGGCGTGGCACCGGGGGACACTATGCTCCCGCCATGACTCTTCAGGAACTCCAGCTCGTGTTTCAAGCGCTGTCCTCGCTCGCGATCGCCGGCGGTCTGGTGTATACCGCGATTCAGTTCCGGAAGCAGCGAGAGGCCCAGCACTTTGCGAACTTCGCCAAACTCGTCGAGGCCCAGATGCACCTCCGGGAGATGCGTGTGAGCGATCCGTCGCTTGCGAACGTGTATCGACACGACGTCGAGTTCGCCGAGAACCCGACGCAGATCCGCGAATACTTCTTCAATCTGATGCAGCTCTCCGTGTTCGAGATCGTGTGGTTCGGCTATCGCCATGGACAGGTGCCCGAGGACTATTTTCGGTCCTGGGATCGTCGTATGCGCGACATCGCCGCGGAGGACTCCTTCCGGTTGATGTGGACCACCCCCAGCATGAAGATCATGCACGATGACTTTCAGCAGTACATGGCCTCGCTGGTAAGCTCCGTCACGCCCCGGGCGGGCGACCGCTGATCGCCCGAGGGTTCATCCGCAACCGAGTCGGCCAGCCGCCCGCACCCCGGAATCCGCCGAATGCTCCTGCACAACCGCGCCGCGATCATCTTCGACTTTGACGGCGTGCTCGTCGACTCCGAACCGCTGCACGAATGGGCGATTCGCACGTCGCTCGAGCCGCTGGGATGGACGTTCTCACGCGAGGACTTCTACGCGCACATCGTCGGCCGGGGCGATCACAACGCCTATCGGCGAATTGCCGAGTGGAACCGCGCATCGGTCACTGACGCCCAGATCGCCCGGCTCCTGGAGACAAAGTGGTCGCTCATGGCCAGGGGCATCGCCGAGCGGCGCTTTCACGAGCAGCCCGGGGCCACCGAGGTCGTTCGTGCCGCTCGAGCCCTCGGCCCGATCGCGGTCTGCTCCGGCTCGGTTCGCGCGACCGTCGATCCGCTGCTGCGCGTGCTCGGGCTGCGAGAGCATCTTGCCACGCTCGTCTGCGGCGATGATGTCCGCAACATGAAGCCGGCCCCGGACGGGTATCTGCTCGCCGCCCGCCAGCTCAACGTTCAACCGGAGGCCTGCCTGGCGATCGAGGACACGCCGACCGGGGTTGCCGCGGGCAAAGCCGCTGGGATGTTCGTTGTGGCAGTTGCCCACACTGTCCCCCGCGACAAGCTGGCCCAGGCCGACGTCATCCTCGACTCGATCGCCCAGGCGCTCTGACGAAGCGGTCGCTCGGCGCGCACAGATCGAGGGCGGGCCGCGATGCCGGTCTGCATCAGCCACCCAGGGCTTCGAGCACGAGCGGCTTCTCCCATGGAGTGACTTCGTACACCACCAGCGATCCGATCACGCGACGGAAGATCCTCAGTCCGCTCGCCTCGGGAACGCTCAACGAACGATCCTCACGGGCTCTGTCGATCAGGAGTGCCACGCCCCTGCCGTTGACGCGTGCGAGCATCACGACCGTCTTCTCACCGACGATCCGGCCGTCGTAGCCGTCGCCATATGACCAGCCGACGAGCTCAAGCCCCGGCCGTGCGGTGATCGAGAGCGGTTGTCCCATGCGCGATTGGACGTACTGCGCGAACGCGGGCCCCTCGGTGCACACCTCTTCGGGCGTCCAGTTGGCGTTCTCGAGCGCGAGATAGATCTCCTGCGGTGAGACGAGTCTGGCGCCGGGCGTGGTAATGTGCACATACGCCGCCCAGGCCCCCGCCAGGCCCAGCACGAGAACCGCCGCCACCGCAAGTCGACGAAGGCGAATGAGCGTGGACGTTCGCGACGGCCCCCTTTGGTTGCCGGTCGTCGCGGCGTTCTCCGTACCTGCAAGCGTGAGGGTTCCGACGGCCATCCCTTGGGGGGGCGCTCCCGTCGGCCTCGCCGCGGACCGCTCTGAACGCCCGTCCGCGTCGAAGCGATACATCGCACGGATCTCGCGATCAGCGTGCGCCTGCCGCTCAAGATGCGACCGGAGCTCGGCGGAGACCTTGAGCTCGCGCTCGAACGCGGCGACCTCATCGGGCGAGAGCAGCCCGTCGACGTACTCGTCGATCCTGGACATCGCGTCAAACGGTCGGGACGTCATGCTCCACCCCCGGCCTCGCGTGCCTGGAGAGCCCCCCGGAGCCGCTGGCGTGTTCGGTGCACATGGCTCATGGCCGTGCCCTCCGGGATGCCAAGCGCCTCGGCGATCTGGTGGTAACTCATGTCCATCACGGTGCGCATGAGCAGGCACGCGCGCGGCTCGTCGTCGAGCTCGCGCAAGGCATCAGCAACGATCCCTGTGAACTCCGCCCGGCCACCCGCACCATCGACGCCGGAGCCGACATGGGCCACGCGCTCACCCATCACGCCAGGATCGGTCGGCAGGGTCCGGGAGCGAGCGCGTCGGCGGCGCTCATTGAGCGCGGTGAAACGCACGATCTGTCCCATCCACGCAGCAAAGCTCGTGCCCGGCTCAAACTCGTGCAGCTTGCCGAGCGCGATCATGGCCGCCTCCTGCACAACGTCGTGCGCCTGCTCACGATCCTGGGTGACGGCCGCGGCGATGCACCACAACGCCCGCCGCGCATCCTCAAGCCGAGACGCGAATGCGTCCGGTGTCAGCCGTTCTGGACCCGTCGAGATGGACGAATCCACGCGAATCCTCCCGGCGAGCTGCACCCCGACGCCTCCCATGATCCCAAGCCCGTGCACTCGGCGGACACTCACGCAACGGAGCATGTCCGGTGACCATCCGCGCCTTGCAATACTAGCTGGACAATCCCGTTCATTCGGCACGGCGGCGTCGCCCCTTGCGCCCCCCCCACTTTCCCTTGCTATCGGTCCAGGCGCAAGTGCCCGCCGAAATCTGGCGCGGTTGTCGGTGCATTCCGCAAGACAGATGATCGAACGGACATCTGCGTCTGTCCGGCGGCGTCGGGAGCACAGTCGTTCCCCTCGGCCCTGAGAACCCGATACGCCCCGCCAAGTGTGCGGGGCTGGCGCCGCCGTTTTCTCAGCACATCACAGGAGACGTTCCCATGCTTCGCGAAAGCACCGCTGTCCTTGCGCTCATGTCGGCCGGGTCCCTCTCGCATGCCGCCGCCGTCATCCGATCCGCCGCTGGACCGGATCCGGCCTCGATCGCGTCCTCGGTCGACCTCTTCCGCGCCGACATCTCGCTCGGGGGCGGGAACAACGGCAACGGCGGCGCGTTCACCGTCGGCCGCCGAGAGATCAACTGGGACGGCGGTGCGAACTCCACCATCACCACTCCGCTCGCCGCCAACGGCTTCAACGGCAGCCCCGTGCAGCGCGGCGCGCTCTACTCGACGTCAGGAGCCGGGTTCATCCAGTCGGCCAGGATTCCCGGCGACGATGCCAATCCGAATCTGCGCTTCGGCGACATCAATGGCACGTACGACGACACCTTCAAGACGTTCTCGTCTCAGAAGCTCTTCGCCGCCAGCGGCAGCACCATCACCGACGTGCGGTTCTTCATCCCGAGCAGCCCGTCGACGCCGGCAACCGTCATGGGGTTCGGCGCGGTGTTCACCGATGTCGACCTCGCGCACACCACGCGCATCGAGCTGTTCGACTCCTTCGACGCGCTCATCGGGATCTACTCCGTGACTGCGTTCAACAACGGGCTCTCGTTTCTCGGTATCTCCTTCGATGATGGGACTCGCATCGGACGCGTCCGCATCACCGCCGGCAACAGCGCGCTCTCAGCGCTGAACACCGACGACGGCACGTGCGATGTCGTTGCGATGGACGACTTCTTCTACTCCGAACCCCTTCCAGCACCCGGCTCCGCCGCGTGCCTGATGATCGGCGGACTGCTCGCCGCACGTCGCCGTCGCAACTGAACTTCCGATCAACGGCGATGCGCCGTCCGGCGGTTCATGGAGGGCCTCTGCTCGCGCACCACGGTGCGCCGGCTGCTGGCAACCTAGGGCCGCGGCCACAGCTCCCGGGGGTCCTTCCCCGTCGCCATCATCCGGCTCAGCCGCTCTGCCCGCTGGCCGACTTGGCGGGCCCAGCGGCTGTCCAGCATCATCTTCGCTGCCAGTTCGTACCGCCCCGACTGCATGGTGGACAGGGTGAGCTTGAACCCGAGCAGGCCGTTGATGCCCAGGTTGAACGCCATGTCGAGCAGCACCCGCTGACGCACCTCATCCATCAGCTCAACCCATGGCAGCGCCTTCACCAGCTCGCGCCAGTGGTGGTCGATGTCGTTGCCCAGCAGGTATGCCGACTCCTCGCGGGTGATGCCGCGATCCTCTAGGTTCCGGCCGACGCCGATGGTCAGCTTGCCGGCGGTGCAGCGGTAGGGCTTGAGCCGCTCGCCCTCGTGGAGGCGCAGCTGCTGGATCATTGCGCTGCGGTCCATCAGCGACGATCTTTCTTTCTAAAGATCGGGGGGCGTTTCTGGCGCGGCTCATACGGGAACGCCCGCAACGCAGCGGCGATGACCGCTTGCGTGACGCTGTTCGACCGCCACTTGGGGTTCATGCCGATCAACTCGCTGGCGACGAACAACGCCAGGCCGATCAGCAGCTCAGTGTGCTCCGCCATGGTTCCTCCTGGGGTGGTTACAGGGTAGCGATGATTGCCCAACCCGAGCCAGCCCCCTCGACCATCCACCTGGGGCCGAAGTTCTTGCGGCTGTAACGCAACCTGGCGCCCCAGTTGTTGAGGTAGCCGCCAGCTGCCAGGTTGATCTCACCGAACGGGTCGTGGACGATGAGCGCATCAGCGGTGTAGCCGATGCAGCACAGCCAATGGCCGCCACCGCCGGGGTTGCTGGCGGGGCCGTGGTGCAGGAAGCCAAGGGGCACCGGAATCCCCTTGTCGATCTGCTGCTCCACCGTCCGCCAGTCGGCCTTCTGCGTGAACGTGGCCTGCACGCCGAAGCTGGAGAGCGCCTTGAGCTGTGCGCTGCTGTCGGTGGTGTCACCGTAGCGAAGCACCCGGCCCAGGTAGGCGTCGTCGCCGTTCGGCCCCGCCAGCGTGCCGGGCCTGATGGTTTCAAGCAGCATGGCGCAGCTGGAGCTGAAGCACATGCGCAGCGCGTGCGGCGTGGCGCTGTCGCGCTGGCTGAAGTACGGCACCCGGAGCGGGTTGGACGGGGGCACCGGGTCGGGCTGCTTGCCGGCGGCTCGGTAGGTTTCAACCCAGGTGGCGTCGGGCTTGAGCAGCGAGGCCGGCATCGCCTCCTGTAGCTGCCTGACGGCTGCCTGCTGGTGGGGAAGGTTGCGGTAGAAGCGAAAGAAGTCCTCCAGCTGGACCTGGCTCATCGCTCTTGCGCAGCTGCGGGCGGCGGTGAAGTGTTGCCCAAATGTAGTCGGGGCGCAAGGGCTGTCACCAAGATGGGGATAACGATGCTGCAGGCAAGGGCGACGCCCATGCCCTTGGCGACAGCTGACTCCAGTGCCCTGATGCGGTCGAACGCTGCGGCCATGTCGCTCTGCTTCTGTATGAGCGTCTGGCTGACGGCATCGAGCTTCCCTTCAAGGATGCCCAGTGCCCGGTAGATGTCCGAGTGCGAAACGTGGTCGCCGTCGCCCATTGCAGTTCACCCCCATCATTTTGATGCTAGCTCCGGCCCTGGCCGCGCAACTTCTTTCGGCCGCGACGTTGTGGGCGCGAATGCTGACCCTGCCCTTGCGCTGTAGTCTTCGGCGGCCCGGCCTTATGGACCCGCCCCCGCGATCCGGTCT
>DHLW01000153.1:0-3114 GCA_002405485.1 Phycisphaerales bacterium UBA4658
ACGCAGCGGCACAGTCGTGCCGGCTCGAGCTGAGGGCCGGCGGCGTCGGTATGCGAACCGACTTGGGCGGCGTGAAGCCCAACCCAGCCGGCTCGTTGTACCGGTCGCTCGTCGCGATGAAGGCGTCGTTGTTGAGTGAGTTCGGCCTGACCCCGAGCAGTAGAACTAAACTTGCCACGCCGATCGAAAAGCCGAAAGACGACCTCGAAGCGTTCTTTGCCAAGCACGGGTGAGCATCGGCCCGGCCTGAATCAGGCGAAGGCCGACCGCGTGTTCGCGTTCTTTGAGTCTGTGCTGAAGCACTCAAAGGGCCAGACCGCCGGCCAGCCGTTTCTGCTGTTGCCATGGCAGAAGTACGTCCTGGGCGAGATCTTCGGCCGGCTCAACCAGGACGGCACGCGGCAGTACCGCCAGGCATACATCGAGATACCGAAGAAGAACGGCAAGTCGACGCTGCTGGCCGGCATCTGCCTCTACTGCCTAGTGGCGGACGACGAACCTGGGGCGGAGGTCTACGGAGCGGCGTGTGATCGCGAGCAGGCAGGCATCATTTACCGCGAGGCTGCGTCGATGGTGCGGGCCTCGCCCGCGTTGTCGAAGGTGCTCGAGGTGGTCGACAGCCGCAAGACGATCATCCACCGATCGAGCAACTCGTTCTATCGGGTGTTGTCGGCTGACTCGTTTCGCCAAGAAGGGCTCAACATCCACGCGTGTGCGTTCGACGAGGTCCATGCCCAGCGTGGCAACCGGGCACTGTGGGATGCCCTCCGCTACGGCGGCGCTGCTCGTCGGCAGCCGCTCTGCCCCATCGGGATCACGACCGCCGGAGAGATGAACACGTCGCATCTGTGGTGGGATCTCCACACGTATGCGGAAAAGTGCCAGGCCGATCCCGCGTTCGACCCCACATTCTTCGGGGCGATTTACGCTGCGGATCGCGAAGACGACTGGAAGAGCCCAAGGACTTGGTACAAGGCGAACCCGTCGCTGGGCGAGACGATCAGCGAGGAGTCGTTCAAGGCGGACTGCAAGGCGGCCGAGAACTCCGCGACGCAGTTGAACGCGTTTCTGCGTTACCGGCTCAACATCCCCACCACGAGCGACGTGCGGTGGTTGCGGCCTGACCAGATAGCAGGCTGCAACGGCGGCCCGTCCGAGCCGCTCGAAGGGCGGGACTGCTGGTGCGGGCGCGACCTCGCGAGCACGTTCGACACGACGGCGTTTGTGGCGGTGTTCCCAGACGATGACGGGCACTACGACGTGCTCTGCCGGTTCTGGATCCCCGAGCACAACGCGGAGCAGCGGGCCCAGAACGACCGGGTCGACTACATGCGGTGGGCGGCCGACGGGTTCATGACGCTGACCGACGGTAAGAGCTGCGACTACAAGCGGGTCAAGGCCGACATTCTGGAGTTCGCAAAGAAGTACCGCGTGCGAAAGCTGGCGGTTGACCGGTGGAACGCGACGCAGCTGGCGACCGAGCTGGCCGACGAGGGGCTGCCCATCACGCTTTTCGGGCAGGGCTTTGCCTCAATGAGCGCGCCGACGCGCAAGGTAGAGGGGCTCTTCGTGGACGGAAAACTGCGGCTCGCGGGGCATAAGGTCCTAAACTGGCAGCTTGGAAACGCCGCGGTGCAGACCGACCCGGCCGGCAACGTCAAGGTGTCTAAGGCGAAGAGTACCGAACGAGTTGACGGCGTTGTCAGTCTGGTGATGGCGGTCGGCGTTCACATGGGCGAAAGCATGAAGCCGGCAGACTTGCCCGAAATTTCATTCTGGTAGGACGCATGGAAGCGACGCTGCCCGAAATCAAGTGGCTCGAAACCCGGACCAGCCGGTGGGACGAGCTGGTCGAAATCGCGAGTACTTCGCAGACGCACCGGGTCACACCCGACACGGCCTTGCGGACCTCGGCCGTGCTGGCCTGCGTGCGGGTTCTGTCGGAGACCGTGGCCGCCCTGCCGCTCGTGCTCTACCGGCGGCTGCCCGACGGCGAGAAGATCAAGGCGACTGAGAATCCGCTCTACCGCCTGCTGCACCAGCGGCCGAACTCGTGGCAGACCCGCTTTGAGTACGTCGAGCAGCAGATGCTGCACCTGACGCTCTACGGCAACCACTACGCTCTGAAGGTGCCCGGCGAACGGGGCCCGGTCTCGCAGCTGTGGGCGTTACATCCTGCCGGCATGGAAGTGAAGCAGGACGAGACCACGAAGGAGATCACGTACAAGTACCGCGAGCCTGGGACGAGCCGGCAGATCATCTACCGGGAGGACCAGATCATGCACACGCGTTGGTTGTGCGTGAACGGCCCCGTGGGCAGCGTGCCGATCGAACTTGGCAAGGATGCGATCAGTCTTGCCCGGTCGCTCGAGCAGCACGCGGCCCGGTTTTTCCAGAACAACGCCACGCCGGGGCTCATCCTGCACACGGACCAGGCGTTGCCCCGCGAGGTCCGCGAGCAGCTCCGCGAGCAGTGGGAGCAAACGCACCGCGGCCCGCAACGCGCCGGGAAAACGGCGATCCTTTCCAACGGACTGAAGGCCGAGACCATTTCGCAGAGCTTGGAGGCGTCGCAGTTCGCCGAGCTGCGGACGCAGGCCGTGCTCGAGATCGCACGCATCTACAAGGTCCAGCCCCACAAGATTCAAGAGCTGGGCCGGGCCACGTGGGGCAACCTTGAAAGCGAGCAGATCAGCTTTGTGCAGGACACCATCCTGCCATGGCTGCGTCGGATTGAAGGAGCCATTGAACGCGACCTGTTGCCAGACGACGGCGACGAGTTGTTCGCCGAGTTCATGGTCGAGGGTCTGCTCCGTGGCGACACGATGACGCGGTACAACGCGTACCAGATCGGCCTGCAGAACGGTTGGCTCACGGTGCCAGAAGTCCGCAAGAAGGAGAACTTGCCGCCGCTGCCAGAGCCACAGCAGCAGGCCCAGCCAGCCCAGCAACAGCAGCCGCCGGCTGCAGAGACGGCCCCGCCACCCGCCGAGGTGCCTGCCGATGGCGGTTGATCTCACACCCACTGAAGGCATGGCGTCCGCCGCTAGCCGCGGCCTGGAGCTGCACGAGCAGGGACTGAGCGGCGACGGGCTGAAGCCCGAGACGGTCGCC
>DHLW01000153.1:3270-19586 GCA_002405485.1 Phycisphaerales bacterium UBA4658
AAGCCCGAGACGGTCGCCCGTGCCGGTCGCCTCTCGCGCCGCGAGGAAATGAACGAGGACTGGGTGCGGGAGATGAATGCGTGGTTCGCTCGGCACGAGTCGAGCAAAAGCCCCGGATGGAACGAGCCGCCGGACTACAGCCCTGCGTACGTCGCCTGGCTGCTGTGGGGCGGCGACGCCGGGCAGTCGTTTTCTGCACGCAAGGTAGAGGAACTAGACCGCGAGAATGATAGGAGTGCCACCATGGATGCCGTGATTGAGCGCCGCGACTGGGTCTTTGAGGACGACGAGGCCCTGGTCATCGAGAAGCGAAGCGACGGCCGCCCGGTCATTTCGGGGTATGCGGTGAAGTGGAACTCGCTATCGGTCGATATGGGCGGGTTCCGCGAGCGGTTCCTGCCGGGTGCCTTCGACAAGGTGCTTTCGCGTTCCTACAAGAAGGCGGACCCCATCGCTCTGTTCAACCACGACCCGTCGATCGTGCTCGGCCGGGCATCCAGCGGGACGCTCGAAGTGAAGGCGGACGACAAGGGGCTGGCCTACCGGATCTTCCCGCCGACCACTCGGGCGGACATCGTGGAGCTGGTCGAGCGCGGGGATGTCCGCGGTGCCAGCTTCGCGTTCACCGTCGAGCCCAAGGGCGAAGCGTGGGGGCCAGACGACAGCGGCAAGCCGCTGCGTTCAATCTCGGAGGCGTCCGGCCTTTTCGACATTTCCGTCGTCGTGAATCCCGCCTACCCAGCTTCGACCACGAGCGTTGCCCGTCGAAGCTTGGAGCAGTGGCTAGCATCGCAGGAACAGGAACCGGTCGTACCGGAACCGATCGCGGTGCGGCGTGGTCTGCTGCCGGCAGCGGCAGCTTCCATGCGGCTCACCGCCGCCATACTGCGGAGCAAAGCGTGCTGAACGCGGGTTGCAACTGCCCCAAGTGCCACAAGGGCCGCATGCGGACACGGTCCAGCATGCAGGCTGGCGAACTGCACCAAGTCCGCTACCTAGAGTGCCAAGCGTGCGGTAACAGGGCAAAGACGATCGTGCCTGCTGCCAGCGTCTTCAGGCGGTCGTTTGTACCGTACAAGCAAAACGGCTAGGCGGCGGTTCGCGTATCCGTATCGTGAGCGAAGACACGAGGTCACCGTTCACCACATACGGAGCGCCAAGGATGGCCACTAAAATCGCCCAGCTTCAGGATCGCGCCGCTGCTCTCGCCGGCCTGCTCGAAGAGAACGCCAAGGTCGAGGAGCGGAACGCCGACGTGGAAGCGCGTCAGGCTGAACTCGTCGCCGAGGCTGAGAAGGTCCAGGCCGACCTGGAGCGCGAGACCGCGATCCAGAACAAGATCGCCGCTCTTCGCGGTGCGGTGAGCAAGTCGGCCGCTCCGGTCGAGGTGGCCGAGGCCCCCAAGCCGGTCGCCGTGAGCCGTGAGGCGAAGCGGTACACGAACCTCCGCGGGTTCGACAACTCGTCCGACGCCGAGGCGTGCGGCCGGTGGATCCGCGGCTACGTGCTCGGCCGGTCGGAAGACCGGGCGTGGTACGAGAAGAACGTCGAAGCCCGCGCCCTGTCGAGCAACGACAACAGCAAGGGCGGCGTGCTGATCCCCGAGACCTTCGCCGCTTCTGTCATCCGCCTGGTCGACGAGTACTCATCCATCCCGCAGCAGGCCAACGTCATCCCGATGTCGGCCCCGACGCTCTACATTCCGCGTCGGACCGGTGGCAACACGGCGTACTTCGTCGCGGAGAACTCCGAGACCACCAACAGCGACATGACGACCGACAACGTCATGCTGTCGGCCAAGGACGTTCGGGTCGGAACCCGCGTTCCCAATAGCCTGATCGACGACTCTGCGGTGGACCTTGCCTCGCTCGTCGCCCAGGAGTTCGCCTTGGCGATCAGCAAGAAGATCGACGACGCCGGCTTCGCTGGTGACGGCACCTCGACGCACGGCGGCATCCGCGGCATCCAGTGGAAGTTCGAGAACGAAACGCTGACGGCTGGCATCCACAACTCGTCGCAGACCGCCGTCACCTCGCTGACGGTCGACGACTTCCTGACGGCCGTGGCCAAGCTTCCCAGCTACGGGCGTGCTCGGGCGTCGTGGTACGTGACCCCGCAGATGTACGCCCTCGCGATGCAGTCGCTCGCCCTCAGCTCGCCCGGCTCGGCCGCCGAGCTGATGAACGGCGTCAACATCCCGCGGTTCTGCGGCTACCCCGTGCTGTTCAACAACAGCATGCGGACCACGGCTTCCACGAACCAGGTCGTGGCGCTCTTCGGCGACCTGTCGCTGTCGACCCACTACGGCCTGCGTCGGAACGTCGCGATCCGTGCGAGCACGGACCGCTACATCGAGTTCGACCAGACCTACTTCCAGGCGACCGTCGCATTCGACATCGTCACGTCCGACGTGGGCGATGCGTCGACCGCCGGTCCTGTCGTGGCCCTCATCCTCTAACTCGCCGAACCCACAAGGAGATCCTAAACATGGACATGGTGCAGGCTTCCAAGTCGGTCGTCGAGTCGCTCACGGCCACTTCCGCGCAGACCGCCTCGAGCACGATCGACGTGGTTGGCTTCGACAGCATTAGCGTCGACGTGCTCTACCGCCCGACGGCGGCCGGTGCTCCGTCGGTGCTGCGGCTCATGGGGTCGAACGACCAGACGACCTTCTCCACGATCTCGGGGCTCGTCTCGGGCACCGACTACACGCTGTCGTCTGCTGGCACGACCAGCGGCCTCGTCTACCGGTTCGATGCTTCGCTGAAGCACGTCGGCCGGTACGTCCGCGTCGAGTGCACCCCGAACTCTGCTGTCGGTGCGACGGCTGCCACGGTCGTCGTGGCGGCTCGTCTCCACCAGGCCGAGAAGGGCCCGGTGTCCGCGTCCGATAAGGGCGTCGGTCAGGCGATCACACGTAGCTGATAGTTCGACAACCTGTAACCGCAGGAGGTTGCCGTGGGCGCGGCAGCAGCTGTGGCGGGCGTAAAGCCTGCTGTATTGCAGACCGGAGCCGGTCCGGTCCGCGTGTCATGTGCCATGTCCGTGCCTCGGCTCGGCTGGCAGGATCACATGTTCTGCTGGGCTCGTGGGCTCCTGCCGTACGGCATCGCCCCCATTCGCCTAGAAGGTGCGTTTTGGGGTCAATGTTTGTCTCGGGTGCTCACCGACATGGTCGAGGGCGACGACGACCCGAGCCAGCCCCCGCTGTGGATCCTGACGCTGGACTATGACAGCGTCTGGGAGGCGGATGCCGTGCCGCGTCTGCTGACCTACGCCGTGGCCAGCGACTTCGACTGCGTGGCTGCTGTCCAGATGAAGCGACGGGATGGCGATCCGCTGTTCACGATGAACATGCCGGACGGAAGCCGGGCCGGCGAAGTTCGCCGGGATCACTTCATCTATCACAACATCGTCGAAGTGAACACGGCACACTTTGGGCTGACCTTTCTAAAGGCTTCAGCCCTCAAGAAGATGCCGCACCCGTGGTTCCTCGGTACGCCCGGCGAAGACGGCAAGTGGGGGCCCGACCGCGTCGATGACGACATTCACTTTTGGAAGGTTGCGAAAGACGCCGGGTTGAAGGTGGGCGTGTGTCCGCGAGTCGTGCTCGGGCACGCCGAGGTGTGGTTGAAGTGGCCAGACCAGCAGATGAAGCCATTGTTGCAGCATCCCGGCGAGTTCTGGGATCGCAACGGAACACCACCGGATGGAGTCTGGAAATGAGTACTATCGAAATGGTCCGCGTTCGGTTCCTGCGGCCTTACACCGCCTACCGCCCCGGACAGCTGGTCCCGGTGACCCGAGGGCTGGCGAGGACGCTGGAACTGCAGAGGATCGCGAAAGTCGAGGAGCAGACGCCGCTGGAGTTTGCCGAGGCTCCGCAGCCGCAGGCAGTCGAGCGAGCTGAAGCGCCGGTCGCCAAGAGACGCAGGAAGAAGCATGCGTAGCTACCGCAGCCTGATCGTCAGCACGGCCCCGCAGGCGGCCGACCGCCCGGTGACGGTTGCGGAAGCGAAGGAGCACCTGCGGGTTGTCGATTTCACCGACGACGATACCTACATCGGCACGCTCATCGACTCCGCGACTCGCTGGTGCGAGGATTTCTGCGAGCGAACATTCCAGGCGTGCGCGTACACGGTGGCGTTCGACGATTTCTACAATCTTCGCATCGAGCTTCCGCGCCCGCCGGTGCGGCTGAACAGTAGTGCGGCGAGCGCCACCGTCACCATTTCGTACGTCGACACTGGCGGTACGACGCAGACGCTGACCTGGGCCGAAAGCGGCACGCAGGACTTCCGCTTGGACAAGGACCACACGCCGGGGCTCGTGTACCCGCTCTACCTAGAGACGTGGCCATCGGCGAGACTCGACGATAAGGCGGTGCAGATCACGTACCTCGCTGGGTACGGCTCGGTGGCAAGCGTGCCCGTGGCTGCGAAGCATGCGATCAAGCTACTCGTCGGGCATTGGTACACGCACCGCGAGCCTGTGGTCGTCGGGCAGGGAGCCAACGACGTGCCGCTATCGGTTCGGGCGTTGCTCGAGCCGCTGAAGTGGAAGCAGTACGCGTGAGGTGACCGATGCTACGTGCCGGGCTCCTCGACAAAACTGCCGTCATCCAGACGCCGGCCGATACGGTCAACAGCCTGGGCGAGCCGGTGCTGACCTACAGCACTTTCAAGACGCGGCGTATTGCCCTCTTGCCGACGAGCGGCACGGAGCAGATCGACGCCATGGCCACGCAGGGCACGGTACTGCACAGGATCCGCATGCGGTACACGGCGGGCTTGAAGCCCAAGATGCGGGTGCTCTGCGAAAGCCGCACGTTTGAGATCCAGTCTGTCATGGAACGCGGTCGCCGCGAGGAGCACGAGGTCCTTGCGACGGAGGTGGTGGACTGATGGCACAAATGGGAGTTCGCATACAGGGCGTTGAGGAGATCCTGCAAGGCTTTGCAAAGCTGCCAAAGGGAATGCAGAAAAAGTACCTCGGGGCGGCTGTGCGTGCCGCGAGCAAATCTGAGGTCCGAACGGTTCGGTCGCTTACGCCACGCGGGCCGACGGGAAACCTCAAGCGGTCGGTGGGGTTGCTGGTTGAGAAAAAGAAGAAGGCCACGACCTCCACCGCTGTTCTCGGCTACCGCCGCGACGGTGACAAAAAGGGCTTTCATGCGTGGTGGATCGAAGAGGGCGTAAAAGATCGCACGCCACGAGGCCGCACTTTTGCGGTCCCGGCGGCAAACGTCAAAAGCCTGTTTGCCGAGCAGCAAGTGAACAACGGCACCGTGTTTTGGCAGAGCGTCAAGGGCTTCTCCGGCACCGGCAAATTCAAGGCATGGGCTGACTCCGCGCTGCCGCAGATCAAAAGCAGGCTGGAAGGCGTGCTGGGCGAATACCTCGACAAGGCGATTGCTGAGACCGCACGCCGCGAACTGCGAAAGATGCAGGGCAAATAACCATGCCATCCACCCCGATCGACTCCCCGCTGTACACGCTGGTTAAGAACTCGGCGGACGTTATCGCGATCGCTGGCACGCGGGTCTATGCGGTCCAGGCCCCGCAGGGAACCGCGCTGCCGTTCGTGGTTTTCACTCGTGAAGACGGCGACCGGCGGGACTTTGGACACATGACCGGGCACACCGGATACGTCCGGGCGACGTTCACCTTTACGTGCCTAGCGGCGCGGCTCGAGACGGTTAGAAACCTCGCGCGGGCAGTACGTCGAGTTTTACAATATGCCAAGGGTTCCGGCATCCGGTACGCGCGGGTCGTACAGGACCAGGACCTCCAAGAGGCCCCGACGAGCGGCGAGCAGCTGCCGACGTATCGCACGGACATTACGGTCGAAGTCACCTACGTGGAGACGGTGTAAACATGGCAGTCGACATCGGACAGGGAACGTACATCACCTTCGGCAGCATCCTCGGAAGTGCCACGAACGGCGTCTACAAGCTGACCGGTCTGTCGTGGAGCGGTATCGAGCGGGCGGCCGTGGACGCTAGCCACATGACCAGCTCGGGCGGCAAAGACTACGTCGCCAGCTCGGTCTACGATCCCGGCGAGGTCTCCGCGGAAATCCTGTTTGACCCGTCCGTAAAGCCGTGGACGGCGTTGACCAACGTGAGCACCAACCAAGCTGTCGAAGTTCGGTTTGCCAATGGCGGCGACACGACGCTGATGTGGAGCGCCTACGGCTACGTCAGCGGGTTCGAGGCCGGCAGCCAGGTCGAGGACATGCAGTCCGGCACCGTCACCATCAAGGTCAGCGGCTCAATCTCGTAAGTCAGGGAGGCCTTCACCATGCCAGCGGACATCGGGCAAGGAAGCTACATCACCTTTGGAACGATCCTTGGATCGGGGTCTGGTTCCGCGGCCACCGGTCAGTACAAGGTCACGAGCATTTCTTGGAGTGGGATCGAACGTGCTGTCGTGGACGCAAGCCACATGCTGACCACCGGCGGAAAAGAGTTCGTGGCCAGCGAACTCTATGACCCCGGCGAGATTACCGCTGAGATCCTGTTCGACCCGTCCGTGAAGCCATGGACGGCAATTACCAGCGTGGATACGGCCCAGGCCGTGGCGGTGTACTTCGCGGACGGCGGAGCGAACGTGGCTGCCTGGAGTGCCAAGGGCTACCTGACAGCCTTCGAAGCTGGCAGCCAGATGGAAGACATGCAGACGGGCACGATCACCATCAAGGTGAGTGGCTCGATCTCGTGATGAGGCAAGGAGGCGCGGACGATGGCTTTGACTCGCGAAGAGATCAAGGCGAAGCGCGGCGTGCTGCCGCGTGAAGCTCTTGATGTACCGGCGCTCGGCGGCACGGTCTACGTGTCGAAGATGAACGCTCGGATGCGTGACCAATTTGAACAGATGGTTACCGGCGGCAAGGTGGGCGGCATGAACCTCGACAACATCCGCGCTCGGTTCGTGGCGCTGGTGACGGTCGACGCCGACGGCAAGCCGCTGTTCACCCAAGAGGATGCCGACTGGATCGGCGAACTCGACACGGAAGCCGTGCAGGCCATCGTGGACAAGGGCTTCGAGCTGAACGGCATCGGGCAGAACGCCGTCGAGGAAGCGGCAAAAAACTAGAGAGGCGACCTGTGATGATGTTCCTGCACAGGCTCGCCCTCAAGCTCGGCATATGGAACGTCCCTGCCTTGGCCGAGTCCATGCCGGCCGACGTGCTGTACGGCTGGATGGCGTACTACCAGCTCGAGCCGTGGGGCGACGAGTGGCTGCGTAGTGCGGTCGGTTTTGCACAGTTCCAGAACGCCAACCGCGGCAAGAACAAGAAGGCGATGAAGCCGGAAGACTTCATGCCGGTCGAGAAGCGGGCCCAGACGCCCGAGCAAATGCTCGCGGTGCTGAACCAGATCCCAAGGTGACGCATGGCCAGGAACTTCGGACGCGTAAACGTCTCGATTACGGCCAGCACCGGCGGGCTCACGGCCGGGCTCGCACGCGCCGCAAAGCAGCTGCAGGGCTTCGGCTCGACGGCCGCAAGGCTCAGCGGCCTGAACGCGGTAAACAGCGCCTTCGGCGGCATGGCCAAGTCTGTCGCATCCAGCCTTAATCCGGTTCGTCTGCTCACTGGTGCACTGCGGTCCCTCGTCGGCCAGGCGTTGCTGATCGCCGGCATCGCCGCTCCATTCATCGCCCTGACCAGGGCGGCGTCGTCGCTGGACCAAATCAGCAAAGACGCCAAACGGCTCGGGTTAGCCACTGCCGAGCTGCAAAACCTGACACAAGTGGCCGAGGAAGCGGGCATTGGCGGCGGGCAGCTAGTTGGAATCCTGACCCGCCTGCAGCGTTCAACGGTTGCGCTTGGTCAGGGCTCGAAGTCTGCGACAGCCGCGTTCGCAAATCTTGGGCTGACAACCCAAGACCTCGCGGGCCTCTCGGCACAGGACCAGTTCGCGTTGATTGCCCAGCGGATCATGGCGCTCCCCACGGAGGCAGAGCGGGCCGCGGCGGCATTTGCGATCTTCGGCCGGCAAGGCGCGACCGCGATGGGCTTCATTGAGGCCGCCGCAGGCGGAGCGGTCGCCGAAATGGCCATGCTGCGGGACTCGCTCGGCGTCAATCTGACGAACGAGCAGGGTGCGGAAATTGAGCGAATGAACGACATGCTTGGCCGCGTCGGCATGGTCGCGGGTGGCTTCTTCAATCAACTGTTGGCGGGCATCGCCCCGACGATTGCAGATGTCGCCACTCGCATGACAGAGTTTTTCGCGAGCAACGAAAGCGGGTTCTCGCTGGCCGGGGCCGCTGCCGATACGTTTAACTCCGTGCTGCTCGCAATTGAACCAGCGTTTACGGCTCTATACGGATTCATTCAGGAGGTCGCACCGCTTGCCCAGGTCGCGTTTCAACTGATCGGCCAAGCGTTCACGGTTGTCAAAGACCTGTTCATGGCTGGTGTGACGCAACTGAACGCAATTTTCGCAGGGTTCTTTGGCGAAACGGCGGGGGGCTTTAAGAGCTCTAACACCGTTGCAATGGTGTTCGCCAACGCTCTGCGTATGGTCGCCGGTACTGTGACTTTTCTGTATGGTGCTTTCCAGGTTCTGTTCAGCATCTTCGCCAAGCTTGAGCAGGTCTTTTCAAACTTCATTAGCTTTATCAGCGGTGGCTTGGCTGGCGTGCTTAACAGGTTCGCAGACGCCGCAGAGCGGGCCGGGCTCACAAGCTTGGCCGAGTCGCTTCGCACTGGTGCTGGTTCCGCACAAAGTTTTTCTGACGCCGCGGCGTCGCAGGCGCAGGGCTGGGGTGAGGCTGCATCAACCGCGTTTCAAAACGGGATGGACAACATGACCAACCCGTTCGCACAGTTT
Source organism: Phycisphaerales bacterium UBA4658 (assembly GCA_002405485.1). Taxonomy (GTDB): domain Bacteria; phylum Planctomycetota; class Phycisphaerae; order Phycisphaerales; family UBA1924; genus UBA4658. Next base: position 12,113 of record DHLW01000153.1, read on the forward strand.
GATTCTGCGATGGCTGCGGCGCAGGCAGCGCGAGGCGAAACAGAGAGCAAACGAGTTGTAAAAACCGCAGGCGACGCTGGCGACAAAATCAAAAGGGCAATCGCCCTGTCAACAAAGGAACTTAAAGCCATCGTGGCAGGCACTGCGGCTGGCGAGACGTTCCGCAACAACATTCTGCGAGGCGCAGACCCGCGCATCTCCGGGGTGGATGCCGCTAAAGAGACGGCCGACAACACCGAAGAGATGGTCGACCAGCTGGATGCGTTGCCTGACCAGCTCGCGTCCGCCATGGGCGGCGGACTCGGGCTCGCAACGATTGGCGTGTAGCGATGGCAATTACAGACGTAGTCATTCTGTACGAAGACGCAGTCGAGGAGGCGAAAGCCGAGAAGGGCTGCGTGCGCCGCCTGGGGCAGCGGGTGCTTCTTGCGAAGACGGACACAAAGAACCCGTCATTTACAGACATCGCCGAAAATACGAGCCAATGGCCTGGGCTTGGCAACCAGAAGATTCCGCAGATCAACGACGAGCATATGTTTGGGACGTACAAGCTGTTCGTCCGCAGCCGCAAGTTCTCATGGTTTAAGGGAACCGAGAACGGCGTTCAAATCGACGTGCAATACGAGAGCGTCGACGAAGAAGAAGGTCAACAACAGGAGCCGCCGAACGAAGACCCGCAGACATGGAAGCGAATCAGCATCAGCAGCTCGCAGGTCACCGTGCCTGCGACGAAGGGTCGGGAGGTGGACGACCTCAACCCGGAGCCGATTACCAATTCTGCGTTCGACCCGGTCGACGGGCTTGAGGAAGAAACCGCCATAGCGGTGATGAAGTACACGAATACGTTTGCGGTTAACCCGAACCTGCCGAAGTTTTATGACTACCTCAACACGACCAACGATGCGCCGTTCTTAGGTGCTGCAAAAAACACACTGCGAGTAACAGGGTTTTCCGCGGACTTTGATGACGCCACACAAGTCTGGCAGGTATCGCTTGAGATCACATACAACCCGAAAGAGTGGAAGATTGACTACTACGACGCCGGGTTCAACGAAATCAAGGACGGCAAAAAGCAGGCGATCGTGGATGACCGCGGCAACCCTGTGTCGCAGCCGGTCGCACTCGACAACACCGGCGCTGCCAAGGGCGTCGGGTACCCGCCGGACATCCTGACCGTGTACCCGTATGAGTCAAAGAACTTCGCAAACATGCTCAACGATTTGAGGATCTAACCATGGCCAATGAAATCAGTGTTTCCGTCACGCTCAACCTGACCAACGGCAACCTAGAGGAACGCTTCAACCGGAGCACACGATACGACCAGACAAAGGCGCTTTCGGTTGGCGGCGTGCTCGAGGTCGGCACAGCGGTCCAGACGGTATCCCTCGGGGCCGTAACCACCGCAGGGTACGCAGCGTTCCGCAGCGTCCACACCGCGACGGCCGGCACGCACTACGTGCACATCGGGCACTATGACGGCACGACGCTGCAGTCTTTTGCAAGGCTTCAACGGGGCGATGTTGCCGGCCCGGTCCGGCTGGCCAAGAACGTCACGATCGGCCTGCAGGCGGTTACCGCCGCGAGTCACGCGTCGGCTCATCCGGTGCAGTTCCTCGTCCTGTCGGAGTAACCCATGGCCGGCGTTTTCGGTTTCAGTGCTGACGACGCCAAGCGCATCGGCGAGGTCGTGCGGGAGGTCGAGGGCACCCGATCGGGTCGACTGAAGGGCGTCCCACCGGGCGGTGCTAACCCCGGCGTGCGGATCATGCTCGGCAAGCGATCGACGCTGAGCTGGGGCAAGGGCGGCGTGTCGGCAGTGGTGACTGCCTACGCAGGGGCCCATCCAGCTGCGCAGGCCGTCGGAACGATGGTGGCCTGGAACTACTTCGTCGAGTTGAGCACGGCACCGACCGCCAGCTCGAACTGGGTCGGTTTGTCCAACAACGGCTTTGGCTGGATCGTCATTGCCGCGGAGTGCTAGCCCATGGCAATGTTCGGCGGATCCTGCGATGACTGCTGCAAGGCCTGCCGCGGCGGCTGCGATTTGCGGAAGCAGTTCGGCGAAGTCGTGTTTGTGGAGTGCGTCAATGGCTGCCGTTGCACGTTGCATCCGTGCGGGTGTTACGAGACGGATGCCGATAACAACCTTTTGCCGTGGTATCACTGCAGCGCCAACTGCAACGCAGACGGGGAACTTGTGGCGTTCGGGGTTTGCCTAACAGCACCCACAGAGCAAGCGGAAGAGTTGCGGCCTCCGCTGGAGGCGTGGGTGCGTGCAGTGCGTACGTGGATGGAGGAACACGGCTACACGAGCACTTCTTTTGATAGCGATCGGTGCTATCAGCTCGAAGAGGGCGGCGGCGGCCCTGGCGGATCGCAGAACGTCATGATGATCGCCTACGGGTGCTGCCCAGAAGGCTTCGACCTTGATGGCGAATGCCTCAACATTGGCGACCTAGAGCCGAATATTGACCGCCCGTACACGGCGACGGTGTATCGCAACAACCCCGCGGGCTTACCAGCCTGGCTAATCGACATCGACTGCGACCCGCCGACCGGAATCATTGGACGGGTCATTCCTCCATGCAATCCGCTGCCTTAATCAACTGCCACCGCAAGCACCTCCAGGCCCGCTGTCGCCAACGCGGCTACACGCTTGAAGAGGTCGCGGCCTGCGTCGTGCACGAGCATGGCGAACGGCTGCTGGTCGACCCGAACCACCCCGACTACCCGCGCGAGCCCAAGCCCGGCTTCGAGCCGCCCGAGGCGCAGCCGGTGCCGCCCGGCCCTGGAACGCACCTGAAGCGGCTGTTGGGCCGCGTCGGCATCCAGGCCAGCCCGACGTGCTCGTGCAACGCGAGGGCGCAGACGATGGACGCCAAGGGTTGCGATTGGTGCGAGGAACACGTGGACCAGATCGTGGGCTGGCTCCGCGAGGAGGCTGGGAAGCGTCGCCTGCCGTTCGTTGACGCGATCGGTAGGGTGCTAGTCAGGCGTGCGATTAGCAACGCCCGAAAGGAGCAGGCCCGTGCCAAAGCCAAGGAAGGCGAAGCCCAAGGGCCCGCAGTTTGACGACGCCCCGCTAGATGCGGACGACGAGGAGGGGGCGTGTCCGATTCCCGACGAGGACGGCAACGTCGTCCTACGTCGGGGCAAGCCCGCAACGAAAGGAAGCAAGCGTGGCAAAGGAAAAGCCGAAAAGCCTGCTCGATGACGTGCTCGCGAAGAACCTGCGAAACCGGCCCGGCTTTCAGACGTGGTTCGACCGGTTGACGCCAGAGCAGCAGGCAGAGATGCGGGCGGTGCATGACGCTTTTGACCCGTCACAGCATCAGAAATTGGCGTACGCTCGCGCGGTCTTGGAAGCAGCCCGCGAACGTGGCATCCCAACCTCTGGCCTGCAGGGAGTCATCGCGTGGCTAAAAAGGCCCTTGTAGATTCCGTCGCGGATCTCGTGGCGGACGAATCCCGGCTCGCGACCGATGCCGAACTTGCCCGGCTCCGGGCGGAGGTTGCGTCGTACAAGGGCCGGTACAAAGCCGCCCTGGCCCAGATCGACCGGGAGCGGGAACGGGCCGACGCCCTCGTGCAGCTGCGTGGCATCAAGGCCTCGCCCAGGCCTGTGACCAAAAGCGTCAAGGGGCGGAAGCACTCGGCCACGATGGTCGTACTGCTGTCCGACATTCACGCCGAAGAGACCGTGCGCCCTGAGACAGTCGATTTCCAGAATGAATACAACCTCGACATTTGCGACCAGCGTCTAGCGGAACTGCAGGAGCGATTTGTGCAGATGCTCGAAGCCGAGCGGACGCTTGCCGACATCCACCGCGTCGTTGTTTGGCTGGGCGGCGACATGATCAGCGGGATGATTCATCCAGAACTCGCAGAAGAAAACAGCCTGCATCCGCTGGCAGCTATCCGTTGGATTGGCGAGCGACTGCGACGGTTCATCGACTGCGCAAGCGACAACGCCCGCGAAGTCATCGTCGCCACCAGCTGCGGCAACCACGGCAGGACGACAGAGAAGATGCGATCTAACGAGGCAGATACCAGCTACGAGCACCATCTGTATCTGACGATGCAGGCGGCCGAGACGAGGGCCAACGTCAGGTGGCAAGTTGGCGAGGGGCACCTCAACTACCTTGACCTTGACGGGTTTGTGGTGAGGTTCAGTCACGGTCACTCCGTGAAGTATCAGTCGGGCATCGGCGGCATACATGTTCCACTAAAAAAGAAGATTGCCGCGTGGGACACGACGCGACGCGCGGACCTTACCTGCATCGGGCACTGGCACCAGTTCTCTGCAGGACGAAACTACGTGACCAACGGCAGCGTGATTGGACAGTCTGCATACGCTGTGAAAATCGGTGCCGATGGAAGCGAGTCACCAGCCCAGGCGGCAATCGTCATCGACCACAAGCGAAACGAAATCACTAAGGCGTTCCGGTTGTTCTGTGACCGCGACCGCAGAAAGGATGCCCATGCAGACGATCGAACGGGAAGCCCCGACACTGGACAACGTCAACGCCGCACTGCGAAGCGCCGTTGAGGCGAGGTTGAACGCGACGCCGCCCGAGGGATGCTGCGACGGCGGGCGGTGCCAGCCGAAGGCCACGACCACGCACCCAAGCAGCCAGCGTTTTCTTGACCTGCTCGCCGAGATGGAGAAGCTGCACCGCAGCAAGTCGGCCGACTACGGCAGCGAATCGGACCCGCTCGCCAACGTCCGCCAGGGTGCCGAGTTCGTCTGCATTGAGCCGTGGCGTGGAGCCATGGTGCGAATCGCCGACAAAGTTCAGCGGCTGCGGACCTACTGCCGCACCGGGCGGCTCGTGCACGAGGGCGTACGCGACACGCTCTTAGACCTCGCGGCGTATAGCCTGCTGGCTATCGTGCTTTTCGATGAGGGACAGGACGATGCATCCAGAAGCTCCACAGAAAGGACGTGACATGACGCAAGACAATCGCAATGGGTCTGACCCAATGCTTGATTCTCACTCGCCCTATCATTTTCGCATTAGGATTGATACGCACGACCACGGAAACAAGGTCTTTGAGGAGTTAGGGCAATTCGATTGCCAAACCGAGATGAGTCGCGCAGTCGCTTGGGCGATGGCTCGCGGGCTTGATGCGTGTTTCAACGTCCCGCCGTCATCGGCAGAATTGCTTTACGCTACGGAATCGCATAAGCACGGCAACGGGCTGCTTGCCGCTATCGGCTATGCGGTGGGCGAATGCTGGACCGGATGCTGCAATCTTGAGGAAGCAGTCTCTATCCGTATCGACATAGACAAACTCATGGAAGAAGAGAGCGCCGACAAAAAGGATATGTCCGCGAAAGTATTGAGACGTAAGGGCGTTGAGGTTGTTCGTGCAAAGTGAGAATTGTGACCCGCTGCCCTACACCGAAGCCGAGGCCGAGGAGGCCAGGTTGTTCGTCGGTCGCTTCGGCCCGTCAAACGCTTGGACGGCTACCAACGGCACCGCGGCACGCATGATCGGGCGGCTGCTTGAAGAGCGTCGGCAGCTCGTGGAGACGATCGCACTGCTACGGGCTCGCATCGAGCAGATGACCTAGACCGGGCGGCGGGAGCGGCGGCCGAGGGCTTCACCCTTTCACCTCGGTCGCCCCCGCCTGCTCGTGCGGATCGTGCCGGCTGCGTCGGTGTGCTTCGCGGAGGAAGTTCTACGACTCAGGCGACAAATCCAGCGGAGGCAGCAAATCCGTCGCAGCCGGCCCCTGCGGAACGATGCGAGGGTCGAGGTAGCTTTTGATGGTGATCTGCGGACTGCTGTGATCTGCCAGCCGTTGGCCAGCACCTGGGCAAGCAGCTTCCACGTAGGACACTGCCGCCCGTCTGATGCCGTGATATCCACGGTACTGCACGCCGGCACGCTTGGCTATGCCCTGTAGACGCTTCCATAAGAGGCACGCACTGCGATCCCACGGCCACACGAGCTCATTGGCCATACGAATACGCCCGTTCAGCAGATCGGCCGTCATGGGCGAAATCTGGCGGGTTATGTCGCGGGTCTGATTTTTGCGGGTTTCCGCACGAAACGTGATCCGCTGGGCCGTCAAATCAACTTCCCGCCACCGGGTCGCCAAGGTGGCCGTTATGCGTTCGCCCGACTCCCACAGCACTAGAAGCAGGGACGACCACCACAGCCCCGCTGGGACGCCGGAAATCGTCCCCTGCATCCGCCGGGCCTCGCGGATGAGCATTGACACCTCGGCCGCCGTGTAGCCCGTAGGCGTGCGGCTAGGGGCTCTGATAATGGGCACCTCGGGCCACTGCTCGACGTACCGTTTCCGGCTGGCGTACCGCCACAGGGCCAGCAGCTGGACCCGATCGCGGGCAGCGGTCGCCCGGCAGGTCTCGCGCTCTCTTACCGCTAGGAACCTTGCGACCGTTAGGTCCGTTAAATCCGAGACTTTTGGCGGTCCTGGCTCGCGGTTTGGCACCGTCGCCAAGTGTCTGGCGAAGTGCCGAAGCGTGACTTGGTAGCAGTTGATGCTCTTCTGCTGCAGCCTGCGAAGTGGGGAATACTCCGTAATAAACAGCGTTTCAAGCTCCATGGTGGTACTCCTTAATGGGGGCCAGGCCTCCTGACTCTAGGTCGCACTCCTGCGCCGTGCGCCGCGGCGTGGTAGCCTCGCTTCGCCACGTTTTCGGAGCCCGCTAGGCATCTAGTGGACTCCGCTCCACTGGCAAGCGGGACTCCGTAGGTCACACTACGCGTCTCGCATGCCAAAGGCAAGGAAGGGCAACTTGCGAAAGTTGCACCTAGCTTTACGTTGGAGGCATGAACGTGTCAGTGCAGCTACCGACGAGAAGGAATCTCTGCGGCACCATTGAGGCCGCCCAGCTGTATGGATGCTCCCGCCGGCACATCCGCACGCTGGCAGAGCACGGCGAAATATGGTCGGAGCAAATCTCCGACCGCATCTTCGTCTACGACGCGGATGAGATCCGCAGGCTTGCCAAGGAAAAGGAAGACTTGCGCAAGGCTGGCAAGCTCTGTGGCCGTCGCCCGATAGGGCGAAAGTCCGCCTAAAGTCTCGGTGTGTCGCCGCCGATTTTTCTGGTGTTGACAAATCTCACATCGGGGATTTACGCTCCCGCAACCATCGTCAAGGAGGACGAAGGATGAACGTCGACTTGTGGATCGAGTTTCTTGTTCTGGTGATTCGGCTCATCGCATCAAGCACGCTTTAAATCTCACAACGGAGAACAACGCATGGACGCTCACGAACGCGAATACGCCGGTGCAGTCGCCGGCATGATCGAAACCTACGGCCCGCGGTTTTCGCAGTCCCGCGGCCGGTTGCGGAACGGCAGGGTGGTCAGCACCTGGGCCGTCGGGGACTACATCCGCTGGCGGGATGACGAGGGCCGCGAGCACCAGGGCTACGTGCTGGAAGTGCTCATTGAGCACGGCGAGGGCACCTACCACGTCAAGGAACACCGCG
>DHLW01000153.1:19718-20715 GCA_002405485.1 Phycisphaerales bacterium UBA4658
CGGCGGCGGCCAAGAGCACTGGTCGGTCGACGGCGGGCAGATCGTTGAGCCGTTCTGAACACGGAGACCCGGTGGAACCGGGTTGCACGGAGGCAGTTTCAACCCCGCCAACGCCAGGACGCCGCGGCGGTTTCTCACGCAACGAAAGGACGCGAAATGACAACGCAGATTGCAACCACGCAGGACCGCAAAAGCATCCTGCTGTCGATGGCTGGGAAGTTTGGCATGGAACCGGCGGCGTTCGAGGCCACGGTTCGGAAGACGTGCGGGTGCGACGGTGCCAGCAAGGAGCAGTTCGCTGCTTTTCTGCTGGTAGCCAATGAGTACAACCTAAACCCGATCACGCGGGAGATCTACGCCTTCCCGACTCGGGCCGGCGGCATCCAGCCGATCGTGGGCATTGATGGCTGGATGACGATGGCGAACAACCATCCGGCCTACGACGGCATCACGTTCGTGGACCGGCTGAGTGACGACGGGCAGCTGGTGGCGATCACCGCCCAAGTACACCGCAAGGACCGCAGCCACCCCATCGAAGTGACTGAGTACCTCGCGGAGTGCAAGCAGGGCACGGAGCCCTGGAAGAAGTGGCCGGCCCGCATGCTGCGGCACAAGGCCGCCATTCAGGCGATCCGCTACGCCTTTGGGTTCAGCGGCATTGTGGACCCCGACGAGGCCGACCGGATGCGTCCGAGCGTCAACGTCACGGTGCACCATGAGCCGGTTCAGCATCGGCGGTACGCCAGGCCCGCTACGCCGGCGCTCACGGTGAACGAGGTGGACGACGAGCCGCAGTTCGACGCCGCGGAGATTGCCGCGGAGGAGGCTGCCCGATGAGCAAGCCCATCCAAGACCACGACGCCCTGGCTGCACACCGCAAAACGCAGCAGCAAGCGGCAGACGCGGAGCACATCGACGCGGTCACGCCGTGCCGGGCTCCAGTCGAGAACACGGTGCCGGTAAAGCCGGGCTACGCCGCGGCAGCGCGTCGGGCCGG
>DHLW01000051.1 GCA_002405485.1 Phycisphaerales bacterium UBA4658
GATCTTCGGCTCCCAGCCGAGCTTGCTCTTGGCAAGCGTGATGTCCGGCTGACGCTGCGTCGGATCGTCGGCGGGCATCGGCTTGTACACGATCTTGCTCTTCACCGGCTTGCCCGTGACCTCCGGCGTGAGCTGGATCACCATCTCCGCGAGCTGCTTGATGGTGAACTCCGTCGGGTTGCCGATGTTCACCGGTCCGATGAAGTCCTTGTCCGACTCCATCATCCGGTTGATGACGTCGATCAGGTCGGCGACAAAGCAGAACGATCGCGTCTGCTGGCCCTCGCCAAAGAGCGTGATGTCCTCGCCTCGCAGCGCCTGACGCACGAAGTTGCTCACCACGCGCCCGTCGAACGGGTGCATCCGCGGGCCGTAGGTGTTGAAGATCCGCACGACCTTGATCTGCATCCCGTGCATCCGCTGATAGTCGAAGAACAGCGTCTCCGCCGCTCGCTTGCCCTCGTCATAGCACGCCCGGATCCCGATCGGGTTCACGTTCCCGCGGTAGCTCTCGGGCTGCGGATGCACGGTCGGATCGCCGTACACCTCGCTGGTTGAGAACTGCAGGATCCGCGCTCGGCACCGCTTGGCCAGCCCCAGCATGTTGATCGCGCCCATCACCGACGTCTTCATCGTCTTCACCGGGTTGAACTGATAATGCCCGGGGGCGGCGGGGCACGCCGCGTTGTAGATCTCGTCCACTTCAAGCCAGATCGGGTGCGTCACGTCGTGCCGGATGAGCTCGAAGTTCGGCTTGCCCAGCAGGTGCGCGACATTCGTCTTCTGGCTGGTGAAGAAGTTGTCCAGACAGATGACATCATGCCCCTGCGCAACCAGCCGATCGCACAGGTGAGAGCCCAGAAATCCGGCGCCGCCGGTGACGAGAATGCGCTTGGTAGCCATGGGGCGAGAAATGCTCCAAAACAGGGTGCTTGTGAGGTCATCAGGGTAGGGGGCACGCTCCCCCGGCGTGAACGCTCGCCGCGATCTGGCCGCCGACAACCGTCAAGGTTCCGTGTCCGCGGATCCCGGGTGCTCGATCCGGGCCGGATCGTCCGATCTGTTCGGATCGTGGGCCATTCCAGATGCCGAGGCGAGACTCCTTCGGTCGTCCCCGCGAACAATCATCCCGTGTCCGCCGATCCCTCGCCCCTGAACATCGTCCGCGTCACCGATCGCTACGTCGTCGTTGACAAGCCCGCCGGGCTGCTGTCGGTGCCCGGCAAGGGGCCCGCCAATCAGGATTGTGTCTCGGAGCGGGTCCGCACCATGTTCCCTGAGGCCCTCGGCCCATTGGTCGTGCATCGGCTGGACATGGACACCTCCGGGCTCATCGTCGTCGCCCTGGATCCCGATGCGCAGCGCGACCTCTCAGCTCAGTTCCAGCAGCGCCGCACCGCCAAGCGCTACATCGCCCTCGTCGACGCGATCCCGAACGTCCAGTCCGGCACCATCGATCTGCCGATGCGAGCCGACATCGACCGTCGGCCGCTGCAGATCGTCGACCACGAGCACGGGCGCCCGAGCGTGACCCACTGGTCGTTGCTCGCCTTCGAGGTCGATCGCTCTCGCCTGGAACTCGAGCCCGTCACCGGACGCACCCACCAGCTTCGCGTTCACCTTGCCGCAGCGGGCATGCCGATCCTCGGCGACGTGCTCTACGGGCCGCAGCCACGCACCCGCGAACTCGCCGATCGGCTCTGCCTGCACGCCTCTCGGCTTGGCTTCCGCGAGCCCGGCAAGGGCGAGGGCGGATGGATCGAGCTCGCCTCCACGCCGCCGTTCTGATCCCGGCCCCACGCACTACCCTCGAACCATGCCAGATCCGTCGTTTCCGGTCATGCTCTCGACCTGGTCCTTCGGCCCCGTGGGCAATGTGCCAGCCATGGCCATGCTCCGCTCCGGCGCTTCCGCACTCGACGGCGTCGTCGCCTGTGCCAGCGCGATCGAGGACGATCCGCACATCAACTCCGTGGGCGTCGGCGGGCTGCCAGACGCCGACGGCCGCGTCTCCCTCGACGGCTGCGTCATGACCGATCCCCACCGCTGCGGATCGGTCGCCTGCGTGCGCTCCTATCCCAATCCATGCCAGATCGCCCGCAGGGTCATGGACAAGACCATCCACGTCATGCTCGTCGGCGAGGGCGCCGAGCAGTTCGCCGCCCGCGAGGGATTCGCCCCTCGCGAGCTGCTCACGCCCCACGCCCGGAACGAATGGCAGAAGTGGAGCCAAGACCCGCGCAACCTCGACCGCGGCAAATACCGCGGATGGATCCCCCCCCTGAACGTCGAAGAGATCGCCCGGCAGCAAAGCTCCGGCGGCAGCGTCGTCCGCGGCGGAGACGGGCCCAACGCCTCGCACGACACCGTCTCCATTCTCGCCATCGACGCCCACAACCGCCTCGCCGGCGCGTGCAGCACCAGCGGCATGGCCTTCAAGGTCCCAGGACGCGTCGGCGATTCACCCATCATCGGGCATGGGCTGTACGTCGATCAAGCCGCGGGCGGAGCCGCCGCCACCGGCAACGGCGAACTCGTCATGGGCACCTGCGCGTCCTTCCTCGCCGTCGAACGCATGCGAGCCGGCGCCTCACCGCTCGACGCGGTCGTCGAGGCCCTCGCTCGAATCGTCGATCGCTTTCCCCTGGGCCCGGACCACCAGGTCGCCATGATCGCCATGGCCGCTCCTCCAAAGCCCGGCAAGCCGTGGGGCGGCTGGGCGAGTGCCGCGATCAAGCCAGGCTTCCACCACACCATCAGCGACCAGAACGGCACCCGCGTCGAGGATCCGGTCCGTGTCCTGCAGCCGGGCGCTGCATGGATGCAGGGTCCGACCCGCGGCGACCGCCTCACCAATGAACACCGATGATCACCAAGAGTCACCGATGATCACGGGCGATCCGCCGAAACACCGCGATCGTGTCCATGATCCGCTCCAGCCGAAGTGAGGGACTCCGCATCGGTCCTTCCAGCACGGCCCTCATCACGCCCGCAAACCGCGGATCAAAGTCGTGGAAGATCATCACGCCCCCGGGCCGCACCATCGGCGCATACCGCGCCGCATCCCGCGTGCACTGCTCGAACGTGTGCAGACCGTCCACGAAGATCAGGCCCGCTCCGCCCATCGACGCCGCCGCGTGGCCCATCTCCATCGCGGCATCGTCCGAGGTCCGCTCCAGCATCCGCACGCGCGACCCCACGCCCGCGTGTTCGAGCGCAAGACGCATCGCCGATCGACTCTGCCTGTCCGGATCGATCGAGAACAGTGATGGCCCGTCGCTTGGTGCGTCTCCTCTCTGCGTTGCCAGCGCCATGAGCACCGCCGAGCCGCCAAGGGCTGAGCCGATCTCGATGATCGGCGCATCCGACCCGCACGCGCGGGCATAGACCGCAAGCGTCACAAGTTCGATCGGCGTCAGATACGGCGGCGCGACCGTTCGCCCGGTCGCCGCCGCCATCAGGTGCGACTCCAGCGCCGTCGCTCCCATGCTCGCTCGGCGATCCGAAGGCAGGATCGCACGCACCGCGTCGGGGTGCGCATCCATCAGCGCCGCCCTCGCCGCGAACACCCCAATCGCTGCGTCATGCTGATTGGACTGCCCATCAACCCCGGCAAACCCCCTCGTAAACCCGGACCAGTGCACACCGAGTCGATCCGCCGTCCACGCGCTGCCAAGGTCGAACCACTCCGCTGCGCTGCCGACGTCGGGGTGTGCGGGTGCAAGGTCGAGTCGCTGCACCCCGTGCAGGTGCGGCACGCGAGCCGCGCCGATCGATCGCAGATCCTCGCGGATCACCCGCAGCGTCAACGCCGGAGCACCCGGTCGCAGGGCTACGCGTGAACCCTGGACATTCACTGTGCGGTGCGCACCGGGCGTGAGCGACATCGCACCGCCACACGCAAACTCCGAGTGCCCCGACATGCTTGCGCTCATGTCCAGCACCGGCCGTCCGCCATGGCGAGCCGCCGAGCATGCCCCGTCGAAGGCGCGTGGTCGCCGAAGCGGGCTCGAGATGATCGCACATCCACCAAGCCGCTCGTCCGCGGCGTCGCTCGTCTGCGTTCCACGACTCGCCGCCAGCGCCCGCCGCCGCGCGTCCGAATCAACGACCAGTACCGACCTCGCGGGCACCCCGAGCGACTCCAGCGTGTCCAGGAGCTTCGACCCCTGATCCCCAAAACCAAGCAGCGCCACCGGTCGGTTGCCCACGCCCGCAAGCCATCGCCGCACGCGGTGAACCCGCAGATGCTCGGCACTCAGCGTGTCGAGCGTGAGAACATCCTCATGCTCCATCGCGCCCGCGTCCGCCAGCGCCCGTCGCAGCGGGTGCGATGCGTCGCTCAACACGAAGCAGACACCTGGCACGGGCACAACCGGTCCGGTCCACGCCGGCAGCACCCGCGGCTCGCACCGCGCGAGGTCCTCTTCCGGCTCAAGACGAGAATCGGGAAACGCGAACTTCCGCGGCGTGCTCCACGTCGGCATCCCGATCGCTTCGCCCAGCACGTCCTTGTGCCCGGAGAACACCAGCGCGACATACTCCCCCTCGCCCACGCCATGGGAACGCAGGGCGTCGATGTCCAGACTTCTGCTCCTGGTATGCACGGTCCGCAGGATATCGGCTCATTGCACGCCGTGCCCCCAAGCCCGTCACCAGTTCACTGTGCGGCTATCGCCGATCGATGACCTGTGCCTGCGCGTATCGCACCTTTGCCTGCTTCGTGTAGGGATCGTCGACCGACCTGTACCCCGCCGCGACAAGCACCGTCGATGTGTATCCGATCGCGGGCAGACCCAGGATCGCGTCCACCTGCTCGGGATTGAAACCCTCGAGGGGGCAGGTATCTACCCCGAGCTGGGCCGCCGCGAGCATGAAAAACCCCAGTGCGATGTACACCTGACGCGCGTTCCACTCGCTGAGATGATCCTTGATCGATCCGCCGATGAAGCCGTTGATCATGCCCGCGTACCCGTTGAGCGTCTGCCGCTCCACGTTGCGGACCTCGCAGATCCGCCGCATGTGCCGCTCCACGTCGTCTCCGGTCATGGTTGGCCGGCGAGCCAGCACGACCAGGTGCGACGCATCGGTCACCTGCGACTGATTCCACGCCGCGGCACGGATCCGGCCGCGGACCTCCGCATCGCCGACGACCACGAACCGCCAGGGCTGCAGCCCGAACGATGACGGCGCCAGCACCATCGCCTGTTCCAGCGCCGCGAACGTTTCTGCGGGGATCTTCCGTGTGGAATCGAATGACTTGACCGCCGCCCGCCAGCTCAGGGCTTTCAGCAGGTCACTTGGTGTGCTCTGGGTCTGCATCGTGGTCTTCTCAGATCGGGCCCGCGACGTCGCCCATGCGACGATCGCCGACGGCCCGTGGACATCGGTGAGGGTTTCGTTCGTTCGCACTCCGTGGATGCACGTCTCGCGTGCTGTCCGGCCGGGTCGGAAGCCGATACCGGTCTTCATGGTTCACGCTGTCGTCGATCCCATCTCTCGCACCCCACGACCCATCCAATCGGCCTCAATGCTCAGCCCATCACCCGTGGTGCTCAAGTCGCGCCTGCTGACTGGCATCGGTGTGCCGCATGGATTCAGCACGCGTGCCGGCGGCGTCAGCCGCGGCATGTTCCAATCACTGAACTTCGGCAACCCTGGCGACCTTTCGGCAGACCAACGCGACCCTGCCGAGAACATCCGTGCGAACTGGTCGATCCTCCTCGAGCACGTCGGCGCCAGCGAACGATCCATCGTGGAGGTGCACCAGGTGCACGGTTCGGACGTGCGATGGGTCGCTCGCGGCGGGCCGAGCCATGACACCCCCGATGGTCGCGACACGCGAGCCGATGCGATCGTCACCGATGACCCGCGGCGTGTCGCCGCGGTGCGCGTTGCCGATTGCGTGCCAGTGTTGCTCGCGTCCACCGACGGCAAGATCGTCGCCAGCGTGCACGCTGGCTGGCGGGGCGTTGTCGGCCCGCTCGAGCCCCAGCCCGTACCGGGCCGCGGCATCATCGATGCGACCGTTCGGACATTGGGCGCCCTGGGCGTTCCCGCTTCGTCGCTTGTCGCTGCCATCGGGCCGTGCATCGGGCCAGCGGCGTTCGAGGTCGGGCCCGATGTCGCCTGCGCCTTTGCCAAGGTGTTCGGCGACTGGTCCATGCACGTGCGTCCCTGCCCAACGCGAACGACGAAGTACTTCGTCGATCTCCCCGGCGCCATCCGCGAGCAACTCCTCCGCCTGGGGCTTCCCGACATGTCCATCGAGTCGCTCGGCCGATGCACCGTTTCCGAGCCCGAGCTGTTCTTCTCGCATCGACGCGACGCCGGTCGCACAGGTCGCATGGTCGGCGTCATCGGACCGGTCGTCTGAGCCGCCGTGCACGGTGGACAAAGCCGCCCTTCGGTTGCGTCCCGAACGCCCGCACGGTACCTTCAATGCGCGTTCCGCACCCGGTTCCTCGAAGAACGCGTGCGCCACGCCGTCCAACGGAGCACACTCATGGCGAAGAAGGCAAAGAAGAAGGCCAAGAAGGCCTCGAAAAAGAAGGGCGCGAAGAAGGCCGCCAAGAAGTCCAAGAAGAAGGCCCGCCGCACCACCTTGTACTCAAGCAAGGGCAAGAAGCTCTACGCCGTGAGAGACTCCGGCGGCAAGTTCAAGGACATCCAGCAGTACAGCCGGGCTCACGCCATGGACATCAAGAAGGACGATTCGTCCGGCAACTGACCGACCCGTCGGCACTCTCGCAACCCCCGACGTCATCCAGAACCCGGCGATGGTCCGCCGCTCGTCTCGGTCGGTGCTTGATCGACCGACTCATGCGGCTCGATGTGCACCAGCACGTCCCGGACCCCAGGCACACCCGTTCGGATCCGAGCACGAACGCGCCCTCCCACGGCGTGCGCCTCGCGCACCGGCATGTCCGGGTCCACCTGCACGTGCATGTCCAGCCAGAACCCGCTCCCGCTCTTGCGCGCTCGGATCTTCTCGATCGCCCGGACGTTCTGCACGCTCAGCGCGATCGAGCGGGCGGGCTCGATCGCTCGACGCACATCATCCGGATGAGCCGCGTCCATGAGTTCCCTGAGCGGGATCCGGCCCAGCTTCACGCCGTTGAACAAGACCACTCCCGCCGCGACCAGTGCCGCCCAGTCGTCGGCTGTCTCCCACCGCCAACCGCTTCCGGCAAACCACCGGGATCCGAAGAGCGAGATCGTGATCCCGACAAACGCCGCCAGTGACGTGATCGCGTCCGAAACGTGATGGAACGCATCCACCTCCACCGCCCCAGATCCCTCAGCCTTGGCCACCCGACGTGCCAGGACGTACATCCCCGTCTTCACGATCACCACCGCCACAAGCACCACCAGCGTGAACGGTGCCGGTCCGGTGTGCGGCGTGCCAATGTCCTGTATCGCCTTCAGCCCGATGCCCACGCCCGCGGCGGCCACCATCAGCGCAACGATCAGCCCCGCCAGCGCCTCAGCCTTCCCATGCCCATATGGATGGTCCTCGTCCGCCGGTAATGCCCCGATCGCCAGCCCCGACCAGATCACCAAGGACCCGGCAATGTCCGCGAGCGACTCGATCGCGTCCGCGATCAGCGCTCCCGATGTGCCCACAATTCCCGCGACCAGCTTGGTCAACGCCAATGTCACGTTCACACCCAGACCAACGAGCGTGATCCGAATTGTGCTCCGCGTGAACGGCTTGTGTGTGTCGGTCACGAGTCCAGTATGCCATCACCGATCCTGCAACCACAAGCACCCTCCCAAGCTCGGAAGCAGCCCCCTTAAGTGGGGTGTGTCCCTGGATGGGGGAGTGAGGTTCCGGAAAGTCTCAGGGAAAACCGGAAGCCCGGATGGGGAATTCCCACCAATGGCGTAGAATTGCAAAGCCGAGTGATTGAGCGATTTGGATGATCGCCCAGCGTCGGCGACAAAGGGTCTGCAACATGAAACGTGCAATGGTGCTGGTGTTGGCTGCGGGCGTGGGTCTTGTGCTCGGGGGTTGCGAGGAGAAGAAGGCCGACCCGGTTGGACAGCTCAGCGATGCCGCCGCCAAGGCCGGGGACGCGGTCAAGGACGGCGCCAAGAAGGCCGGCGATGCCGCCAAGGACGTCGCGAACAAGGCCACCGACGCCCTCCACGGCGAGGTGAAGAACCTCATGGACACGGTCAAGGGTAAGGTCGACGCCCTGGTCAAGGGCGGCTCGTCCCTCACCGGCGAGAAGAAGGGCGAGTTCGACAAGGCCATCTCCGGCATCCAGTCGTCCTGGGGCGACCTCAGCAAGATGTTCGACGGCCTCAAGGGCCAGTCGGGCGAGGGCCTCACAAAGTCGCTCACCGACCTCAAGGACAAGGGCACGAAGTTGCTGGACACGGTCAAGACCACTGCCGAGAAGTTCGGCATCAAGATCTGACCGGCTCCGGCGTTCACCGCCGGCCGCACAGCGTGATGTACAAAGCACAAGGCCCGGGCGACTTGCCCGGGCCTTGTTCATTCTGCACAGAGGGTTGACTCGACCTTGACTCGGCCGGTCGGTCTGCCGCCGATCACGACGGCGTGCCGACCCCGCCCAGCGGGGTGCCCAGATAGCCAAAGCCGCCGCCCAGGAACGCGTCATAGTGTCCCATGAACGCGACGATGGGCACGGCGGAGAGCACCCGGACACCAAAGAACGACCCGACGCCAGGCACAGTCCCGACGCCCGCGGCGGTTCCCGTGATGAAGTCAAAGACGTTGTAGTTCGTGGTGGCTCGGCCGGGCACCGTGCGACGGAAGACCTCCGACGAGCCGTCGTTGTAGTTCATCTGCACTTCGATGGTCTGGGCCTCGATACTCGGGTTGAAGACCCGCAGATACTCCTGCACGGCGTTGCCGCTGGCCGGCTTGAATCCGTCGCCGAAGAGCCACTGCGTGCTCGCGTTGTTCGTGAGCGTCGCGCCGCTGAAGCCCAGCGAGGTCTGCGTCGGCAAGCTCACGGTCACCGGGACGCTCGCCTCGTAGCTGACGCCGTAGGACTGCCCGGTCGGGAACCCGGCAAGACTGCTCACGACAAGATTCGCCGTCGCCCGGGCCGGCACGTTCAGCGTCCGGCGATAGCTGTTGGCATTGGCGAAGCTGAAGGTGAGCGTGACCGTCGCCGGGACGTTCTGCGGGTTGAGCACCCGGACCGTCTCGGTCGATGCCGTCAGGCCCACCTGGCCCTGGGCGGTCCCGCCCCGCAGCGATCCGTTGGCCGGAAGCCCGGTGGCGCCATAGCCGCTGGCGGTGTTGGAGTTGAAGTGGGTGAGGGCGGCGATGACCGGCAGCTCGGCATCGATGCGGATGGCGTATGTGCCGTTGGCGATCGGGAGGTCGTTGATCGACCACCCGCCGCGGCGACCGGCCTCGACCGTCTGCGTGAACGTCGTCGGGAGCTGCCCGCCGGAGTTGAAGAACGTGAGGGTGAACTTGACGTTCGTCGGGTTGGGGTTCAGGAAGACCACGAAGTCATTGATGCCGGCGCCCTTTTGCGCCTCGGCGAAGGTCCAGAAGGTGCTGAGCTCGCTCAGCGCCGACTGCCCGGTGGTGATGCCGAAGTCGTAATGGCTCAGCGTCGCACCAACGGGTGCGCTGGAGCGGATCTCCAGCGCGTACGGCGTGTCCTTGAACACGCCCAGCCGACCGGCGATGAGCGACTGCACCCGGCCAGGGAGGCCGCCGCCGGCGCTCGTGCCCGCGGCGTACAGGTCGGGACGCGTGAGCGTGATCCCGCCTCGAGACCCGGGCGCGATGCGGCCGCCGGCCTCATCGGTCGCCGAGTCATACAGAACCTGCGAGACAGGGAGGTTGAAGCCCGGGCTCTTCTCGTAGCGGGCGATGACCACCACCCGCGCCGCCTCGCTGCCGGAGTTCACGATCGGGAGGAAGGTGCTGGCGCGGTTGTTCGCGTAGCCCTCGGGGTAGTAGATCGCAAACGGCAGGTCTGCCGAGGAAATCCCGCTTGCGAGCGGGTCGGCGACCAGATGGTCGGTTCCGAGCCCGGCTTCCAGCGAGCTGAACTGCGAGTTCACCTCCGTTGAGGAGTTGCCCAGCATGATGAAGTAGCGGAACCGGATGGACTGGTTCGGGCTGAGCGAGCCGAGGTTGAACGCGATCGACATGTCCGCCTCGCCCGACGCACCCGTGTCGGCGCCGGACGGATCGGGATCCACCGCGTTGTTGATGATCGTGAACGGATCGCGGGCCACGCCAGGAGCGGTGAACCCAAGCGACCTGTTGATCGTGCCACCCGCGGCGGCCAGGCCCAGCGTGAAGTTCTGGAACTGCTGAGTCGCCAGGCGACGGGTCGCATTCTGGATGTTGTTGAGCGTGAGCGGCCGATCCAGCGGATCCTCGACGTTCGGAGCGTTGTACCCCTGCCGGCCGCCGATGCCTTCCAGCCACGCGACGTTGTTCATCACCAGTTGCGAGCGGTTGGTCACCGTGACGTCGATCGCAACGAGCTGATCGCCCAGCCCGAAGCTCAGCGACCGGCGGATGCCCAGCGACCGGAAGACGCCCGAGGTGACGACCCGCCGGTTGGCGAAGTCGCTCTCGTTGTTGATGGACATGGGCACGTCCGTCTGCGAGCCGTCGCCGGTGTTGCGGACGATGAAGCCGTCAAAGACCGCGCCGAAGTACGAGGAGATCGTCGGCGTCGAGTTGTTCGTGTGATACAGATACTCCAGCCCGTCAAACCGCAGCCCGGTCGATGACGACGGAATGCCGATGGCGCCGTTGGAGTTGATCCCGAGCGCGATCCGCGACCCGGTCAGCACCTGCGGGCCCTCGCTGACGCCCCCGGCGACCGAGAGCTGCAGCGTGTAGCTGCCCGTGGCGTCGGTCGCGTTGCCCGATCCGCCGACGTTGAAGTCGTAGTTGTCATTCCCGATCACCGCGGGGTTGGTGGAGTTCGTCCCGCCGGAGACGCCGACGTAGTACACGCCGGCGTTGGCGACGACGAAGTTCACCAGGTTCGAGTCCACGCGGGCGCGTCGATCGGCCCGGACCTCGTTCCCAAGCGCGTCGAACAGCCGCACGATCGTCTTGAGCGGAGAGCCCGAGGCAACCTGCACCGCCGCCGTGATGGTCGTGCCCGATCCAGCGATGAACCGGAACAGGTCCACGTCGCGCAGGCCGAACGCTCCGTCTCCGATGACGGCCTCGAACGTCGCCGCGCCGGAGCCGTCGATGTTCGTGTCCGTCGCCAGGATGCTGGTGTCGTTGAGTTCGAACGGGCCGGAGATGTCGTTCACATGCGTGAACTCGATCTCCCAGGAGTTGAGCGTTCCGGAGTCCAGCGGCTTCTGGTCCTGCACGCGCAGCGTCCACACGCCAAGCCCGCTTCGGGCCTTGAACGGCGTGAGGGGCTGCTCGGGCCGGAAGCTGCCGGCAAACGGCGCGATCCCCGCCGAGATCGGCGCAGGAGCGTCGTCGGCGAACAGGGCGCCGGAGATGTTCTGTCCGGAGACTCCGCGGCGATCGAACAGCACCACGGTCTCGCCGCCCGGGCCGGTGAGCGTGATCCGCAGATCGCTCACGAACGTGTGCGTGATGTTCACTCTGATGCGCAGGTCCGACACGCTCCGACCGTCGGTCACGTTGATCGTGCTCACGATCTCGCCCTGCGACGGGATGTTCAGAGGCGCCTGCGTGCTCGGGCGGGTGATCACCTGCGGCCCGGGCGTGACCACGGCCACGTCCAGTGCGTAGATTCCGCCGGAGCCGCTCGCCACCCGGCCTGTGAGGATCGTCGGGTTGTAGCTCACGTTGGGGAACGCGCTGACAGCGATGTAGTAGTCGCCGGAGCCCGGGACGAAGATCTCAACCTTCGAATCCAGACCGTTGAAGTTGTCGTTCACCGCGAGCTGCTGACCCGCTCCGTCGAAGATCCGCAGGTACGAGTCCAGCGAAGAGTTGATCGGCAGCGACCGGGCTCGCACCGCGGCGCTGATGAGCGACGGACCGGTCACGAACACCCGGAAGATGTCCACGTCCGCCGCAGCGTTCGTTCCGTCGCCGATCACCAGGTCTTCCAGCGTGCGTGTTCCATCCCCGCCCAGCAGGATCGGAGCGGCGGTGCCGATGGTGTCGTTGGGCTCGAAGGGCCCGCGGAACGAGATCACGTTGAAGTCGTAGATCTCGTCGTTGCCCATCGTCAGATCGCCGTTCAGGAAGTTCCCGCTCGTGTCGCGGAAACCGCCGGCAAACAGCTTCAGCCGGTACAGGTCTCGGACCAGCGGCGTCGAGAACGTGATCGTGAGCCGGCGCCCGGAGAGGGCGATCTGGCTCGGATCGATCGTCACGGGCAGCTCGGACCCGTTGAAGGTCGGAGCCCCGTTGGCCCGCAGCAGTTGCAGCGAGCCTGTCGTGAAGAAGCTCGGGTTCACGTCCCGGCTGAACTCCACCACGATCTCCCGCACGTCCGCCGCCTGCGGTCCCGGGAAGAACGTGGTCACAAACAGGCCGTCGCTTCGCGAGGCCCGCACCGCGTTGAACGCGTTGATCCGCCCGTTGGTTGCCACCCGTCCCTGCAGCCCGGGCACCACGTCCACCGAGCCAAGCAGCGTCGCCTTCAGCGATTCCTTGGTCGCAAACCGGTTCACGCTGGCCATGAGCGCCACCACGCCCGCGGTGTACGGCGAAGCGAACGACGTGCCGTCGATGTAGTCATACCCGCCGCCCGGCGCGGTCGTGAGCACCTGCACGCCCGGCGCGCCAACGTCCACCTCCACGGCCCCGAAGTTCGAGAAGTCCCCGAGCTGGTCCCGGTTGTCGGTCGCGGCCACCGAGATGATGAACGGATTGTCGTAGCTCGCCGGATACGCCCGGTTGGGGGTGTCGTTGTCGTTGGAGTCATTGCCCGCCGCGGCGATGAACAGCATGCCCGCGTCGGTGTGCTCCTGGATCGCGATCTGGATCGCGCTATCGAAGTTCACCGTCGTCTGATCGCGGATCGCCCCGTAGGAGTTGTTGCTCACCACCAGCCCCACGCCGCGGCGCTTCATCAGCACCGTGTACTCCAAAGCCCCGATCTGCGCGAACGTCGGTGATCCGGCCTGGTCATTCGGGAACACCTTCAGGGCCATGATGTTCACGTCCCAGTTCACGCCGACAACGCCGATGCCGTTGTTGCCGACCGCGCCGATGGTGCCGGCCACCTGGGTGCCGTGCGAGTCCTGTCGGTCGTTCGGATCGTTGTCGTCGTCACCGAAGTCCCACCCGAAGACGTCGTCGACGAATCCGTTCTGATCATCGTCCACGCCGTTGCCGGGGATCTCGCCGGGGTTGCGCCACATGTTGTCGCGTAGGTCCGGGTGGTTGTAGTCCACGCCCGTGTCCAGCACCGCGGCCACCACGCGATCCGACCCGGTGGTGATGTCCCACGCGTCGAACGCGCTGATGTCCGCGCCCGGCGTGCCAGGACCGCTCTGGCCCGAGGGCTGCCCGGTGTTGTTGATCGCCCACTGATCTCCCAGCCGAGCGTCGTTGGGGACACGCGTCGTGTACGAGATCATCTCCGGCTCAAAGGCCCGGAGGAACCCGAACTGGCTCACGGCCCTGCCCACCGCCGCCTCGGTCACCTGCGTCGCCGTCTGGATGCGGGCAAATCGCCCCAGCGGGCTGCTCTCAACCTTGGTCACCGTCAGCCCCATGGAGGTCGCAACCTGCTGGGCTCGGATTCGGGCCTGCTCGCGCGGCTGCTCTCCCTGGAACGTGATCACCCACGAACCCCGGTTCCAGTCGCTGATCTGCACGCCCTGCCACGTCAGCGAGGCCGGCGTGACCCGCGCTTCCCGGACTTCCGGGCCCATGACCCCGTCGAGCAACTGTCGCGGCTCGAGCTGCTCGAATCCATCCATGAATCGCGTACCGGCAGCCCGAAGGGTCCTCGTGCCGGCGGAGAGCTTCGACTTCGACATCTTGCGCATTGCAAACGCTCCAGAGCGGAACACAACCACCATCCACCCGGCGCTCACACCCGCGTGCACCAGGGGCCGACCGACACAACCGTCGCGATCCCTTATCTGTACGGGTCGCGAACACACTGTCCGGCACGCGGCCGGCAAACCCGGCCCACTTTGCGGAGTCACCCGCCGACGTGCGCCGTCCCACACACCATCCCGCCACGAACCAAACAGTAGCGAGCGATCTCTCCCAGAATACCCTATGGAAACCGAAATCCAACCCTCTGTCAACTCCGGTGACCCGGCCCCGTGCGCTGCTCACCGCCGCTCGTCCCCGGGGTTGGCGGGAGTCCAGGTTCCCGCTCCCGGTACGCCGTGCACCGTACACTCGCCTCACGCTGCTGCCGGTCTTGCAGATCCGGAGAGCGCGATTCTCGTCGGAGGTCGCTCCCGAGCGCTCCGACGCCCGTCCGTTTCCCAGCGTTCGGCCTCTCGTTGGCCTGGGATCTGTCCCGTGGAGTTGGAACTCACCATGACCAAGACCTCTCGATGCACGTTCGGCGTTCTGCTCTGCCTCTCTGGTCCGCTGGCCGCCTGTGCACCCGCCGTTCCGGGACGCATGACTGTCTCTGATGCGCCGGCACCCGCATCGGTCGCACCGGGCGCCGATCCGTCCAATGCGGTCGGACTTCCGGAGATGCCGTCAATCAGCCCGGATGGACGCTTCATCGCCTTCGCATGGGCCGGCGACCTGTGGGCGGCATCGATTGAGGGGGGGATCGCCACGCGCCTCACCGCACATCCCGCAGACGAACGCCGATCCGCCTTCAGCCCCGACGGCACCCAGCTTGCCTTCGAGTCCAATCGCGACGGCACGCGCAACCTGTACCTCATGCCCCTCACACGCACGCCAAGCGGGCTGGTCGGCGGAACCCCAAGACGCATGACCGCCTCGGACAGGCCGCAGGCGCTCTGCGGATTCACCGCCGATGGTCAATCCCTGTTGTTTGCCAGCACCATCGACCCGACCATGTTTCGATCCCCGAGGATCTACCGGGTCCCCTTGGCAGGCCCCACCGACGCCGTTGATGCCGGCGGGGTCACCGGCGGTCCGGTGGAGCTCTTTTCTCCGGTCTTCGGGACGCTCGCACGGATGTCTCCCGATGGGTCGGCGATGGTCTTCTACCGCGGGTATGCCCCGCTGGACCGCCCCAAGTATCGCGGAAGTGGCGCCGGGCAACTCTGGCGCGTCGGTTTGAGCGACAACAGCGTCACTCGGCTGACCTCTGGTGAGGCCAACAACTTCGAGCCCTGGCCTTTGGCCGATGGGTCCACGGTCTTCGTGTCCTCTCGCGACGGGCAGAACAACATCTGGCGCATCGGGCCGCGCGGCGACGCCGGGCAGGCTGCGGTGCAGCTCACGAGCTTTGCCCCCACCCCTGAACAGGTGACGATCGGGCACGGCGTGCGTGACCTGGCGGTGAGCGCCGACGGCAAGACCGCGGTCTTCGTGGTCTGGGATCAGTTGTACCGGCTGGATCTGAACGCACCCTCCGGTCCGGCAGCCCAGCCGCAGCCCATCGCCGTGGTTGCTCCGGCGGACGACCGCGTCCCGTCCGTGCAGCGGGCGAGCGTCGATCGCGAGGTGAGCGAGGCGGTGCTGTCGCCCGATGGCAAGACCGTTGCGGTCGTCGCCCGAGGCGAGGTGTTCGTTCGCAGCACCACCGAAGGACACCCAACCCGTCGTGTGACGAGCACCGTTGGTCGCGAGCGCGATCTCGCTTGGTCGCCAGACGGTCGTGTGCTGTACTTTGCATCTGATGACGAGGAGCTTGCCGCTCATCACGGCGGCGGCAAGGGCAAGGACAACCTCGGCAAGTACGCGATCTACGCGGCCAGCGTGAGCATGGCCCGCGAAGACCTCGCCCCCGAGAAGAAGGACAAGCCCGCGGACGATGCCAAGAAGGACGACAAGTCCGACGCCAAGGAGCCCGCCAAGGACGCCCCGAAGGATGATGGCAAGCCCGAGGCCAAGCCGGAAACCAAGGGCGACGCCGGCGAGGCCGATAAGGCCAAGGCGACCCCCACCTCAAGGCCCGGGGCGGGGAGCGAGTCCAAGCTCAAGCAGCCGGACTTCGGCAAACGCTGGAGCGAGTCGCTCCGGTTCGAGATCGAGCCGGTCGCGAGCGATGCGATCGACCTGCGGTCGCCGAGTCCCTCCCCGGATGGTCGGACGCTCATGGTCACGCGTGGCCTGGGCGATCTGGTGCTCATCAACCTGGAAACCGGCGCCCGCCGGGATCTGCTCAAGAGCTGGGACGAGGCCGACGCGCAGTGGGCCTCCGACGCCCGGCACATCGTGTACTCGGTGAGCGACCTGGACTTCAACGCGGATATCTGGCTCCTGGACACCGGGGGTGCCGACGGCTTTGATCCGGCGTTTGCCCCCAAGCCGGCCGTGAACCTGACCCGCCACCCGGACCTGGACGCCGCACCACGGCTGAGCCCGGACGGAAAGGTGCTGACGTTCCTCTCCCAGCGCGGCGAGCAGGACGATCAGATGGACGTGTACCAGGTGTTCCTGGACCGCGAGCTCGAGGGGCTGACGGCGTACGAGCGTGATGAGTACTTCAAGAAGGCCGCCGAAGCGCATGCCAAGCGCAAGCCCGCAAGCACGCCGGAGTTCGTTCTCAAGAAACTCGCCGCGGAGAAGCACCCCTCGATGAAGGGTGACAAGTCGGCGGAGGGTGAGAAGAAGGACGAGGCGGCCAAGCCGGAAGAGGCGAAGAAAGCCCGCAAGCCCGAACCGCTGAAGTTTGACACGGACGATGCATTCCTGCGCATCCGCCGGATCACCTCGGCCCCCGGCTCCAAGAGCTCGCTTCTGGCCTCCAGCGATCGCATCGTGTACAGCATGCTCGTCGATGGCGAACCCTCGCTTGTGAGCGTGGACCAGAAGAACGCCGATCGCAAGGTCATCCAGGCCGGTGCGGTCTCGGGTGTCACGATGTCCCTGAGTGGCGAGCGGGTGGCGTTCGTGCGTCAGGGCGTGGCCTCGGCCGCGCCAACCAAGGGCGGCAAGGTCGACGCGCTGGGGATCGACGCACCGATCACGATCGACGTCGCCGGGCAGCAACGGCAGAAGTTCCTGGAAGCCGCCCGGACCTTCGGAGATCGCTTCTATCACCCGACGCTCAAGGGTCTTGATTGGCCGGCTCTCACCCGGCGATATGTGGAACTGGCGTCCAAGACGCGGACGAGCGAGTCGTTCAATCGCATCTGCGACGCGCTGTTTGGCGAGGTGGACGGATCCCACACCGGCGCCGCCGGCGGATCGTCCACCGCGGGAACGCCCACGAGCACGGGCTATCTCGGCGTGCGGACCAAGGCGGTGAACGGCGGGTACGAGGTGCTCAGCGTGACGCCCGCTTCGCCCGCGGCACAAAAGAACTCGGCTCTCAACCCTGGCGACGTGATCGTGAGCGTCGAGGGTCGCCGACTCGCGGTTGACGACCAGACGCCCCCGGTCCTGGATCTGGACGCCGCGCTCATGGGGCGTGCCGGACGCGAAACGCTGATCGAGGTTCGCCGGGCCCGGCAACCGGAGGCTCCGGCCGACACTCCGGCCGGCCAGCCGAACGCTCGCGCAGGCAGCACGTTCATTGTCATCGTGCCTACGACCAGCGCGAACTGGACGACTTTGCGGTACCGCGAGGACTCCCAGAAGCGCCGCGAGCTGGTGGACAAGCTCTCAGGCGGACGGCTGGGGTATCTGCACATTCGCGGGATGGGCGAGCCGGAGGTGCGCGACTACGAGCGCGACCTGTTTGCCGCCGCCGCCGGCAAGGACGGTCTGCTCATCGACGTTCGTGACAACGGCGGCGGGTGGACCGCGGACATCCTGCTGGCTTCGCTCACGGCTCCGCGGCACGCGTACACGGCTCCGCGCGGGGTCGATCCGGCCAACGTGCCTCAGGACGCCTATCCCCGCGATCGCCGGCTCATCTACGCCTGGACGCGGCCTGTCAACGTGCTCATCAACCAGAACTCGTTCTCCAACGCGGAGATCTTCGCGCACGCCATCAAGACGACCGGGCGAGGTCGGCTCATCGGGACGCGGACCTTCGGCGGGGTGATCTCCACCGGGGCGTTCTCGCTCATCGACGGCACCACCATCCGCATGCCCTTCCGCGGGTGGTACCTTCCCGACGGTGCCGACATGGAGAACAACGGCGCTCGACCCGACGTGGACGTGCTGCAGACTCCTATGGACGAGCTCACCGGGCGCGACCAGCAGCTCGAGGCCGCCGTCAAGGACCTGCTGGAACGCCTGCCCAAGAAGAGCGCGCGTCGGGAGTAGCCCGCGGCGCATGCGCCGACCATGAGTTGCCGCTCTCAGCCCGCGCATCGGCCCAAAAACCGAACCGACCCTCCGCACGCACGGAGGGTCGGTTCACGGTGTGTGAAGCAAGGACGGTGATCGGGGCCGGCGCCTCGGGCCCGTCGCGCATCGTCGCGGTCGGGCGGGGTCCAATGCACCCGGAAAGGTCTCGGATCGTCGGATCGAACGTCTCAGCACAGAGCCAGGAACGACAGCATCGAGAGCAGGGCGAGTTTGCGGCGGTGGTCAGAGAGGATGGACAGGGCGGTGAGCACGGGCCGATCTCCTTGGCTGATCTTGAAATGTCCGGGAGACATCCCTTTCAACCCGCGTGCCAGAGCACGGCCTCGCGTGCGACCCGTCCATGGGTCCGGAAAACACGCCGCTGCCGCAAACGCACCCCGGTTGTCGGCGCCGGGCCTGAGCGGCAGGGGACTGCTCTACCCTAGCACGGTATGGTCATGTTGCAAATCCGCAACCTCTGTGTGGTGTGCATGAACGCCGGTGGAGCCCCGGCGACGTGGATCTCCCGGCGGAATATGGGACGTCGGCTGAGCACGGGGTTCACCCTGCTCATCGCGGTGCTCGTCGCGGGTTCGCTGGGGCCGTCTGCCGAGGCCCAGCCATCGCCCGAAAGAGCGACGTCTGCGTCGACCTCGCGTGCACCTTCGCCCGCCGACGCGCTCCGTGCCCACGCCTTGGTGCACGGGTGGATTCGCACCTGGGTCGATCCCCCCTCGGCGGAGTCGACTGAGGCACTCTCTGCGATGGTGTCGGGAGTGTGCGTCACGCTCCGGCTGCCCGATGGCGGCGTCGCGCGGGGCACGGCGTGGCATACGCCCGGCGCGCCGGAAGCCGACGCCGATCCAGCGCGGCGCACGCTCGCGCTGCTGCAGCGAGCGGCCAGGGACGCGATGATGGACGCGGAGCCGAAGCTCAACGCGCCCAACGACGCGCGGCGTGAAGAGTCCCTCCGCGTGCTGGGCGGGCAGATCGCCGTGAGCGTTGAGCTTGCCGGCCCGCTTGGAGTCATCGAGCCGGAAACCTGGGAGGACGTCGAGATCGCGCTGCGGCCGGGGCTGGATGGCGTGGGCGTGCGGCGTCTGGCGGCAAGCGGGTTCGGCGGATCGCTGCACGCGGTGTTTCCGTCACAGATGATGCTGGCCAATCAGTTGCCGCATCGGGCCCTGGGACGTGCGGTGGCCGAAGCGCTCGGAGAGGGCGGGGCGGCCGCCGCACTGGAGAAGCCGATCCAGATCCGAAGCTCGCACGGTCTTCGAATGCTCGCGTTCCGAGTCGCGCACGCTGGGCAGAGTTCCCCGGAGCAGCCGGCGATCGTGCTCTATCGGGGCCAGCGGCTCGTTCCGGCCGGCTCGGTCCTGACGCGGGGCGAGCTGCGGGCGATGGCCGATCGAATGGCCCAGCACCTGGTTCGCCGTGCGGTGCGTTCGACCGTCCGCGATGCGCGAGGTGACGAGCTTGTCGTGCGAACGGTCCGCCAGACCGTCATCGGCGCCGGCGCCGAGAGCCAGGAATCCAGCCCAACCACCGACGCCATCGTGATGCTCGCGCTGTGCAGGGCCAACCAGTCGAGGCCTGACGCGGAGATCGCCGCGGCGGCGCGAGAACTGCACCGCGGCGTCCGGGCCGGAATCGCCCGACGTGAAAACGATCACGCCGTGGCCCTGGCGCTCTCTCGCTCGATCGAGCACTTTGGGCTCTCACTCGGCGATGAACCATCGGCAACTGAACGCGACGAGCCGCTGTCAAACGCTCTTCGAGCCGCAGCAGGGGGGACGACCAACCCGGTGCTCTCTGACCAGCGGGCCGTTGGCTTTGTGGCGGTCTTTGCCCGCTTGCAGACCCCGGGTCTGGAGGGCGAGCGGCTTGCCCGGGCGATCGAGGACCATCGCCTGAGTCTGGAGAAGATCATCCTGCCCGCGCTCGCCGCGAACAGACCGGAGACCGTCGCCTCGGCGATGCCGTCCCTGGGCTGGGGCGTCCTGTCGCTGGCGGATGCCAGACGGGCGGACCGGGTCGCACGGCGGACGATGCCCGCCGCGACACGCACGACGGAGGAACCGCGTGAGGGCGAGGATGTTGCCGGAGCGGTGATGCTCCGGCGGATGCGAGAACTCTGCTGGGAGCACCAGATCACGATCACGACTGCCGGCGAAGATGCTCTGGACATGATCGGCGGGATCGTGCTCACGAGGCCGGCGACGGCCGGGACATCGGGCACGCCGTATCCGACCTGGCAGTGCGTTCGACCGCTGGGGTTTGTCGCGAGCATGCTCGCGGACGTGCGGCTCACGGACCCGGCGGAGCGGAACGCGGAGATCGTCAAGCTCCTGAGCGCGATGCGGTTCATCAGGCAGCTTGAAGTCGATGACGCCAGCGCATGGATGTACCCCGTGCCGGCATTGGCGATGGGCGGGATCAGATCAGCACCATGGGATCAGCAGATCTCCGCAGAGGCCACGGCGCTGGCGCTGCTGAGCGTGCTGGAGGCGATCGACGCGCTGGACGGGATCGCCGCGGAGCGCTCGGGAAGGCCCGCAACGGGCACGCCCGAGGCGCCCTTGAGGTGGTTCGAGCATGGTGTTCTGAGGGCGGTTCGTGAAGCGTCCGCCAAGCCGTGATCGCTCCGCGGCATCGGTTGCACACGATCGTGGAATTCTGCTTGGAAAACCGGGGTGGAAACCCACGTTTTCGGCGTGAAATTCGGGCCTGGATCGGCTATGATTTTCGTCTTCGGCAGGGGCTCGGCAAGGCCCCGGACGATGGCCCATTCCCGCCGAAGTGAGTCGGCACAGACGACGGAGAAGAGCACGGATGCCTGACACCCCCTCGACCCCGCCGACCCCTCAGCCTGCCTCCGGATCGCCGATGGCCATGGGTGGGAACGGCCGGAGCAACGGGGCGACGGAGCACGGATTGGAGAGCCCCTCGGAGGCGTCTTCGTCTGCGGCTCCCGGGAAGCCCGGCAAGCCCAAGGTACGCATCACGCTTCAGCCGGCCTCTGGGCCTGTGGCGGCGCCGTCTGATGCAGCGAGCATCGACTCTTCCGGCTCGCCTGTGCCGCCTGCTGTCGGTGAGAGCGCTGGCGGTGCGGGTGTCCAGCCTGCTGGGGTGGGCGTAGGCGCCGGTGGTGGGGGGGGTG
>DHLW01000084.1:0-187 GCA_002405485.1 Phycisphaerales bacterium UBA4658
CCACCCCCTCTCCCCCTACCGCCACAACTCGCACCCTTACACAGAGGCCCGGCCCGAAACCGGAGGCGTCATGCAGGGCTTGGGGTCGGCTCGACCATGGAGATTCGTCCGATCGGCGGACGGGGGAGGGACAGATCGTGCCCGCGTGGCGGACTCATGAGCAGCCGGCAAACCACAGGTTCAGGAA
>DHLW01000084.1:439-12318 GCA_002405485.1 Phycisphaerales bacterium UBA4658
GCAGCCGGCGAACCACAGGTTGAGGAAGATGAAGATGTCGTCGATGTTGACGACGCCGGAGTTGTCGATGTCGGCGCCGCAGGACCCGAGCGATGCGGCTGCGGAGGTGACGCTGCCGCAGGCGCTCGTGATGACGCAGGTGTAGTTGCCGCGGTCGGCTTCGGACATGGTGCGGATGGTGAGAACCGGGGTGTTCGTGCCGCTGATGATGGTGCCGGGCGCAGTTGGGCAGCCGGAGGGGAGGCAGGTTGTGCCGCCGATCCACCGGGCTGAGGTGGTGGTGACTCCATTGGCAGTGCCCGTGCACGAGCTTGCGGGGCCGACGATGCAGGCTTGCCCGACGGTGGCTCCGGTCGCGATGTTCTTCTCGGTGCGGCAGCAGGCGCCGAGACTGTCAAGAACGTTGACACCGTTGCGTTGCCACTGGAAGGTGAGTCTGCTGGGACCATTGGCCCTGACCATGAAGGTCCGACTGGATCCGGCGGTGAACTCGGCGGACATCGGCTGGCCGGTGATCGTGGGCAGACACGAGTCAACAACGATGCGCACTGTTCTCGGTTCGCTGATGGACCACGAGGACGGAGTCGTCGGAACGGGATCTCCGGGCGTCAGTCCGTTGATGAGCGCGCGTGCCACGTAGGTGAATGTGGCGGTGCCGGTGAAGCCCGCGCTCGGCGGCGTGTATGTGAACGATCCATCGGTCGCCATGGTCACCGTGCCTGTGCCGGGGTTTGGCTGGGTCCATGACAGGACCTGAGTTACGCCGATCTTGTCGATCGGAGCCGGGCCGGGCGGATCGTTCGCCAAGACGCCCGCGGAGGCAGGAATCGCGAGCGTGGCGCCGGTCGACACCAGATACTGATCCTCCGCGGCGACGGTGCGGAATGTCCGCAGAAGGTGATCCATGCTGGCCAGCGTCCACTCCATGAATGGGTAGGACTCAAAGTACGGCGTCTGCTCCGTGCCGCGGGCGACAAGTGCCTGGATCGCCGACTTTACCAGAGGCCAACAGGTCATCGGGGGCAGGCCGGTGAAGTTCAGGGGCTCGGTGCGCGGCAGTTGGGAGTCGCTTGTGCCGCGCCACTGCTGCACAGCAGAGATCCAGGCCTGGCGATCAAGACGAAGCTCTCCATTGCGGACGGCGGATCTGAGGGTGTCAATGGATTCCACGGAGAGAGGCGCCCCAAGGGTGAGGTACGCGCTCAGGAATCGCGTCGTGGTTTCCAAGTCCTGGACCGCCGAGACCACGCCGCTCAGGGCATTGGTCAGGTTTGCGTCGTTGACGGCGGGAACAGTTCCACCCAGAGCCTGGGTGAGGAGGTTGAGATAGTCCTGCTGCAACTTCTTGAGCGCGGCGTTCACCTCGGCACGGACAGCGTCGTCGCGACCGGGCAGGGTGACCAGCGGCGTGCGCGTCCAGACCTTCTGGCCAGGCGGTATGGGTGCGGTGGAGTTCGGGTCAACCCACGTCAGTTCGGGTGACTCACTCAGGTCGAACATCTCCGCGATCGCGTTCGGCCGGCCACCGACAAGGGGGCACTGAATGAAGTGATCCGTGAGATAGTCAGAGAACACGAAGAACGGATCGTCGTTGGCGCTCGCGCCAGGGTCTCGACAGTTGTTGAACGTGTGGACCCAGAAGGTGTAGTCCACCTGCATGATCTTCTCGTTTGGACGTTCGGCAACGCACATCACGTTGGCATCGCTCGGGCGGGACGCACCGGCCCTGGCAATCGGAAAGGGGGTGCTCAGTGAGCGAAAGAGCGAGATCGAGCCGCCGGCACCGGCAAGGATGCGATTCGGCGGGTCGCCACCAGGCTGTGGGAACTCCATCGGCCAAGTCGTAGCGCCAGCCGGGAAGCGCTCCATGGCGAACGCGTAGTTCTCGAGGCTGCGGAAGGGCACGAGCGCGCTGTAGCCCGCCGCCGCGTTCGTGTTGATGTAGTGTGCCGCGTAGTACGCTCTTGGGAGGAAGTTCGGCATGTACTCAAAGATCGCTCCGCGGAAGGGCGCGTCCTGGCTTGTCTGCGGCCCGGTCCACCACGATATCGGCCCACTGCCTGCAAAGTTCCTGTTGAAGTTCTGATTCTGATTCGTGGTTGACGGCATGCCCACCATGAACATCCGTCCGCGAGTTCCCGGCGGAGGAAATGCCGTTTGGTTGCTCCATGCCGAGACGATCTGATACGGGTCATTGGCGTTGTTCAACTGCGGCAACGCCTGAGCGACCGTCTGGTCTGTCCCGCCCCACAGGTTGAGCGCGGGCACGCCCGCCGAGGTCTTGAACGCCGCCTCCGCTGCCTGGATTCGACTGAGAAGTGTCGTGCGCCGGGTCTCATAGTCCGAGATGAGCCGGTTCATCAGCGAAGGGGCCATGGCCTTGGCCATCACGGCCTGTGCGGCGAGGCCCGGCGTGCGAACGGGCTGCACCGCGGCGGGTGCGTAGAGGGCGGCGTACCACGGATTCTCTCGCATCAACTGGGCGTAGGCGTCAGCACTGAAGGACCACGCCGTGGGATTCGGGACGGAAGTGCTGCCGAGATTCACCAGTCCAGAGACACTCCGGAGCCCGTTGAGTCGGAAGCCCAGCGCGTTGCCGCCCGGCACGAACACGGTCTTGCTGGAATCGGCGAACGTGTAGGCAATCGGTTCGGTCGAGCTCTGCAACGGTTGACCGGCAAAGTCCGCGGCGAACGAGTAGAAGGTGTTCTGGAAGAACTGGAAGCCGCTGCTCGAGGTTCCGTAGTCGAGATCTCTTGGCGACAGGGGGAACTTCTTGCGATAGCTGAGCGCCGCGTTCATCGCCGCAATGTTGTCCTGATTGAACCCCGCGGTCAGGGTGGCATAGAGATTCTGTTCGAACCGGCTCATGTCCGAGGAGATCGCGGCGATGTTCTGCTTGATGCTGTCGATGAGCAGCGTCTGATTGGCAAGGGTGGCGTTGATGCCATCAAAGCCAGAAAGCACTCCGTTGTAGGTCGCGATGAGAAGGGCATCGACACGATTGAACCGATCGTTCATCTGGACCTGGAAGGCGTTGATCTGCGAACGAACGTTGGCGATCTCGTTCATGATCTGCTGCTCGGGCGACGGCACTTGAGGCCCGAGGTCGCCGAACAGCGGAAGCAGCGTGGAGATGCCTGAGACAATCGAGGCAAGTCCGTCGCCGGTGTTTGCGCCCTTGCTGGCAACGATCGAGGCCACGTCTCCTGCGATCTGCGAGGCGCCGGATATCGCAGTGAGAGCGGTCGACAGCGATGAGTCGGCAACCTGTATCTGGACGGCGGCGTACTGCTTGAGTTGGACATTGATCTGCTGCTGATCCACGGCGGTCCGGAGCATGGCTTCCGTGGCCATGGACATGATGGACCGGGATCGCGCGATCGCCAACTGGTCGGCCTGGTAGGAAGCAACGGCGGCGTCGAGCGCAGACTGTGTGGCCTGCGCGCTGGAGGCGACGGTGGGAAACTGCTGGAGCGTCTGTCCGAGCTGGCCGGGCTGTATGACCTCGCCCATGCTGTTCACGACTCCAACTTTCTGATTGATGAACTGCCGGACGGATGCGATCTCATTGAACACCACGAAGCGGAGAGTCGGGAATCCGAGTGCCGCTTCAGTCTGATACTCGGCTGCGGTCTGCGGGAGGAGCGCGAGGGCAGCGACGACATTGGGATACTCGGCAGCGAGCGTCGCACCGCTCGGGTTGACGTCGATGCCCACACCCGGTGTGAGCAAGTAGGACGTGGCGGCGGGAACAAGGCCCGGAGGCACTCCGCCGTTCGCATCCTTGCCAAGGAAGAGATCCTTGAGCACGGTGGTGACCTCTCCGCTGCTGGAGAGCGAGCGGACCGTCGAGATCTCGAACCTGGCCATCTGCTGAGTGCGGGGCAGATACGGGATCTTGGGGTGGGTCCCCGTCGGGTCGACACCCAGGTCATAGAGCACATCGGCCCCGATTTCGAGGTCGATTCCTGGCAGACCGCCAGCGATGTCGGCGTTCGGGAATCGCACCGCGGTCGGCAGGCGGAAGCCGATGAGCAGATCCGGATCACCGGGGAACTGCGAGCCCAGCAAGCCGTGGTACGCGGAGGCAAACTGAGTCAGCTGCGCCTGGCTGATGTTTGGATTGCGAGCTGCGATGCGCCGAAGCCCGGCAAGCACCGCCAGCACGCGCGGCTTCGGGTCCAGCGCGTACTTTGTCCGGACAATCTCGGTCTTTCGAAGCGCGTCCTTGAAGTCCTGATACGCGGTCACCTCCGCACAGTCCTGTACCGCGCACGCCGAGTAATCGCCCATGTACACGCCGGTGCACGTGCCGATGACCACCACCGCGCAGGAGCCGTCGGAGTTGCAGCATGCGCCGACGCACGGCGTGGGGCTACAGGTTGAGTTGTTGCCGCGATAGGACGGGCCGGTGCAGTCGGCGGCCCACACGATGGCGCAGGATCCGCCGGTGCAGCAAGCGCCGCTCGGGGGGCATGTGTTTGGCGAGCAGGTGCTGTAATCGCCGAGGTAGGTACCGGCGCAGGCGGTTCCGTTTGGGATGAGGGTGCAAGACCCGGGGGTGCAGCAGGCGCCGGTGCAGGGCTGAGTGGCGCAGGTGGTGCCATTGCCTCTGTAGGCTCCGGGGGGGCAGGTGGTGCTGAATGACAGTGTGCACGCCGAGACCAGGCAGCACGCACCAGTGGGCGGGAGATTGGTGAGCGAGCAAGCGCCGGGCGAGCAGGTTGAACCGCCGCCCAGATAGACGAAGCCGGGGAGGCAGGAAGCGGAGCCAGTGATGACCGTGCAGGCTCCGGTCGGGTCGCAGCAGGCGCCGGAGGCGCAGTTGCCTGTGGGGCACGCGCCGCCGACAGTCAGGCCGCTCACGAGCGTGATCGAGCCGCCGGCCAGGGTGCTGGTGCCCGGCGTGCCGCCGCCGACGGGGGTGATGATGATGCCCGAGACGGTGAGGCCACCGCCGGCCGAGGCCCCGCCGCCGAAGCCGATTTCTCGGCCGACGATGGAAGACGTACACTGAGCCGGTGAGCAGGTGGTGCCGGAGCCGACGAAGGCCCAGGCGCACGCGGCCTGGGATGGGGTGACGATGCACCCGCCGCTGGGGAGGCAGCACGCGCCGGACTGGGCACGCGCGACCGTGGCTCCCACGCAGGCGGCGAGCACCGCCACCAGGGCAACAAGCAGTTTCCGAGCACACTGGCAGATCATCACAGGCCTCCGCTCGAGATCACGTTCACACGTTCATGCACCGCCGCTCACCGCGTCCGCACAGCGCCCGGCATGTGGCTCGCCGGGCCTGCCAAGGCCTGCTTTGCCGTAGATCCCTGGCCTTGAATCAAGAGTTCTTCGAGGCGAGCCAGCCGCTCCTGAAGTTCTTGATTCTGCTTCGCGAGGTCGGCGATCTGTGCGTCCTTCTCGGCGCGCAGGTCTCGCAACGCCTCGACCATGAGCGCGGTGGTCGACCGCTCGATGACGAGCTTCATGCCTCCGGCTCCCGTCGAGATCCATTCCGGGAAGACCTCTTCGACTTCCTGAGCGATCAGCCCGATCTGCGTGCCCGGGAGCGCACGCCCGGCCTCGATGAACTCCGGCTTGTACTCGAACGTGTGTCCCTTGAGCTTGAGCAGGCGCTCCAGCGTTCCGGTGAGCGGCTGGATGTTCGTCTTCGTTCGCGCATCGCTGATGTTGGCCCACTGCCCGCCGCCCGGCTTGCTTGCGTTGCCGCCGACAGTGAGGAGTTGATCCGGCGAAGTGGTGCCGATGCACACCACGCCACCCTGGGGCTGAAGCATGAGGTGCCGACGCACTGTCGGGTTGTTGATGAACCGAGTCTGCATCCATGCGTACTCGCTGTTGGGTGGACCACCGACGCCCATCACCATCCCCAGCGGCCCGGCCGGCTCCTGCACTGTGAAAATGCCGTTGCTGTTCGCGTCGCCGGTGGGTCCAAGCACATGGAGCTTGCTCAGCGGATCGCTCCGGCCGATGCCGACGTTCCCGTTGTCCTTGACGACCATCGCCCAGCCCAGACCGTTCGCAAAGACCCCCGTGTGCCGTTCGGTGGGGCCCCCGCGGCCCACGAAGACTCGCGACGTCGCGACCGAGTCGGAGTCGGACATCTCGAAGCCGCCGCTGAGCCCCCCGCTCTGAGATCGCAGCAAAATGCGTCCACCCACGTCAACAAGGAACGGGAAGATCGGTTCGGTCCCGATGCCCACACGTCCGTCGGTGTCGATTGTCATCCGTGTGATCTGCTGCCCGTTCTGCACGACGTTGCGCTGGTCATCAACGAAGTTCAGCGAGCCCACGTTCGGCCCGGTCCCGCTCACGGAGATGTTGAACCGCTTCCACTCCTTGGCAGGTGCGAAACTGCCGTTGGTGAAGTACCGCGCCAACGACAGCGACGGGTCCGGCGCGTTTCGCTCCACCGCGACCACGGCGCCGTTCCCCTGCACGTGCAACGGACGGTTCGGCGTCGGTGTTCCGATGCCGACATTCCCCGTTGCGTCCACCGCTAGCCCCCGCGTCGCCAGGCTGTACGGCGCCGCCGTGATCTGCTGGCGAGCCGTCATCGCCACCCACGCGCCGGTCGTCGCCGGGTTTCGCACGCTGATCTGCAACCAGAGCGGCTGCCCGCTGGTGTACGGGTTCACGCCAAAGTCCACGGGCGTGGAGAACAGCCCGTTGCTCACGCTGACATTGTTCACCGTGACGACGCTGCTCTGGCTGGCGCCGCCGGTGGCGGCGTTGAAGAGCTGGAACTGCAGGTCGACTGTCCCGCTCACGGCGGTTCCATTGCTGCCGAGCTGGCCCTGATAGGTGAAGGCGGAGCCCTGACCGAGAGCAACGGCCGAACCCGCAGCCAACACACACGCCACCACAGTCGTCACAAGTGCACGATTCATGATGTAAGTCCTTGCTCCGCAACACTTTCCCGAACCAGACGATGCCCCATCACGTGTGGTGCACCAACACCCCTGACCAAGGGAGAACCCCTCCACACAACCACGTAAACGGAAGCGATGGCGCGCAGCAGATCTGAAAAGAAGTTCTGGGTCGTGCAGATTGACGGGCTGAGCGGCAGGAGCTGGCGACGATGGACCATACCGAAATCGCCGGGGTCATCGATACCGGGGCGACGCCGACAAACTGTCCATATCTTGGCAATGAACTTGACCCGCGGCGTGCCGATCATCGACTATCGCGATCTGCACGCGCTGGGCAGCCGTGAGCGGCTGGACCTGATCGTTCGGGTCTGGGACGCACGAACACACGCCCACTCTCGCGGCGTGATCGCCTGCTCAACGCCGAGCGGCAACCCCACGCCCCGGTCGCCCAGAAGACGCGGGCCGACGGCCGCGCTTGGCGGGTCATGCACGCGACATACGCCGCAACGCTGCTCTTGGCTACCAAGAGCTGGGCGCCAACCGGGGCGCCGCCGGCTGCCGTCTCGATTGAGCACAGGTGCGGATCGCGGCGTGGCTCGTGCCGTTGACGTCGATGATCGACGGATCGCTCAGAACTTCGCCGTCAGCCAAATGCCGAAGTAGTCCACGTCCTTTCCACCAGCGTCCCTGACGACATCTCCTCTGAAGAAGTGGGCATAGCTTGCGGTGAGGGAGAGATGTCTGTTGATGGCCCAGTCGGCGACCAGCGAAAGGGTGCTCCCGACGAAGCAATCATCGGATGCGCCCGCGGGGATGACGATGCCCGTCGGCGAGAACACGGCGTCGTCGGTGCTGTACCGAAAGAAGGCGTCCCATCCCGCGGTGATCGTCAGCGCTTCGAGCGGCTTGACGCTGATGGTGGGATACACGTCGAAGAAGTTGTACGGCGCGAGGAGATTGGCGTCGCTGAAGTAGTTGTTTCGCGGGAAGAGCGGGTTGAAGGTGCCCAACTGGCCGTCGGATGCGTCGTTGTCACCACTGGCAACATTGAGCTTGAGGCCCACGCGCGGCTTCCATGCGACGTTCTCCAGGGTGTATCCGGTGTTGCTGGCGACCGTCCACGCGAGGATGTCGTCGCTCTGAGTAGCGCGGTCGAAACTGCCGAACTGGAAGACGGCCTCGGTGTCGTGATCCCAGCCGTCGGACCGACCCCAGAGTCGCGCGCCCAGTGAGTGTCGCAGTTCGTTGCCGACACCGGACTGGAATCGGGTATTCTCGCGATCGAGACCGAGGTAGTAGAGATCGAGGCCGAGTCGTTTGTCGGGGTCGAGCGGAATGGCGGCGTACACACCCCAGAAGGTCGTGTTGTCGTCCTGCCCGTCGTTGAACAGGCCGGTCTTCTGTTCGGTAGGACGAACAACGAAGGCGTCAAAGGCGAGTCTGTTGGCATGGAGTGTGGCACGCACGCCATCGAACGCGAGCCGGGCGTTTGTGGGTTCGCGGATCGTGACCAGACGCAGTGAGCCAAAGCCCACCTCCTGTCGACCGACGCGGAGCTGGAACGACGCATCGCCGCGTGCGACGGCTGCGGGGCGATTGTCGGACGATTCGGAGCTGGCCAGAGAGCTGACGGGTCTGATGGAAGTGGATGTGCAGCCCGGAAGCGAGCTGACGCCGCTGGTGACGCCTCCAGAGAGCTTGATGGTCGCGGGCCTGATCCCAAAGCAGATCGGTCCGTTCGTGGTCGAAGGCCTGATCGCCCAGGGCGGCATGGGCAACGTGTATCGAGCCCACCAGGAGATCCCGATTCGCCGGCGAGCCGCGGTGAAGGTGCTTCGGGCGGAGTTCAACTCTCAACAGCTTCTTGCCCGATTCGAGGACGAACGTCAGGCCATTGCCAAGATGGAGCATCGCAACGTGGCACGCCTGCTCGACGCGGGCACGGATGCGGATGGTCGCTCGTACATCGCGATGGAGCTCGTCGACGGACCGCCGATCACTGAATACGCGACCTTGCACAATCTGTCTCTCAGGCAGCGGCTGGAGATCTTCGTGCAGGTCTGCCGGGGCGTGCAGCACGCCCACAATCGGGGCATTCTGCACCGGGATCTCAAGCCCTCGAACATCCTCGTGACCGACGAGGACGCTCAGCCGGTGCCCAAGGTCATCGACTTCGGCGTCGCCAAGCTGTTTGCGAGCGATGCTCGACGAACGGGCCACACCATGGCGGGGCAACTGCTTGGGACCCTGGGATACATGAGTCCTGAGCAGACGGACTCGATGCAGCCGGATGCGGATTCGCGATCAGACGTGTATTCGCTTGGGGTTGTGCTCTACGAGCTGCTCACCGGAGCATTGCCGGTCCCGACCGAGATCTTTGCAGGCGGGTCCTCCGGCGACGTGCGCAGCCTGCTGGCGACACATCCGCGTGTGCCGCCCAGTCAGCGACATGCTTCGAATCGCAACTCAAGGAGCATGCTCGATGCGGTGCCAACCGAGCTGGACTGTCTTGTTCTGAAGGCGTCGCATCCGGATCCCGCGCAGCGGTACTCATCGGCAAGCGAGCTTGCTGCGGACATCGAGCGTTTTCTCTCGGGCCGCCCGATCCTCGCGAAACCTCCGTCGGTGTGGTATCTCGGTCGCAAGTTTGTGCAGCGCCACAAGCTGCCGGTCGCGTCAGGAGGGCTCATCGCGCTTGCGCTGGTGATCGGGTTTTTTTGCGGCGATCGTCGGATTCCGACGCGCCCTGATCGATCGACAGGTCGCCGAGATCGCCCTCAAGCGAGTGCAGGACGAGAAAGCGCGAGCGGATCAGGCTCTAGCGAGGTCTGAAGAGGTGTCGGAGTATCTGCGAGACCTGCTCATGCGGGCGCACCCGTCCCGCCTGGGACCGAAGGCGACGTTCGAGCAGATTCTCAAAGCTGCGGCGACGGACTTTCTGGCCAAGCCCCCCACCGACATCATCGTGCGGGCCGAGGTCGCCAGCGCACTCGCAGAGCCGTTGTATCTGACCGGCGACTTCGCGACGGTCGAGTCTCTCCTGACGCCGCAGATCGATCCGCTCGGCGAAGATCCGCTGCCCCGCGCTCGGAATCTGCGCACAGACATCATGACTCGGCTGGGCTATGTGTCAAGCCGACTGAGTCGCGCAGATGAGGCGGAGCAGCGGTTCATTCGTGCCTCCGAGTTCGTCCGTGCCGCGGGATCCCCAGAGCTCATCTTCAAGACCAGCGGTGCGCTTGCCCAGACATACTCCGCGGGCGGCAAGTATGACCAAGCCATCGAGGTCCTGCGTGCAATGCTCGAGAGCGATGTAGGCAAGAGCAACGAGTTGCTCCGTGCGTCAGCACTCTCGAATCTCGGCGTCGCCTACGGCCGAAAGGGAGCCGCAGCCCAGGGTTTGCCCTTTTCCCGAGAGGGGTACGAGATCCGCACGAGACTCGCGCCGCGAGATCCCAACACGCACAACATGGGTTGGCAGCTCGGTATCTCGTACATGGAGAACAATCAGCTCGATCAGGCCGTTGCGATCCTGGAGCAGACACACTCCGCAAGTCTTGAGGCCTCTGGAGCGAACCACCCGGACGTCGTTTCCGGCACAGTTCTGCTTCACTACGCCAAGGCCCGGCGCGGGGATGGACCAACAGTGATCGCTCCGATGCTGGAAGCAGTGTCGCGGCAGCGCACGATCGGCATTCCTCTGCAGCAGATCGTGCAGTCGCGCATGTATGTGGCAGGGGCTCTGATGTTCACCGGTGAGCGTGAGAGAGCTGTTGCCGAGGCAGACGCCGCTCTCGCTGAGTTGCTCGACGAGGCGCCTCCGTGCAGCCGCGGCGTGGTGACGGTCCTTCTCCAGGTGGGAACGATCCTCTCCGCGGCGGGAGCACCAAGAGAGTCACTCACCTACCTCGAGCGCGCGTTCGATTGCTCACAGTCCGAACCAGCGGTGGCCGCTCTCAGAACTCGAATCGCAGGTGCGATCGTGTGGTCGTATCGGCGGATGGACGATGACGTAAATGCCAGGCGATGGCGAGAGATTGAAGCAAGCACCCGCCAGTCGTTGAGTCCGAAGGACACACGAGAGAGCCCGGGCGGTTGAGCGGAGCCGCCGACGGCTCCGGTTCGTGCATCAGGCTGGTCGCCTGAACCGGCGTCTCCGCCTGTTGCCGGGCAATGACTCCTGGCACCGTGATCCGGCTTCACCCAAGTCATTCCCGCCGAAGACTGAGCGAGCGGCGTGATCTGCAGACCATTGAATCCCTCTCTTGATCACCTTGCGGAGACGGCCGACAAGGCGTACTACTCGAACTCTCGCGAAGTGATGCTGCATGTGCATGGCGTCGAGCCGCTCCTGCCGCATCGCGGCACAGATGATGACACCAGCCTGGGCCGCCCGCGCCGGGTGGTGGAACGGACCATCGGATGGCTGCAGAAGTTCCGCAGGGTGCGAGACCGCGACGAACGCCGCGCCGAAACCGGCATCGCGTCGTACGCGACATGAACGTTCATGCCGTCGATGAAGTGCGAACGTACATCTGGGGCCACAGACCATGCTTCGATTGCTTGGCCCCCATGCGCCATCGCCCCCAGCACCGGCAACCCGAGCCCATTGGGATCCTTCGACAGGAACCGTCCCTCGGCGGGTTCGTACATCCGGTTGCGGTTGTGATACACCACCCGGTATCCGTCGGCGGAAGGTGTGCCGGGAACGCCCGTCGCCGAGAACGGATCCAGCGGCGAATCCCACGGCCGATCAAACCGATCGGCACGCAGGCCCTGGTGGCCGATGCGATTCCCGCGCGCTGCCAGCACCGACTCTGCACTTGCCAAAGAACCGAACGTCGTCGAGCCTTGAACGCTCGAGGCGAACTCGGCTCCGCCGCCACTGGAGCTGTTCCCAGCGTGAAGCGGCTCGCCGTAGGGAGTGTACGAATACTGCGCCGCAACGTGGCCCTGGCTGTCCGTCAACGCGATCAGGTTCGCGTTGTGGTC
>DHLW01000103.1:0-12093 GCA_002405485.1 Phycisphaerales bacterium UBA4658
CGCTTGGCCTGGGTTCCGGCTCGGTCGCCACAACAGCCGCCGCTGCGCCACGACGGCGCTTCGGGGCCGATTCCTCGGCCTGCGGAGCCGGTTTGGGATCAAACGCGTGCCCGGTGTGGATCACGTGATCGATCGGCGCCTCCGGGGCCTCGTCGGCCTCGTGCGCGTCGATCGCAGTCCGGGCGATCTCGCCCTTGTCTCCGACCTGGTCGACCTTCACGGTCACACGCTTGCTCACGCCGCGCTCCTGCATCGTCACGCCATACAGCCGATCCGCACTCGCCATCGTCCGCTTGCGGTGCGTGATGACGATGAAGTGCGAGTGGTCCAGGAACTTGTGCACCACGTTGCAGAACCGCTCCACGTTCGCCTCGTCCAGCGCGGCGTCGACTTCGTCCAGGATGCAGAAACAGCTCGGCTTGCTCTTGAAGATGGAGAGCAAGAGCGCGATCGCCGTCATCGTCTTCTCGCCGCCCGAAAGCTGGTTGATGCTCCTGGGCTCCTTGCCCGGCGGCTTGGCGATCACCTCCACGCCGCTCTCCAGCCAGTCCAGCTCATCGGTCACGATCTTCTCGCCGTTCGGGCCTTCCTTGATCAGCGGCATGAGCCGAACCTCGGCCCGGCCGCCGCCGAAGAGCTGCCTGAACATCCCGTCGTTTCCGCTGAATCGCGACTGGATGGCCTGGAACGTCTCCTTGAATCGAGCCTCGCTCGCCTCGTTCAGCTTCGTGATGAGCTCCACGAGCTGCACCCGCGCCGCGTCGATGTCCGCGACGTTCCGGATCAGGTCCTCGTTCCGCGACGCCAGGATCTGCTCCTCGTCGATCGCGTCCAGGTTGACGTTGCCAAGGTCCTTGATCTGCCGCTTGAGCTCGTCGATCCGCGGCAGCGCGAACCCATGGTCAAGACGAATGAACGTGCCGTGCTCCTGATCCTCGACCGCCGCCACGTATCCCGGATGCTCCATCGGCAGGTTCAGGTTCAGTTCCTGCACCGACCGCTCCTCCAGGTTCTCTCGCTTCACTTCGACTTCGCGACGGGCCACTTCCAGCCCGTGCCAGTCGCGCTCGATGATCCCGGCCTGCAGCCGGGCCGCGTTGAGCTTCTCGGCAAGCTCCGTGCCGACCGTGATGACGCTGGCCAGTTCTTCTCCGATGATGTGCACGTCTTCCTGAGCCGCCGCCGCTTCCGCGGCCGCCTGTTCGATTGCCCGCTCCGCGTCCTCCATCACCCGCTGGTGGTGGGCGAGCTGATCCTGTCGCATCTGCGCCTGTGCCTGAAGGTGCCGACGTCGGCGGTCGGCCTCGTCGCTCGCGGAGTCCAGCCGCTGCTTCTCGCGCCGGGCCGCGGAGAGTTGCTCGGTGTACCGCCCCGCGAGCACCTTGGCCTGGGTCAGCTTCTCGGTCGCGGCGTCGGCGTCGCGCTGCGCCTGATCGATGCGGGCGTCCAGCGCCGCCGCCTGCTCCACCTGCTCGTCGTACAGTCGGCGGAGCTTCTCGGCACGCTCCACTGTCGCCGCCTGCTCCTGCTCAACGCTCGTGCATCGATCCCCGAGCGACTGCACTTCCTGCGCCAGGTTCGTCTGCTCGCGCTGCAGCCGAGACAGGTCCGCAGCCAGCCGTTCCACCTGCGCCTCGCCAGAGACGACCTCACGCTGCAACTTCGCCACCAGCGTGCGCAACTCGCCCTCGGCTTTGGCCAGCTCCGCGGCCTGAGCATCGGCCTGCTCCAGCGCGCGCCGGTCCGACTCCAGCCGTGCTCGGACGCTCTCCACCTCGACGCGAAGCTGCTCCAGCTCCGCCGCGCGCTGCAGCACCCCGCCGCTCTCGCCCTGTGATGGACCGGCGAGCACACGCAGGTCGCCCTCCAGAACCCGACCGTCACCCGTGACGAACCGCACGCCCGCGTCGGCCATCGGGCCCGCCG
The DNA here is from genome assembly GCA_002405485.1 of Phycisphaerales bacterium UBA4658. Taxonomy (GTDB): domain Bacteria; phylum Planctomycetota; class Phycisphaerae; order Phycisphaerales; family UBA1924; genus UBA4658. The sequence continues at coordinate 1,927 of DHLW01000103.1, forward strand.
CCAGCAGCATCGCGGCGTCCATGTCCCGGACGAGCAACGTCCGGCTCAGCAACCGGTCCAGGAGCGCGTGCACCAGCGCGGCCTGCTCCCCTTCGCCCCGAGGCGAGACCATCGCCCGCACGCTGGCCAGATACCCAGTGGCCCCGCCGATGACCCCGACCACCTCTTCAGACGCGCTCCCCGCGGCCGGTTGATTGTCCGCGCCGGCGTTCGTCTGCTTCGACTCGCCCAGCGGAGCCGCGGGCAGGAACGTCACACGTCCTGGCAGCTTGCCGAGCTCGTCTGCTCCGGGCACATCCAGGAGCGTGTCCACAACCAGCGCTTGAAGCGTCGGGCCAAGAGCCGCCTCGACCGTCGCCGCATGCTCGCGCTTGACCTGGATGAGGTCCGCGAGCACACCCCTCACCGAGGCGAAGCCCTCGCCTCTCGCCCGCGTCTCCAGCACCGTCCGAACACTGTCGGTCAGCCCGGCGTGCCGGTCCTGAAGCTCCTGCAGCGTCCCGCGACGGCTCTCCAGGCGAACCAGCGACTGCTGTGTCTCGCCGACCTGCTTCGTGAGAGCGGCTCGATCGGCCCCGAGCTTGCCCAGCGCCTCGCCCGCGCCAACCAGGTCGGCCTCGGCAATCCGGAGCCGATCGCCTACCCGTGCCAGCTCCGACTGCTGCCGGGCACGACTCTCGCTGATCGTCTCCTGCTCGCTTTTGTTGCTCGCCGCCTTCGCCGCAAGCGACGTCATCTGCTCGCGCATCGACGCGGCACGCCGGCGGTCGCTCTCTGCCGCCGCAAGCAGCGCGGTCCGCTCCCGGTCGACGCTCTGCGCCTGAGATCGCTTCTGCGACTGCTCCGACCGTGCTTCGTTCAGTTTGCCGAGCGCGACGGATCGTTCCTGGGCCAGCATCCCCAGATCCCGTTCCGCCTTCGCCAGTTCCTCGGCAAGCGAGCCGATCTGCCCACCCTGCTCGGCGACCGCCCGGGCGATCTCGCCGATCCAGGTGTCCACCGCCTCGAGTTGCTTGACGTCCTCGGCCGACTGCCGCCCGAGATCCTCAATGGCCCGGCGGGTCATCTCCTGCCGCTGGCGCGATGACTGCTCCTCATGACGCGACGACTGCAGCCGACTCTCGGCTCGGCGCTGGCTCGACGCCAGCTCGGTCCGGCGGATGTCCGACTCCTGCTTGGCCGCCTCCAGCCCGGCGAGCATCTCCGCCGCGGACCGCCGCTGTGCATCGAGCTGCGTCAGTTGATGGGTCAATCCTGCAAGCCGCCGCAGGAGGTCGTCGTACTGATCGAGCGCGACGAGGCCCCGCAGCGCGTCATACTCCGCCGCGAGCTGCTTGAACGTCCGAGCTTTGGCCGCCTGGGTCCGGATCGTCTTGAGCCGACGCTCGGTCTGCGCAAGCTGTTCGCGCGTGAGCGCGAGGTTGGCCTCCGTCCGCTCCAGCTTCCGTTCCGCCTCGATCCGGCGGGCCTTGTACTTGGCCACCCCCGCCGCCTCTTCAAAGATCGTCCGACGCTCCTGCGGCGAAGCCAGCAGCATCGCGTCGACCTTGCCCTGCTCGATGATCGAGTACGCGTCGGCCCCGATGCCCGTATCCAGAAACAGGTCCACGATGTCCTTCAGCCGACACCGCTTCTGATTGATCAGATACTGCGACGTCCCATCGCGAAACAGCCGACGCTCGCCCTCGACGATGTCCGAGTCGATCGGGAGCGCGCGGTTGATCACGTTCCTCGAGATCGTGATCTCGGTCTCTGATTCGGGATTCGCCGGTCCCGCCTCCGCACGCTCACCCTCCGCCGCCGCTTCAACGGGAGCTTCCGCCACCACCGTCCCGCTCTCGCCCTGGATTTCTCCGCCAAGGCCGGACTCCCGCAGCGGATTCTCGAATGTCAGGGTCACGCTGGCCATGCCCAGAGGGCGACGACCCGCCGACCCGGCGAAGATGACGTCCGTCATCTCCTTGCCGCGCAAAGACTTGCTGGAACGCTCCCCGAGCACCCACTTCACCGCGTCGACAACGTTGCTCTTCCCGCACCCGTTGGGACCAACGATCGCCGTCACAGGATCGTCGAATCGAAACTCAGTTCGATCCGCGAAGGACTTGAAACCGTTCAGGGTGAGCTTCGCAAGACGCATGGTGTGCAGCAACCTCCATGTTGCCCGCCGCTAATCCGAACATCTCGCGTGTTCGCGGCAGTCGACCGGGCATCTCCATGCCCGACGTAGGGGTCCAGCATAGTCGAATCGTTCACGGTTTGCACGCCCGGAACCCCACATCTTGGGCCACGGCCCCGCCCCTCGCCGATACTGTCAGCCGATGCCCGTGCCCCGCCGCCCCATGCTCCTGGCCCTCGTCTGTCTGCTCTGGCCCGCGAGTCTCTCTGGCGCGATGGCGGCGCAGGCGCCGGGTCAGCCGTCGGATGGTCCGCAGCGGGCCGATCAGGCTCCGGCACGACCCGACGCCGCGCGACGGATGGTGCGACTGTTCGACTTTGAAGAACCGCAAAACCCGGATCCCGTCCCGGCACAATGGGGTCGCGCCCAGGACGATCCGGACGCCCCGATCGGCCGACGCCGCCCGGGTTTCCCACCCTTCAACCGTGCGGAGTTCGACACGACACTGTTTGCGAGTGGTCTTGCGTCGGTGAAGCTCCCCACACTTGGGGGGTCTACCTCGCTCCGCCTTGATGCGGGGGAAATCCCTGTTTTTCCAGACGCCGACTATTCCGTGTCTGCCAAGATCCGCACATCCGGTCTTGAGCATGCCCGTGCCTTCCTGGTGGCACGTCTCCTGGATCAGAATCTGCGTCCGATCGAGGGTTCGGAGGTCACGTCCGAGCCGGTGATTTCTCCCACAGGCTGGTCGACCGTGCGGCTGACCGTTGCCGGGCAGTTCGCGGCAGCCACCTGGCTGCAGATCGACCTGAATCTCCTGCAGCCCCGCCAGTTTGAGGTGACCCCAGCCGACGGCCCGGCGTCGCAGCACAAGGTCTGGCGCGAGGATGTCTCCGGGGCCGCGTACTTCGACGATGTCGCCGTGGCCCTCATGCCTCGAACTCGGTTCTGGACTGGAACCAGCAAGGGCCAGACGCACTCGATCTTCACGGCGCCGACACCGGTGACGGCGGTTGTCAGCGCTCGCGACCAGGGGGGCGACACGCTCGTTGCCCGACTTCGGCTGCTCGACGTCGATGGGCGGGCGATACAGCAGCACTCGGCGGTTCTGGATCCCTCCGGTCGCCCCCTGGAATGGTCTGTCACTCCATCTGAGTATGGGTGGTTCCGGGTGGTTCTGGAGATCGATGCCTCCGGGGTCAATGTGCTTCGATCGGAGCGATTCGTTGCGTATGTGCCATCGCCGTCGAAGGGTCCTGCTGGGCAGGTCGATGGTGCACCCGTTACTCATCGACATCCGAGCCGATTCGGATTGATCGCCGATGACCTTCCTGAGCGGACGCTCGCGCAGCTTCCGAGCTTTGTGCAGTCCGCCCGGACGCGATTTCTGACGATTCCGGCGTTTGACGCCCTGGCCGATGCGTCGTTGTCCCGGTCCCGGCTGAAGGACCGGACGCCGGTGATCGAGCGGCTTTTGAACCAGGGGCAGGAGCTGACCCTGGCGTTGAGCCGAGTGCCGGGGACGCTTGCATCGTCAATGCTGCTGGACGCAACCGACGCGATCGGGCTTTCCAGCCGCGATGCGAACGCCTGGAAGCCCTACCTCGATCCCACTTTGGATGTCTTCGGGCAGCGTGTCGTGCGATACCAGGTCGGGAAGTTCGGGGACCCGTCGGTCGTCCGTCAGGATCCTGCGTCCGGAATCGCGAACATGCGATCGCTAGTCTCGCGGCTGGTGCCTGGGCCGCGGATCGTGCTTCCCTGGCAGGCCGATCGGTCCATCCCGGAGATCGGCCCGGAGCAGGTCGACGCTGATGCTATGGTGATCCAGTTTCCGCTGGGTTTCTCGCCGATGGTGATGCAGGATCTGGCCACGGTCTGGCAGGCCCGATCCCGAGAACGCGCTCCTTTCGAGCTCACGGTGGCGCCGGAGCTCCCTGAGATGGAGCGATTCGGGGCACGAGCGCGCACGATCGAAGCGGCGCGGCGGATTGTTGAGTTCTGGGCGGCGATGGGGGAGCCCCTCGACAGTGTTCCGCCAGCGCGGCTTGCGCTGGCGGACGCAATCCTCGAACAGGGAGAGTCCGGTCAGACGACGCTGCATCCGAGGCCTGAACTGGCGGTGATGACACATCTGGCCGATCGGCTGTCGGATCGGCGCGTCATCGGCACGGTGGCCGCTCCCGAGGGGGTGCGTGCGCTGCTGCTGGCTCAACGGTCGGGGCGAGGGCAGAGCAGGCAGGTCGGGGAGTCGCTGACGCGTGCGTGTGTGATCGCTTGGAACGAGTCGGCCCCCGAGGACCGGTCGTATGTCGACGTGTTCACGATCACCGCTTTCGTGGACGCTGTGGATCCTTTCGGGAACTCGCGTCCTGTGTCCTCAGCGAGCGCGGGATCGGTGCAGATCCGTGTGCCGCTGACCGAGGAGCCGGTGATCATTGAGAACGTTGACGCGTATCTCGCGCTGTTCTCCGGGTCGCTCAAGTTTGAGCCGTCATTCATACCGGCCGTGGGCACGGAGCACGAGCACCGGGTGGTGCTGACGAATCCCTGGCCGATCCGGATCACCGGTCAGGTGCAGGTGCGGAAGGTGGATGACCCGACCAAGCCGCGCGGCGCCGAGTGGCGGGTGGAGCCCAATGTTCTGGAGTTCTCCGCCGCTCCGGGGCAGACGCTGAGCCTGCCGGTCATGCTCTCGATCGGACCGGGATCGCTTGCAGGAACCAAAGACGTGATGCTGACGGCTCGGGTGCTTGCGGATCGGCAGTACCCGCCGATCCGCGTGGGCACGCGGGTGGAGTTCGGCCTGGTGGACCTGGACCTTCTGCCAGAGGTGATCGTGGTCCCTCACGGCTCGGAATCGAATGTGGTGGTCCAGGCCAGCGTGACGAATCGGGGGTCATCGCCTCGGAATCTGCGGATCGAGGTGACGGCTCGCGAGACACCCTCCCAGCAGTCGCAGATCGCGGGCCTTCCCCCAGGGGAGACGATCGTGAAGCGTTTCGTGCTGGCGGGTTCGGCGGATCGCCTGGCCGGCCGACACGTCCGGGTGACGCTTTCGGACGAGGAAAGCTCCGCCAGAATGAGCAAGGCGGCGCAGGTTCCCAGCGGCAAGTAACGGCCGGGGGGCGGGGTTTCGGCTGCATGCATGGTCCGATGAGGATCCGACGCCTGGGTTCGTCTGGTCGCGTGATCCGGGCAAATGCCGGCAGGGCGCTTTCAAGGACTTGCGATCTGCGGTGACTTGCGGATGCAGGCGAACCTCTGCGCAGACTTTCCCGAATCAACTGGTAACGTCTTGGCGTGAAGGATCGGGCGCGATCGGTGCGGATGGACTTGTGAGAGGCTGGCTTGGGCGTACCTGGCTGACGTCGGGGGCGGGGTTGTTGGGCGACTGTGCCGGGCGTGTGGTCTTTGTGGGGGGGCAGGGTGGGGATGAGCGTTCGGGAGGCGACATGCTGCACTCATCTGCCGGGCCGGCCACGCGAGCCGAGACGATTGCCGAGGCGATCCTGGCGAGTCGGTCGCTCTTGAGCCGGTATCTCGTCGGCTTTGATGACCACTCGCACACGCGTCAGGCGCCGAATCTGCCGAATCACCTGGCGTGGTGTCTCGGTCACTGTGCGCTCACGCTGCATCGCGGTCTGGAGCGGATCACCTCCGATCCGGTTCCGGAGCGGGACTTTCTGATCAGCCAGGTCGATCTGGGGGATCGCACGGGGATTCGGCAGTCTCCGTCGGCGGGAATGCACCGGGCCCCGCCGATGCGGTACGACGCCGAGACGGTGAGCTTTGGTTCAACGCCGGTGGACAATCCCCTGCTGTATCCGTCCCGGTCGAGGTGTGTTGAGATCTTTGACTCGGCATGCGAGCGATACGCGACGGTGTTCCGGATGCTCCCTGAGTCTCGGCTGGACGAGATGATCACCTGGGGCAACATCCAGATTCCGATCTGGGCGTCGGGACTTCGGCTGGCGTTCCACAACGGGACGCACTGCGGGCAGATCGCCGATCTCCGGCGTGCGCTCGGGATGAAGTCCATCTTCGCGTAGAGCACTCGACCCCGGGCACGGAGTGCATCGCAGCCCTAGCATGGCGCATGCTTGGCGGCGAAACAGTCTTTCAGTCGTATCGCGACGCGTTCACGGCACAGAAGTCGCTGGCGGATCGCGCGATCGCGCAGGTCTCTGACGCGGACCTGCGGCGTCCGCTGGACGAGAACACGAACTCCATCGCGGTGATCATGAAGCACGTGGCGGGCAACTTCATGTCCCGGTACACGGAGTTCCTGACGACCGACGGCGAGAAACCCTGGCGCGATCGCGACGCGGAGTTTGTCGACTCGTTTCGCGATCGGGGCGAGATTCTCGGACACTGGGAGGCCGGGTGGCGCTGCATGTTCGACGCCTTGAGCGGGCTTCGAGCGGAACACGCCGGGTGGACGGTGACGATTCGGGGCGAGCCGTACACGGTCCCCGGAGCGCTGGCTCGATCGCTTGCGCATACGAGCTATCACGTCGGGCAAATCGTGCTTGTCGCGCGGATCGTGAATCGTGACAACTGGACGACGCTGACGATCCCGCGGGGCCGATCGAAGGACTTCAACGCGCAGATGGGCTTTGGGGGACGTTGATGCCGGGTGTGGAGCCAGACGCGGCTGCCGCGGAGAGCACGAAGAAGAGCACGGCAGGCCGCCTCAAGCGACCGGCGGCGATGGTGGCGGCTCTGGTGCTCGGGCTTTTGGTCGTCCGTCAGACGGCGATTCTGGAGTCGCTGAACTTCTTTCACCCGGCGGCGTCGTCGCCGGTGCTGCGAGCGGGCTTTGAGGAGATGTTCATCCCGACGCCCGACGGCCGAGTGCTGCACGCGTGGTGGATGCCCCCGTCAGGCGTGGAACCCGGGACGCGTGCGCCCGCGGTCCTGCACTGTCACGGCAACATGGGCGATGTGGAGGACCACGCGCCAACGTCGGACTATCTGCCTGCGCATGGCGTGGGGGTGCTGCTGTTCGACTATCGGGGCTTCGGAAAGTCCACACCGGAGCGGATGCTGACCAGGCGCGAGTTGCTCATCGACGCGAGGGCGGCGCTTGCCGCTCTTCGACGTCGGAGCGACGTCGATCCGGATCGCATCGGGGTCTTCGGCTACTCGCTCGGCGGCAAGTTCGCCCTGCAGCTTGCCGCCGAGGATCCGGGCATCCGATGCGTGGTGTCGGTGGCGACGTTCTCCAGTTGGCCTGGAATCGCCGGGGATGTGGTTCCGGTGATCGGGCCGTGGCTGATCAAGCCGGGGCTTGATGCGGAGGTGAACGTCCTGGCGATGGGTTCCCGGCCGGTGCTGCTGATCCATGGACAACAGGACCAGATCGTGGGCGTTCGGCACGCACGCCGGATCGACGATGCGGCGAGGCGTGCCGGTGTCTTGCTGGATCTGGCGATCGTGCCGGACAAGGGGCACTTCGGGCTGTTCGATGACGAGATGAAGCGTCGGATCGGAACGTTCGTTTCGCGGCATCTTGCGATACGCGAAGAGAACGCGCGCTGATCATCCGACATCGCCGATGCCCAGCCACTGGCCATGGAGCTTGAGCAGCCGCTTGCGGAGCAGGTCTTCGCCCTGGGCGTGGAGCGTGGGGGACTCATCGATCCACTTTTTGGCATCGCGGCGAGCGAGTGCGAGCAGCTCGCGGTCGCGCATGAGATCCGCGACGCGGAAGGGCGGCGCGCCGGCCTGGCGCATCCCGAAGACCTCGCCGGGGCCGCGGAGCTCGAGGTCTTTCTCGGCGATCTCGAAGCCGTCACTGGTTGCGGCCATGGCGGCGAGTCGGGCCTCGCCCTCGGGCGTGAGTGGTGGGGGGGAAGCGAGTAGAACGCAAAGGGATTGCTTGCCCCCGCGCCCGACGCGGCCGCGGAGCTGATGGAGCTGGGCAAGCCCGAAGCGGTCGGCGTGTTCGATGATCATGACGGTGGCATTGGGGACGTCGACGCCGACTTCGATGACGGTGGTGGCGACGAGCGCGTCGACTTTGCCGTCGCGGAAGCGGTGCATGGCGGCTTCGCGGGTGGCTCGCTTGAGGCGGCCGTGTAGCGCGGCGATGCGACAGCCGGCAAACTCGCCCTGCTCCAGCCGGGCCAGCACGCTGCGAAGGTCGTTGAGTTCGGCGTCGCGGGGCTGATCGCCGGTGTCGTCGGCGGATGCGCCGGTGTCGATCGCCGGAGTGACGACATAGACCTGCTCGCCGGAGTCGATCCGCTTGCGGGCGTAGGCGTAGACCTCGCCGGAGCGTTCGGCGGGAACGACGCGGGTGATGATGGTCGTGCGTCCCGGGGGCAACTCGTCGATGATGGAGACGTCAAGATCGCCAAAGAGCGTCAGCGCAAGCGTCCGCGGGATGGGGGTCGCGGTCATGACGATCACGTGCGGGGCGGCGGGCTTTGTGCCGGGCTCGGCGTCCTCGCCCTTGCTGCGGAGTGCGGCACGCTGATGCACGCCGAAGCGGTGCTGCTCGTCGATCACCGCGACGGCGAGGTTCGCGAAGCGCACCCGCTCGGTGAGCATGGCGTGGGTTCCGACGAGAATGTCGATCCTTCCCGCCGCCAGGCGAGAGAGCACGTCGAGCTTCTCGGCTTCGGAAAGTGCCCCGATGAGCAGCTCGACGCGAACCGTGGAGCCGCTGAGCATGCGCGAGATGGAAAGAAAGTGCTGCTCGGCGAGGAGTTCCGTGGGAGCCATGATCGCGGCCTGTGCGTCGCAGGCGACGGCGGCGAGCATGGCGTAGAGCGCGACGACCGTCTTGCCGCTGCCGACATCGCCCTGGATCAGGCGATTGGCCGGGCGGTCGGCGCGGAGGTCTCGGGCGATCTCGCGAACGACGCGGTCCTGTGCGTTCGTGAGCGGGAAGGGGAAGCGGGCGCGGATCGACGCGTCGATCTCGGGCGTGACGAGGAGCTTTGGGGCGCGGACGGCGGAACGCATCTGCTGGCGACGCAGGAAGACGCCGAGTTGGAGCATGAGCAGTTCGTCGAAGGCGAGCCGGCGGCGGGCTTCCTTGGTCTCTTCCATGTTCGCAGGGGTGTGGGCCATCCGATACGCCTCGCGCAGCTCGGGGAGCGATCGCTTGGCCCGATACTCGGGCGAGAGATGATCCTCGATCTGTGCGAGAGCGTCGCTCAGCACGAGTCCGACCGTTTGCTCGATCGCTGGTGACGGCACCTGCTCACTGGCGGAGTAGACCGGGCGGATCCGTGCCTCGACGGCGGTCTCGGCGACGTCCGGACTATCGGCGTCGGCCTTCCACCACTTGGGGTTGGCCATTTGCAGGCCCGGTCCCCGCTGGCGGACATCGCCCTGCACACGAATCCGCAGGCCGGGGATGAGCTTGCTCTGCAAATAGGTTGCGTTGAAGAAGACAAGATCGAGTCGTCCGGTGTGATCGGCGAGCACGGCCTCAAAGCGTGGGCGCTTCCCGTGGCGGACGATGCGGGTCGCGGTGATCTCGGCGCTGACGGTGCCGATCACGCCGGACTTGAGCTCGCCGATAGGCGTGAGCGGCTCCAGCCGCTCGTAGCGCATCGGGAGATGGCGGGTGAGATCGGCGACGGTGTTGATCCCGAGGCGAGCAAGGCCCTCGGCCCGATCGGTGCGGACGCCGCGCACGGTGGAGAGCGCGGCGGTCAGCGGCACGAGCGCAGGTTTGGGAGAGTTGCTGGCATCGGCCTCGGACATTGTCTCAACGATACCGTGCAAGAGAGGGCATTGCAGACGGTTGGATTGGTGGCACAGGCCTCTGGCCTGTGTTCGAAAAGGCACGCAAAGCACACAGGCGGGACGCCAGTGCCACCAAAGCAAAGCACCTTTCAGGTGCTGTCGCTGGTCGGCGGGCCACCGGACTTCTTCTCGGCGTTGGCGGGATCGATCTCGCGGAGATAGGCCCAGGAGTAGATGCCCGTGTCGTGGCCGTCGCTGAAGGTGGGCTGGACGGCGTAGTGCCCCACCGGCTCGAGCGCGACGATGTCCACGCCGCGCTTGCCGGTCTGCAGCACCTCCTGCCC
>DHLW01000103.1:12119-12317 GCA_002405485.1 Phycisphaerales bacterium UBA4658
CCAGGAGTAGATGCCCGTGTCGTGCCCATCGGAGAAGCGGATGCGGAGGGCGTAGTTGCCGACCATCTCGGCGCCCTCTGCGACGAGACTCTGCGATGTGGCACGTGCGGCCGAGGCGGGCAGGATCGCGAGTGGGTTGGACTTCTGCTCTTCGCGTAACTGGCGAGCGTCGGCGGAGGGGGACATTTTGCGGAGGTA
>DHLW01000095.1:0-749 GCA_002405485.1 Phycisphaerales bacterium UBA4658
CTCGTACCTCAGCCCGACATCATCAACCGACAGCTTCAACGTGCCTGGGTAGCGGGCGAGCGGATAGTTCGGGTCGTGGTTCCAGAGCGCCCGAGTCTCGAGCGGCGTGCGACGCCCGCGACGCTCGGACACGATGCCGAAGGCACCCGGATCGATCCGCTCGACGAAGTCGCCGAGGTCGAGCGACAGCACGCCGAACTTCGCGGCGTAGCCGACGATGTACTCGCGGTCGCTGCCGTCTTCGCTGCGGCTCTCGACCGTGAGCAGCGGCACCGCCGACTCCACGTCGTCGATCGCCAGGGCACGTCGCTCGATGTTCGCCATGATTGTGCTCCTGTCGTTCTCGTCTGCTGCGTTCATCTGTTCGACCAGCTTCCGACTCCACGCCCAACCGGGGTCCGAGCCCCACAAAGCCCACGCGATGCGAGCGTTCGAGGGCCAGCCGTCTTCACCGGGACTCCAGCCTGTCTTTCCGACGTTGACTTGATGCCGGTCGAAGAACGCCTTCATCCGGCGTGCAGTCTCCGGGCTGATGTTCACTCCGTTGCTCAGGTCGCGAGCGCGAGCAACGCCGACTGCCGTGCCGCCTCGGCCGTATTCGCGTCGCCACTCAAGTCCTTTCCGTGCTTCCTCTCGCACGCCAGCGGGCGGCGTGAAGTCGATGTGGTCGTACCTAGCTGCCACGCTTCCGCCTCCGCGTCTTCCGCTCCTCTGGCGGCGGCTCGGGCAGCGGGTCGATCTTCGTGAGC
>DHLW01000095.1:767-6058 GCA_002405485.1 Phycisphaerales bacterium UBA4658
TCGCCACGCTAACCCCTTCGCCGCCTCCTCGCGGACGCCAGCCGGCGGCGTGAAGTCGATGTGGTCATACCTCATTAAGAGGCTCCCCCTGCATTGCCAGACGCAGTTTGTACTCGTCGCTTTTCATCCAGCGATCCCACTTTTCGTAGTCGGCGTCAGCTGGAGACAGCTCAACAAATCCGTCCGCAACAATCCCAGACTCTTCGTCGGAGGCACGCATCGGAGCCCGGATATTTCCGTTGCTCAACCTGACTGGCATCATTTGGACTTACCCTTCGGCGACCTCGGTTTTCTCGGCTTTGGAGCAGCCTTTGGCTTTGGCTTGGATTCAACCTTCGGCTTGGGGGTTCTCGGGGTGCGTGGCTTTGATTGCTTCGGTGGTTTCGACCCACGCTTCCCAAAATTAGACACTTCACGCTCCACATACGATCGTACGCGAGTTCCGTACCGACGTTCAGTTTCCGCGGGGCCATGCCGCGTGTGGACCGCATATGCTTCGGCCCACAATTCCTGCCTGCCAACTGCGCTTCCTGGGCCGCCCTGCTGCGAGTACGGATCAAGCCGAGGGAACGTATCTCTGTGAATGCCACTCCACTCCTCAGTGTCATGTGCTCCAGATGCAAAACCAATCGCGTGCCCATATTCGTGCAAAACCAATGATGTCGAGTTGTGTTGCCCAGCCCCGGCAATGACCACCCTTCGGGACGGATCGTAAGCGCCTCCAACTTCATCCCATGTCGTTCCTGGGGGCCACCCTCTCGGCCTTCGTCCTGCATGATGCTCCATGCCTGCGAAGGTCGGCACGGGTCCATCTGCAACCTGTACTGTGACGCCAGCTGCCGCTGCAGCTCTGGCAACATCTGGAGGAACACGATCCAGGTCCGCAATGTGCGTTCGCACTGCCGGCGAGCTGTCGTTGGACACCTGCACACTTTCGCCGAACTTGTCTCGCACTGATTGCGTCGTCTGTCTTTGTCGGTCCGCTTCTACCCTGTCAAGGACGGGGCGGTTGTCTGCGTAGAGCTTGTCCTTTTGTTTTTTCAGCTTCAGTGCCGCTTGGGTGTCCCCGGCGATCACGGCATCCATAATCTTTTTGGAAAGAACGTCCTCCTTTTTCTTGAACTTGTCGTAGGCAGCCTTGTCTGCCTTGGCAGAATCGCCGCCGTCCTTCTTGGACTTTGTGCCTTTGGCTGCGTCGGGCTTGTCTCCCTTCTTGCCAGTGCCAGCCTTTGACTTCCCGCCAGCCTTGCCGCCACCTGACTTCCCGCCACCACCACCCTTGCCGCCCTTGTTGTGCGGCGGGCACGAGTTGTCCGGTGGAGACGCACCTGGGCACCACGCCCGCATCCCTGCGGCATCGCGGACGTACCCGAGAACTCGCGGCAGGAGGTCAACGCTCCGCACCGTGATCCGCCCGTAGCGAGTGTCCAGCGTCACCATGCGGCTACTCGGGAGCGGGTTCCGACCGAATGAACTGCGGCGAGTCATCCACCCAAACATCGACCTCGATGCCCGCCTCTTTCGCCGCCTCGTCCTTGAGCCGGTCGCCCACCAGCAGCACCTGGCTGAACGCGTCGGCGTAGTCACCAAGCGTGTCGGTCACGGTCTGGCGATCCTCGGGCGTGTCCTCGCGACGGCTCACCATCACGACCGTGTTCCCGTCCGCCACCGCCGTGCGGGCGAACTCGCCCCACAGCTGCGGGTCTGCGGAGAACGTGCGGTCGAAGTCGATCGAGAGCGTTAGGGCGCGGGCCTCGGGCAGCGACCGGGCAGCCCGCTTGGCAGGCTCCTCAGCTGCAAGCTCTTCCGCAAGCCTCGTAATCGCGCCGTAGAAATCTTCAACAATGAGCGTCATTTCTTGCCGCTCCTTTTCTTGAAAATAGCGAGGAGTTCCGGGTCAATGTCATCTGCTCTACCGACCCGGTATGCGACGTAAGACTCGGCGAAATACTCAAATGCGTTTGTGCTTGCGTATGCGCTCAGTTTCGGCTCGTATTCCGGTCGTCGATCCATCAATGCTTTTCTCTCTGCCGTTGGCATTTTCATCAAAACCGTCGCGTCAAAGTGATGGCCCATTTCGTGGGTTATCGCGCCACGGATGCTGCCATCGACAATGCTGCCTCGCTGCAAGTGCATTTCGGCAAGCTCTTTCTGACGGCCTTGAAGCCTTCCTTCTTCTAGGGCCTTTTTGACAGAGGCCCGCGCCTCTTCTGCTTTTCTCGTGTATTCATCGAATTTTTTTTGGCTACCAAGTATTGCCGTATTTACACGCATCTGGTGAGAGAGCATGTTGTAACTAGCTGCGGCAGACTCATCCCCTGTTGCCGAAGTGCCAGTGAACTTCTTTGCCTCAATCGCTTCTAACTGTGGCATGTCTGGGTGATGCTGAAAAAACTCATCGACTGCCTTGTTGATGCGGTTTGCGGACTCAACATCAACGCCGCGAAAACTCACTTTTTTTGCGTACTGTGACGCAACAGCCTCGGCCTCTTCCTTCGTCTTTGCTTCCCGGTATCGCGATGAAGATGAGCCTGAATCGCCACCTCCGCCGCTACCTGCTCCACCCGAACCAGATCCGCCGCCTTCACCCTTGCCGCAAGTATTCCCAGGCTGAAATCCGCCGCCGCCGGTCTGGTTGGCACCGCACGTTCGAGATTCATCCGTCGACCGGGCGGCCTGCTCCGCGGGAGCCGGTTCTGCAGGTGCCTCGGGCTGCACCGGCTCGGGCTCCTTCTTCACGACGCCGGCGAGGATCGCGTCGAGCTGGGATTCCGGCGTGTCGGGGAACGCCACCACAAGGAGAGCCTTCGCACCTTCAATGGTCAGCGCTCCCGTGCGGTACTGCTCCAAGACCTCGAGCACCGTCGGGGCGTCCGCCGCCACAGCCTCATCGGTAGCCGTTTCGGTGACGATCTCCTCGACCACCGGCTCGGGCTGGGCCACCGCCTTGTCCAGCGTCTGCATATTGAGTTGCACGAACCGGACATCCCCGCCTTCGACCGGGTTCAGGTTCTCGGCAGCCCGGATCTCGTTGACGCTCAGCACGCCGAGATTCCACATCGCGTTGTAGTAGCTCGCCCGGCCCGCGGCGTCCGCCCGCAGGGCACCACGCACGTCGAACTCCGCGAAGAGCTCCTCGCCGTCCACGAGGTCACGAGCGATCGCCGACTCAATCCGACGCAGCCACGGCATCAGCCCGTTCTGCACGTAGTCGAGACTCTGCTGCTCGATGTTGCTGAACGACGACCGCGACAGGTCGCCCACCAGGTGCGGAGGCACCCCGTAGATCCGGCAGACCTCCTCGACCTGGAACCGGCGGGCCTCGAGGAACTGGGCTTCCTGGTTGTTGCCGCCGAGCTCGTTGACCTTCAGCCCGCCTTGCAGCACCGCCGTCCGGTGTGCCCGATCCGGCCCGCGGTGTGCCCGCTCCCACTGGTCCCGCGTGTTCATCGCCGCCTCGGGCGAAAGCGTCTGATCCGTGGAAAGCACGATGCCAGGGCGGGCACCGTTCGCGAAGAAACTCGCCCCGTGGATTTCGCACGCCCGAGCGAGCCCGATGGCATCCTTCGCCAGCTCCACCGGCACCATGCCGTTTACGCCGTCGTCGCTCAACCACCGCAGGTGCATGATGGCGTCCTGGGCGTAGACCGTGCTCCCGCCCGACGCCTCTCGGTACGTGTACCGCAGACGCCCGTTCTCAATCTGCTCGACCTTCATCCGACTCGGATGCAACGCCACCAGCTGCGTTTGCGGGCCCGAGCCGCTGATCTCGACGAACGCCTGCCCATGCGTCAGCAGGTGGAGCATGACCTGCTCTCGCCATTCGTAGCTGCTCTGCCACGAGTTCGGCCGGTCATGCAGGACGCGATACAGCGGGTTCTCGCGGGCGAGCTCCTTGCCCCCGCTCGGGAGCCGCCGGTACAGATGCAGCGGCAGCCCGGCCACGCTGGAAGACAGGACGCGGACGCACGCGAGAACCACGGTCGAACGCAGCGCCGTCTCGGGGTCAATCCGCACGCCGGCCGGGTTCCGGCCGCCGCCAGACCACCCACCGGATTCATAGTCGAAGTGCCGCTCGTCGGCACCAGGGAGCCAAAGGATGCGGGTGTTTTGGGCGATCATATGAGGAGGATGGAGGGTGCGGCGGCAGGCTTGTTTTTGATCTGGTTGGACTCCCAGCCGCCGAGGGCGAAGATGAGAGCCACGATCCCGTCAATGCGTCCCGTGCTTTTCTTCTTCACGGGGCGAACGTCCTCGAACGCGTTTGTCTCCACGGTCACATTCGCGGCCATCCATGACAGGACGGGATTCCCGCCATGCCGGATGCGGTTCTGCAGCACGAGGCTTTCGAGCCGCTTCGTGCCCGAACTCATGCCGCGGAACCCTTGCGACCATCCTTCCACGTGCAACCCCGCCCCTTGCAGTTCAACCGCCAGTTGCACCGCCCCCGTCAGGTCCATGTAGACCCGCTCAACCTGGTGCGTTTTGGCGTACTCCAGCACGTATTCGCGAATCTTTGAGTGGTCGATCACGTTGCCGTCCGTCGCCGTGATGAACCCCGAATTGACCCAGTGCTGGAACGGCTGGCGGTCCGTCCGCTCCCGCTCCATGATGAGGTCGCGGGGAGCCCAGAACATCGCGTCCACCTCGAACTCGTCGTTCTCGCAGGGGTACAGAGCGACCATCGCCGAAAGGTCGGTGCTCTTGGACAAGTCCATTCCGAGGATGCACTTCCGCCCGGCAAACGGTGATGCCGGAGGTTGCGAGCACGCGGCCCACTTCTCCGGGTCCAGCCACCGCTGGCTGGATTCCGTCCATACCCCGAGCGAGTACCGCAGCCACCCGTTGAGCTTCGTCGCCTTGTTGCGGGCCTCCTGGGCGTCGGCTGCGAATGACTCCTCGGTCATGGTCACGCCCATACCGGGATTGCATCGACGCCAGACGGCGGGGTCGAAGTAGTCTTCGGTGCCGTCCGTTTTCGCGCCGAAAATCTTGCCATAGAAGCGTGGGTCGTACTTCGGGTCGGCAATCACTTGCTCCGCGTACTCGTGCTGCTCCCAGCAGATCGTGTCGCGACGGTCGCCGGCCGTGGTGATGGTGCAAAGCAGCGGCTCGCGCCGGGATCGGCCCGAATACCGCAGGGCCTCGAAGAGCCGTCGGTCGGGCCACGCGTGCAGTTCGTCGCAGAACACGAACGAGTAGGACGGACCCTCGGCCGCCCCGGCGTCCCGAGAGATGACCCGCATGCTCGACCCGGTCGCAGCACAGACAATCGTCTTCCGCGAGTCCAC
>DHLW01000095.1:6280-6993 GCA_002405485.1 Phycisphaerales bacterium UBA4658
TTTCTTCGGCACCTCAAGGTAGGCGAGCCGATACCGCCGCGTGTCCTCGCCGTCCACCTTCCACCCGTACAGCGGCTCGATCACGTCCTCGACGTGCCACCGCAGGAGCTTCATCTGCTCGCCGGCCTTCGCGGTCGGGGAGTCCTTGGTGTGGCAACACACACCCTCGATGAACTTCACGACCAATTCCGCAGCCGTCGAGTCCCACCAAAAGCCTGGGGCGGACTCAGTTTGCCTTCTTGGAGGCAGCCTTGAGCTTGAGGAACTTTTCGATCGTGCTCTCTTGCTTGGCATCCGGCTCCACCTTCAGCGACACCCGAGCGGCCGGCGACAAGCCGAAATCTGCCTCGAGCTGCCGCAGCTGCTGTGCGAGCTTGTGAGCAATCGACACCTCGGGCCGCTGGGCGATGTACTTCACCTCGCCGCCATCATTCAGGATCGGGTACGTGTCGCCTTCAGCCTTCAACTTCGCACGGACCGCAAGCCACCACTCCCACGTGTCGCAGTAGCGGGCGAGAGCCTCTACATCAGCCCGCGTCATCACACGAGTCGCCTGGAGCATCGGCAACAGTTCCGCCCACCTGGCGGCGGCGACCTCGCCCAGGTGCTGCGGAATCACACTGCCGTCCGTGGGCGGCTGCGGTTAAGAGTAGATAAGCGGCCGGCAGACAGGGTTGCCTCGCAGGAGTTTGAGTTGCGTCGGCTGTGGTTTT
>DHLW01000184.1 GCA_002405485.1 Phycisphaerales bacterium UBA4658
CCTCCCCCCCGCGTCCCGCGTGCGGCTACAGCAGCATCGGGCCCTCATCGTCCTCGGCGTTGTCGCCTGGGCGTGCCACGGTCCAGAGCCAGGGGCGGGCGTTGCCGCCGGTGTCGCTGCGCCGGGCCACGATGCGGGCGAGCTTCTTGGCTCGCTTGATGCTGGCCATGCTGATCCCGGCTTCCAGCGCGAGCTTGATGGCCCGTCCGGCCTCGATCGCCCCGTCGTTGTCCTTGAGCAGCGTTTTCAGGAAGTCCACCGCCTCGCGCGTGGTGGAGATCAGGTCCTCGGTGTCGGGCATCTTCCAGTCGTCGGCCTGGTCGGCGCTCAGGGCCAGGTTGGTCTCCAGCCACTGCACCTTCCCGTCGACGATCTCGAACGACGCGCCCTTGGCGCCGGTCTTGAGGTTGGATTTCACGAGCGTCATCGCCCGCACCTTCTGGTCGCCGTGCAGGGCGCAGACGTACCACACCATCCTCGCCGCGGCGGTGAACGCCAGCGAGCCCATCGTCCGGTAGACCACCTTGCTGTGCTGCTGGCTCATCCCCGACTTGTTCAGGTGCGTCACGCACAGCACCGCCGCACCGGTGAGCGCGGCGACCCTGGACAGATCCGCGAGCACGGCGCGGACCTCGGCGTTGCTGTTGGCGTCGGCGTTGCCCATGAACGCGCTGATCGGATCGATCACCACCAGCCGGGGCCGGGCGCACTTCTTGAGCGTCCGCTTGATGGCGTCGATGTCGCGATCGAGCGTGACCATGTCCAGGCGCGAACGCTCCGGGCGATCCACGCCCTCCACCAGGTGCACGCGCGACAGATCCGCGCCCGCCGCCTCCAGCCGCGGCCGGATCGTGTCCCCCCAGTCGTCCTCGGCGTTCATGAACAGCACGTCCCCCGGGGCCTGCAGGGGCGTGGGCTGATCGGGCCAGTCGCCCCCGAACCCGCCCGCCAGCGTGCACCTGGCCGCGATGTCGCAGGTCACGAAGCTCTTGCCCAGCCCCGGATCTCCCGCCATGAGCGTCACCTTGCCCCGTGCGATCCGCCCCGGCCACAGCCAGCTCACCGGCTCGTGCTTGACGTCCGAACACCTCACCGTGCGCAGTTCCGACATGATGCATCTCCCCCGGCCCAGTGGGCCGACGGCGACGGGCCGACCCCGGGCCACACGCCCGCGATCACCCGCCGCGATCTCTGACAATGGACACGCCTCGCCAGCCCTGCAGAGCATGCACGGTGCGTCGGCGTGTCCGGGGTTGTTGGGCCGGCCCATGTCACGGGTGCGGCCCGGCGGCCCGCGCTCGGGCCTTACCCATGGGCCGAGCGTCACGTTTGCGCGCGCACAGCCGGCACGCGCGGACGCCTCCGCGATCGCAAGTCGTTGTGGCACAACGACGCAAAAAATCTTGCCGTTCTTCCCGCACGCCCCCGCGGCGTGCCACCGGTGCGCGCGCAAACCTGACCGCGCGGGCACCCGCGGGACGCGACGGCTGGCAGAGTGAAGCGGAAAGGGGTTAGTGGCTCATCCCCGCATGTGCGGGCATGAGCCTCTAACCGGCCGGCGTGTTCGCAGTCCGGTTCCTGGTCGTGCGGCTCTGGATTGTCCGGTTCTTCGCCGCGTCGACAGCCACTCAGTACCGCAGCACCGAGTGCACCGGGCCGAACTGCTTCACCGACTCTCGGCCCTTGAGCGCGTCGAGCTCGATGAGCACGGCGACGCCGACGATCTCCGCACGCATCCCCTGCACGAGCTTGCAGCAGGCGTGCATCGTCCCCCCGGTGGCCAGCAGGTCATCGACCATGAGCACCCGCTGCCCCGGCTGGATCGCGTCGGTGTGGATCTCCAGCGTGTCGTGCCCGTACTCCAGCTCGTAGCTGATGCTCGCCTTGGCCCGCGGGAGCTTGCCGGGCTTGCGCACCGGCACGAATCCCGCGCTCAGGGCCTGGGCCATGGCCATCCCGAAGATGAACCCCCGGCTCTCGGCCCCGACCACCAGATCCACCCCGCCCACCGCCTTGCCCCCGAGCGATCGCCCGCGGAAGGGATTCACCATGAGCTCCACCGCGAGCGCGAGCCCCGCCGGGTCGCGGATGAGCGGCGTGAAGTCCTTGAACACGATCCCCGGCTTCGGAAAGTCCGGCACGTCGCGGATGAGCGAACGCAGATGATCGATCGGCTGGGTCATAGGGCCTTGAGTGTATGGGATGATCCGATGGGCTCGAAGTGTCAGAAATCCCGCCGGCAGAAGATCCAGCAGGCCAGGGCCAGCACCAGGGCCTCGAACGCGAGCGACGTGCCCAGCACCCACCACAGCGGGCGCTCGTTCATCTCTTCCTGCGCCGCCGAAGAGCCCTCGCCGTTGCCCATCTGGTCGAGCATCTTCAGGAACCCGTCCCAGTCGCTCTTGTCGATGACCCACCGCTGGAAGAGCTCCTTGGTCGCGCCGGTCTTGGGCAACGCGATGAAGACCGCGTACAAGCGCGTGTGCCACCTGCGGGCGGTCTCGGCGGTCTCCTCCTGCTCAGGTCGCAGCCGCTCCAGCGCCTGGATCTGCGACTCGTACCCGCGAATCTGCGCCCGGAGCTGCTCGGGATCCTGCGTGGTGATGCCCTCGATGATCCGCCGACCGCTCTCCAGCAATCGATTCGTCTCCCGCTGCACCGCGCGTCGGCTGGGCTGGCGACGGGGCGTCGCGGCGGGCTCGACGCTCGTGCCGCTCTCGGCCGCCGCGACCTCGGGTGCCGACGTGTCTGCCGCGGAAGCAGCGGGCGCTGTCGGGGTGGTCGTGGTGGTCGGGGTGGCGGGGGTGGGGGAGGGGGCGGGGGGGGTTCGAGGCGCTGGAGCTGGGCCTTGAACTGCTCGAGTCCGGTGCGGAGCGAGGCGAGTTGGTCGCTGGTCCTTGTGACCTGTCGCTCGCTCTGCACGCGCTGGTCGAGCATGACGCCCTCGCCGGTCTGGACTGCCCAGATGCCCAGCCAGACGAGCACGACGGCGATGAGGGCCATGAGCGTCGAGCGCGTGACAAGCCCCACGAGCACGCTCACGCAGTGCAGGAACGAGAAGAACAGGATCATGATCGGGACCACCAGCAGCGGGCGCAGGTCCCACGTGCCGCTGCGGATCCCGATCGCCAGGACCGTGCCGACCGCGAACACCGCCGCCTGCAAGCCGACGAACACCAGCCCCGCGGCGTACTTGGTCAGAAACAGCCGCAGCCGCGCCAGCGGCTTGGAGAGCGTCAGCTCGATCGACCCGCTGGAGACGAGATCCGGAATCATGCTCGCGGTGGAGATGAGCGCCAGGATCGTCGCGCCCCACCCCAGCCAGAGGTTGATCCCGAACCACGAGTAGATGAACTTGTAGAACGCCGACGGCGAGACCGCTTTCTCGCTCAGAAGCTGGAACGGCCCGGCGTCGAGCTTGGCCCCGAAGATGGCCATGCCCGTGGGTGTCTGCCGCGGGATCGCCAGCGCCAGCACCACCGCCAGCGAGATCGCCATGGAGATCCAAAACAGCTTCTTGCTGTTGAGCTCGCGGTACGCGTCGACGAAGATGGCCAGAGTCTGCCGCATGGGTGAACGCTCGTGAACGGGTTCAGGTGCCGGTCTGCCCGGGGCCCGAGGTCGGCTCGACGGCGAGGTCGGCCCCGGGCTTGAGCGTGCGGCCGGTGTTCGGATCCGTCACCGCCTTCATGAACAGATCCTCCAGCGACTCGCGGACCGGTCGCACCGCACGGATCACCAGCCCACGCGACCGCAGCAGGTCCAGGATCGGCTGCACCTGCTCCGGATCGTCCGTCCCCACGCGGATCCCCGCCTGATCGATCGTCACCGGCACGCCGCTGTGCAGCTTCCCGGAGCGCCTGAGTGCGGCGGCCGACTCCGACGAGATCGGCGGCGTCATCGAGCCCGCCGAGGGCGACGACTCCGGATACGCCGGCACCGCCGCAAGCGTCGCCAGCGACTCAAACGCCGGGGGCAGGAACACCGCCGGGTGCGCCGCCTGCGCCGAGAGCCCGGGCGGCGGGGCCACCTCGATCTCGTACCGCCGGCTCTCGCGCGTGAGATCGTCGATCGTGCCCTGGGCCGTGACCAGCCCCTGCACCATGATCGCCACGCGATCGCAGACCATCTCCAGCTCGCTGAGCAGGTGCGAGTTCAGGAACACCGTGCGTCCCTGGTCGCGCAAGCGCGTGAGCACCTGACGGATCTCCTTGCGGCCGACCGGATCCACGCCGTCGGTCGGCTCGTCGAGCACGACAAGCTCCGGATCCATCATGAGCGCGTTGGCGATGCCCAGCCGCTGGCGCATGCCCTTGGAGAAGCCCTTGACCTTGTGGTCGGCCCACTTGGAGATGCCGACGAGATCCAGCAGCTCACCCGAGCGCTTCCTGCGGTCGGTTCTCGGAACGTCGCTGAGGGCGCCGAAGTAGTCCAGCACCTGCCCGGCGGTGAGATACTCCGGAAAGCGGTGGTGCTCGGGGAGATATCCGACGCGGCGGAGCGAGGCCTTGTGCCCCACGGGATGCCCGAGCATCGTGCCCTTGCACGAGCTTGGTCGGATGACCGTCATCAGGATCTTGACGAGCGTGGATTTGCCAGCGCCATTGGGCCCGAGCAGCCCGAAGATCTCGCCACGATGGACGCGCATCTCCACGCCGCGCAGGGCCCGAACCTCCGACCGCCCCAGGAGCCCCGACCGGTACGTCTTGGCGACGTCGCGCAGGTCCAGAGCGAAGTTGACGTCGATGGCCGTGCCCATGCGGGCGGCATGGTAGGAACACCCGCGCTCAGTGGTCCGACCCGGTGTGTGAGCCGCCCTCGGCGGTCGCGTCGCGCTCGGCCCGGGCGTTCATCGCGGCGACGAGCTCGGCCTGCCACGGGTGCTCGCCCATCCACTCCACCTTGCCGGTGGCGATGTCGCAGACGGCCCCGATGACCTTCAGCTCGCCCGACTCCACGCCACGCCGGACTTCCGGGCTGAACTTGATGAGATCGAAGATCGTCTGCCAGACGTTCTCCTTGATCGCCGCGGCGACCAGCGTGGCCCCCTCGGCCTCCGGGTTGGCCTTGCGGGCCCGGTCCACCGCCGGGGCGATGTTCGTGAGCAGGTCGGCGAGCTTGCCGTGGGCCTCCGCGCCCGAGGCCGCCGCCGCCACCGCGCCGCACTTGCTGTGCCCCATCACCACCAGCAGCGGGGCCTTGAGATGCCCCACGCCGTACTGCACCGTGCCGGTCTCGCTCGTGCCCGCGACGTTGCCCGCCACGCGCACGACAAACAGATCGCCCGTGCCCCGATCGAAGATCCGCTCCGCCGGCAAACGCGAGTCGGCGCACGTGAGCACGATCGCAAACGGATGGCTCCCCTGCTCGGCGAGCATCTGCCGACGCGACGGCTCGGTGTTCGGATCCGTGCTTTGACCGCTCACCCACCGCTGGTTGCCCTCCTGCAGCAGCTTGAGCGCACCGTCGGGCGTCAGACGAGCGTCCGGAGCCGGCGCAGACGCCGACGCGGCGGGCGGCTTGGCCCCCGGCCGCGAGGCCCGTGGCGTCGGCGTGGTCGTCACAGCGTGCGCGGGCTCGTCCTTGGGTGGCGCCACGGCGGGCTTGGCCGGGGTCGCCTTGGAGGCCGAGCGTGCCGGCGGCGCGTGGTGGTCATCCCCCGCGTCGTCCATCCATCCCGACGTCGCACGCGCAGCGCCCGTGCCGAGCACGCCTCCGGCGACCAGGAGCAGCAGAACCAACCGCGTCTTGGAACCGACCATGTCGATGCCTCCCATGAGCGTGCGTACCCAGCGCACACCCCGGGGATATCGAGCGAGTTGGCCGGATGATTGACCGCCGAAGCGCGGGGATGGCCAGATGCCCCCGAGAAGGTGCGATAACCCGGGCGACGCTCAGCGTTGTCCCTCTCGCCTGGCGACGATGTGGAAGATGTGCCAGCGCTTGGGCTCGCCGAAGGCGTTCTTGCCGTCGCGTTCGATCTCCTCCAGACGCTCGGGGGCGAGCCGGGCCTCGTGCAGCAGCCGCTCGACGGTCGTGCGATCGTGGAACGTCCGGGCGATGCCGTCGGGGTTCACCGACGCCCACTGGTCGCGGATCCCGAAGAGCTGCCCGGAGAACCGCCCGCCGGGCGTGATCGCGGCGGTCACCAGCCGCCACAGATCGGCAAACTCCGACGGGTCGCAGTGCGGCAGCGAGAAACTGGCGTTCACCAGGTCCACCGGCGGAAGCCGGGCGTCCTCGAACCGCTGCACGCGGGCCTCCAGGCGATCCATGGCCTCCACAGGAACCTTGTCCATGAGCCGCCGGATCGCCTCGGATGAAGAATCGATCGCCACCACGCGCCACCCGCGACGCAGCAGCTCCAGCGTGTCGCGCCCCTCCCCGCACCCGAGATCCACGGCGATCGGCCTCCAGCCCGCCGGGGAGATGCTCTGGCTCGCCCGCCGCTCGGCGTCGAACGCGTCCAGAGCGGCAAGCAGCGTCTCACGCGGGGGCTGGCCCTCCACCGCGTCAAAGTACCGGGTCCATTCGTACGACTCCTGACCGCTCACGACTCGGCTCCGGCGTGGACTCCGAACATGGTAGCGGGGAGGGCGTGTACGCTCAGGACACTGGATGTACCGGACCACACGCGATTTCCTGAACGCTCTCGACGCCAAGGGCGAGCTCCGCCGAGTGCGTGAGACCACCAGCCCCGTCCTCGCCATCACCGCGCTCGCCGATCGCCAGAGCAAGTCGCCCGCTCCCAACCCCCCAAGCCCGGCCACCCGCTTCACCGATCCCCGGTTCCACCACCTCGGGGGCTCCGCACTGCTCTTTGAGAGCGTCCAGGGCTCCGACTGGCCCGTGCTCATCAACCAGTTCGGAAGCGCACATCGCATGGAGATGGCCCTGGGCTGCCACGACGACGGCGGGCACACCCCGGGCGGACTCGAGGCGCTCGCCCAGATCATCGGGGAGCTCACCAAGCCCGAGCCGCCGAGGTCCCTCGGCGAGATCATCGCCAAGGCCCGGCAGTTCCTCCCCCTCCTCCGCATCCCGCCGAGGCGCACGCGCGGCAGCGGGCTCTGCCAGGAAGTCGTCATCCCGCAGGACAAGGTCGATCTCCGCCGGCTCCCGATCATCCGCTGCTGGCCATTGGACGGCGACTTCGCCGCGCTCGGGTATCCGGCGCACGTGAACGACGCCGTCCCCGGGCTGGGCCGCGGGGAGGAGTGGAACCGGCTGTATCGCGGGCGCTACATCACCCTCGCCGGCATCCACACCGTCCACGCCGACGATCGCGACAACCCAAAGCCCCCGAGCCACAACATCGGGATGTACCGCGTGCAAGTGCTCGGCGAGAAGACCTTCGCCATGCACTGGCACATGCACCACGACGGCGCAAGGCACTGGCGATCGTGGAAGAAACTGGGCAAGCCGATGCCCGTCGCCATCGCGCTCGGGGGCGAGAGCGTGATGCCCTACGCCGCCACCGCGCCCCTGCCCCCGGGCATCAGCGAGCTGCTGCTGGCGGGCTTCCTGAACAAGGGCGGCATCCCGATGGTCCGCGGCAAGACCGTGCCGCTCTGGGTGCCGGCGAACGCCGAGATCGTGATCGAGGGATACGTCTCCAACGAAGCGGGGTTCATCGACTATGACCCGCGCGATCCGAACGCGGGCCCCATCGGGCCGGGTGCGGTCTTCGAAGGGCCCTTCGGCGATCACACGGGGTTCTATTCGCTGCCGGATCGGTATCCGCTGCTCACGGTGACGGCGATCACGCATCGGCGCGACCCGATCTATCCGACGACGGTGGTCGGGCTGCCGCCGCAGGAGGACTACTTCCTGGGCAAAGCGACCGAGCGGCTCTTCCTGCCGTTGCTCAAGACAATCGTGCACGACATCGCGGACTATGACCTGCCGATGTACGGCGCGTTTCACAACGCGGCGCACATCAAGATCAAGAAGGAGTATCCGCTGCAGGGGCGGCGGGTCATGCACAGCGTCTGGGGCGCGGGGCAGATGGCCTGGACCAAGACCATCTGCGTTGTGGATCAGGATGTGGACGTGCACGACGCCACGGCGGTCTTGCGAGCGGTGGGGGAGCACTGCCATCCGGCACGCGACGTGGCGATCGTTGAGGGGCCGCTGGACATCCTGGACCACGCCGCGCCGTATCTTGGCGCGGGCGGAAAGATCGGGTTTGACGCGACGCCGAAGCGTGAGGCGGAGCGGATGGCGGGGCCGGAGGTTGGCACCGCGGCCCGGGCCGCCGACGGCGAGCGCGTGGTCGCCGGTGTTCGCTCGATCGCGGGCGTGCTGGACGCCGCATGCCCGGGGGACCTGGGTCGCCGATGGCTGCTGGTGAGCGTGGACAAGTCGCTGGAATCCGCGGAGGCGGGCACGGGCGTGGATGTCGACCGGATCGCGGGCGAGCTTCGCCGAGCAATCGCCGAGGCCGACGGCGGCATCCGCTACGCGATCATCGTCGGCTCCGGGGTGGATCTCACGAAGATCGACGACGCGCTGTTCCACTGGTGCGCGAACTTTGACCCGCGGCGGGACACGATGCTGGAGGGCGAGCTCATGATCTTCGACGCGACGCCCAAGAGCCCGCGCGAGTCGCGGCATGGTCTGCCGACGCGGGCGTATCCCCCGATACTCACGCTGGACGGCGATCGCACAGGCGGGACGCCTGCGCCACCAACGGTGCGATAGGACTTACTGCACCGCCCCCTTGGTCAGCCGCATGAACGCCGTCTCCAGGTTGATCGCTTCT
Organism: Phycisphaerales bacterium UBA4658; assembly: GCA_002405485.1. Taxonomy (GTDB): domain Bacteria; phylum Planctomycetota; class Phycisphaerae; order Phycisphaerales; family UBA1924; genus UBA4658. The sequence goes on from DHLW01000184.1 coordinate 8,765, forward strand.
TCGGTGAACATGACGATCCGGAAACCCTGATTCACGAGCACGTTCGGGACGTCGCTGACGTCGGTCTTGCTGTCGGCGTCGAAGCTGATGTTGATCACGCGGCCGTCGCCGGAGCTGGGCTTCACGCCCGGCGGCGGGTCGGAGATGCTCACCTTGGTCACCCCGGGGACCTTGGTCATGAGCTGGGCCGCCTGCTGCGTGCGGTCGGCGACGGCGACGTGGACGACGTTCCCGAGCTTGGCCCGGCGCATCGCCTCCGACACGCTCCCGCTGAAGAGCAGCTTGCCCCGTTCGATGATCCCCACGGTGTTGCAGAAGTCGGCAAGTTCGGGCAGGATGTGGCTGGAGATGATGATGGTCTTGCCCATCCGCTTGAGCTCCTTGAGCAGCTCGCGGATCTCGATGCGGGCTCGCGGATCGAGCCCCGACGCCGGCTCGTCCATGAGCAGCACCTTGGGGTCGTGCAGGAGCACGCGGGCGATGCTGAGTCGCTGCTGCATGCCGCGGCTGAGCGAGTTGACCTCCGCCGTGGCCTTGTAGTTCAGGTCGGTGAGATCCAGCACGTCCCCGACGACCTTCTTGCGCTGGATGCCGTTGATGTTGTAGCAGGCGGCGAAGAACTCGAGATACTCGGTGACGACCATGTCCTCGTACGCGCCCATGAAGTCGGGGACGTAGCCGATGATGGGCCGGATCTGGCGGTTCTGATACCCGACGGTGAGCCCGTCGACCATGGCTTGGCCGCTGGAGGGCTTCAGGAGCGTGGCGAGGATCTTGATCGTGGTGCTCTTGCCCGCGCCGTTGGGGCCGATGAAGCCGAAGCAGTCGCCCGCCTCGATGGCGAGGTTGAGCGCGTCCAGCGCCATCAGGTCGCCGTAGCGCTTGGTCAGGTTGATCGTCTCGATCATCGGCACGTGGGGCGCTCCTGGAGTGTGCGATCGGGCGTGCGCGTGGCGCTCGGTGCGGGGTGGTCGGCTGGGGTGATCATGGTGACTGGCTCCCGGCCTCGGGCGCGGGCGTCTCGCCGGGCAGGGGCGACGCGCTCTCCTGCGCCGGCCTCGCCGAACGCAGCACGCCCGGCGTCATCGGTCGCGGGGCCAGCGGATACACCCATCGGACGATCGTGCGCCCCTTCATGCGGGCACGCACCTCATCGCCCGAGAGATCGTCGACCGTCACCGGGATCGGGCTCTCCATCGGGTCGCTCGCGCCGATCTCGCCGATCACGATCACGCACGGCTGGGTGAGCCAGCGCGACAGATCCAGCCCGTGCGTCGCCTCGCGGCGGACCACCACCCGCGCCCGCGTCGCGGTGTTGGCCTGATCCGGCGGGCGGAGCATGTCGAACATCGACATCGCAAGCGCCGCATCCGTCGGCGAGAGCGTCTCCTGCACCATCGCGCCCACCGAGAGGTTCGACGGCTTGCGCACCAGCCGCTCGAAGAAGTCGCCGCTCAGGTCCGCGATCCGCGTCGGGAAGACCTTGTCCAGATCCAGCGCGGTGTTCGGATCCCACTTGCCG
>DHLW01000060.1:0-52197 GCA_002405485.1 Phycisphaerales bacterium UBA4658
CCAAGCGGTCGGGATTCCTGGTGCGCGAGAAGAGCAAGGGCTATGAGGACGCCCCCCTGGTGATCATGGTGACCGCCAACGAGGGCAAGCGGCACCAGACATACGCCGAGCACCTGGGCGTCGACGCCTATCTGCAAAAGCCTGTCCCACTGGAAGAGCTCATCCAGACCTGTGTCAAGCTGCTGGACATGGAGGCGGCGGAGGACGAGGCCCAGCCGAGCTAGCCGGTGCCAGGCCCAGGGCCCGGAGCGGCACAGAAGGCGACCAGCGAACGCACCCGGATCGCAGGATGGACGGGGCTTTGACGCCGGCATGCTCGGGGTATGCTTCGGGGATCGTGGCCAAGAAACGCACGCTCATTCTGATTCGCTCCGTGCCGCCGGGCGCGGCGTCCGCGGGGCTGTCGCCCCTGGGCTCGCTGCGCGAGGTGCGTGCGGCGCTCGGGCAGTGCAACATCTCGCCCGACGGGTCCGGGCCGCACGGCTACGGCGAGCGTCTGGGAACGGGCGTGCTGCACGGTCCCGGCATGGTCATGGAAATCCCGTTGAGCGAAGAGCCGACGAGCAATCGCGGCGCGGGCCCGGAGATCAGCCAGGTGCTGGTGAGCGTGACCGACGAGGACTTCGCCTTTCCGGTGCTCATGAAGCTCTGCAAGCTCAACGCCTGGAAGATGATGGACCCCGAGAGCGGACGCACGTTCGGGTGATTGTCGGCCATGGCGGGGGCACGCCCTGGCCAGAGCGTCTTCGCGGCCCGTGTGCTCTACCCTCCTCACATGCCACAGGAAACCAAGATGGAGCCCCCGGCGGTGACCCAGCAGCGCGACAGCGTCGCCGGGTGGTCGGTGGATCTGGGCGACGACGACGCGACGTTCGATATCCTGGAAAAGGCCTTCGACTATCGCGGCGACGTGACGCTCACGCTCAAGGACGGCTCGGTGGTGGCCGGGTACCTGTTCGATCGCAAACGCGGCAAGACGCTGACCGACTCCAGCGTTCGGCTGCTCCCGCCGACGAGCGAGGAGCGGATCACGGTGCGATACGCCGACATCCGGCACATCGCCTTCAGCGACCGGGACCCCGCGGCGGGCAAGAGCTTCGAGACCTGGGTGAAGAAGTACATCGAGAAGAAGCTCAAGGGCGAGAAGGCGAGCATCGAGAGCGAAGCGCTGGATTGATTCCTGAGCACACAGGCGGGACGCCTGTGCCGCCAAAGCCAACGCAGCTCTTTAGTTCAGCATGTGCGCCGGCTCCGGCGTGCTTGCCGAGATCTTCTCTTTCTTGAGCTGCTCGGCGTCGGGATCCTCGCAGGTGAAGAGCACCTGGTCGTCCTCGCTCCGCGCCTGCAGGTGCACCGGGCGGCCCCAGATGATGCGGATGTTTCTGAGGACTTCCTTGGCCTTGGCCAGGTCGACTTCCAGTCCGTTGTACTGGTGCGCGAGATAGAGCTCGCCGCGGTTGCGATAGTTGCCGTCCACGACGTAGATGAACGGCTGGCCCATGTTCGTGAGCCGGTAGAGCAGCGTCTTCTTGATGCGGTCAAAGTCTCGGCTGACGACCTTCAGCTCGCCCGTCTGCGGGTCGCGGCGATACTGATACATCTTGTGGCGATCCACGAACTCGGGCGTGAGGAACTCATCGATGAACTGCACGTCGTTGTAGATCTTGCGGACCTCGAAGATCTTCTCGCGCCCCTTCATGCTCTTGTCGTCATGGCGCTCCTTGGCGCCCAGGCCCTCCAGCCGCTCCCACGCCGGGCCGTGCTGGCCCGTGTTCCAGCGACGCTCGATGTCGCGGAAGAGCTCGTACCCGATCTTGTACGGGTTGAACCCCCCGGGGGCCATGTGCAACACGCCGGAGTGCTGGTCGGCGTACTGGATGATCTCCTTGGCCTCGACGAAGTGCTGGGTCATGAGCTTGCTGTGCCAGTACACGGCCCAGCCCTCGTTCATGACCTTGGTCATGGCCTGCGGGGCGAAGTAGTACGCCTCGTCGCGGATGATCGACAGGATGTCGCTCTGCCAGTCAGCCAGGTGCGCGTGCCGGAGCAGGAACAGCAGCACGTCGCGCGTCGGACGCTGCGGAACCTTCGGACGGTCGGTCTGCATCCGCTTGTCGTGCTCGGCCCGCTGGCGCGCGATCTCGCTCTGCGGGTTGATGAAGGGATCCATGTAGTCCTTCGCCGGGAGCTTGTCGGGGACGAACGCGTGCGGATCGTCGTGCGACGGGGACGATCCGGCGTCGTCGCCGGTGTGCCGAGAGCGCGAGCGCATCGGCGACACGAGCGATCGGTTCATGAACACCGAGTGCGGATCGATCAGATGCTCGATGCTCAGGCACGCATCGAGGAAGCGCTCGACCGCGTCCTGCCCCTGGCGATCGATGTGCCGACGCACCCGCGTGGCGTGGTTGGCCATCTCGTCCATCATCTTGCGGTTGGTCTTGGCGAACCAGAAGTTGTGCTTGAAGAAGTCGGCGTGGCCGTAGACGTGGGCCATCACGAGTTTCTGGTCGACGACGGCGTTGGACTCCTGGAGATACGCGTACACCGGGTCGGTGTTGATGACCATCTCGTAGATGCGACCCATGCCATAGGCGTCGCGCTTGGAGAGCGATTCGTACTCCATTCCCCACTTCCAGTGCGGGTAGCGGACGGGGAACCCGCCATACGCCGCGATCTGGTTCATGGTGTCGAACGACAGCACCTCGTACACCACCTCGTAGAAGTCGAGCCCGTACTCGATGGCCTTGGAGCGGATGGCCTGCATCCACTCGAAGAGTTCCGGGCTGAGCTGGGTGTTGGCGATCGAGGGCATGGTCTGGATATCGGCCCGAAGAGGGCCGGCATCTACTGACCTGTACGTTTGCGGGGCGTTCGGGGATCGTGCGATTCCGTGCCGATCGGCGGGCGGATCACCCGATCTCGTGAATCATCTTGGAGAAGTACGCCACGGCGAGCAGGATGACTGTCAACGCGGACGCAATAGAGAGGGCGTCGGCCTGGCCATCGGGCAATCGCCGAAACCATCGCCGCCCGCGCGCCGACGCCAGGAAGCCAGCGCCGACGCCCAGCAGCGGCCCGAAGATCCCGGGGATCAGGACGATCCACCACAGTTCCGAGCCTGTCATTCGCCCTCTGGAACTCGAGAAGGCGATCACCGCGATCATGAGCAGGCACAGGAGCGGCGCCGAGCCGATGCACAGCGTGATGATCGTGAAGATCAACATGCACAGGCGGTCCTCGGCGAGTCGCACCGCGATCTCCAGCCGCTGATTGCACTCCGGGCAGCGATCGCCCGTCAGCCCGCGCAGGTTGTACCCGCAGTTGGGACAGGGCGTGTCCTCTGCCGCGAGGATGTCGGCCAGCGCTCGCGTGCGTGCTTCGCCCGGGTCCATGCCCCCATCGTACTGGACGGCCCCCGGTGCACGCGCAGCGATCCCGCAAAGCAGCAAGGGCCCGGCGTCTGCCGAGCCCTTGCGGAAGAAACACAGATTGTCGTGGCCGCTGTTTAGCGACGGCGACGGGCGACCAGCAGCCCGCCGAGGCCCATGAGGGCGGCAGCGCCCGGGGCGGGAACAAGGTAGCGGTTGAAGTCGGCGAGCGAGGTCGCGCCGGTGTTGAAGCCGAAGTTGCCGTTGAAGTTGAAGGCGGGCGACGCGGGGAGCGACTCGTTCGAGAGGAACTGCGACTGGGAGGTGTAGTAGGCGAACCAGTCGACGACCGTGGGGCTGCCGATGCTGGAGGCGGGGATGGAGATGTTCTGGGCAGGATTGAACTGCAGGAAGGTCAGCGAGCCGGTGGTGAGCTCGAAGAGGGCCGAGCCGAAGCTGCCGATGGCCAGACCGAAGTCGGCGACGCCGCCGCCGGAGCCGGGGGCGTAGGTGGACATGCCCGTGGGGTGATTGAGGATGCCGTTGAGGGCGGGGCTGGAAATCGCGCGACGGCCGCCGTCGCCGAGGTCGCTCATTTCAAAGTCAGCGAGCCCGCCGTTGCGGACGTCGAGCATGATGACGACGATGTTGTCGTTGCCCAGAGCTGCGGCAGTGATGTTCGTGCCGATGTTCAGGTTGCCGCCGGAGCTGCCGAACGTGATCGTCGCAGGTCCGAGGACGCCGCCGAAGCCCACACCGCCGCCGTTGGTGTACGACTGGGTGGAAGGGCCGGACAGGGACAGGGCAAGGCCAGCGTGCGCCGACGAGGCGACGGCCGCGGCGGCCAACGCCGCACAAGCAAACACAGCGATCTTCATAGCTTCTCTCTCCTCACTCTTTGGGCCCGTTCATCGAGCCAGCAAGAAAAGGATACCCCAATCTGAGGGGAAATGCCATGGGAATATCGGGGTTTCTGTTGCTCCTCGGCTGGCTCGGAATGAAACGGTGAGTTTGGGTGATTTCCTGGAGTGTCAAGGTCACGCCGCGGTCGCTCACCGGCTTTGCGGGCTCGCCGGGGCTGTGCTACCGTGCCCGCCCCGATGTCCACGACGATCACGCTGCAGGAACTGACCAAGTCGTTTCCCGGTTCTGCCCCGGGGGCGGGTGGTGTGTCGACCACGGCGGTGGATCGGGTCTCGCTGACGATCGAGGCCGGGGAGTTGTTCTTCCTGCTCGGGCCGTCGGGATGCGGGAAGACCACGCTGCTGCGGATGATCGCGGGGTTCATCGAGCCGACCGGCGGGAGCATCCAGTTTGCTCCCTCGGGTCGCCCGGCCCGGGACGTGACCTTTGACCCCCCGAACAAGCGGAACACCGGGATGGTGTTCCAGTCGTACGCGCTCTGGCCGCACATGACCGTGGCTCAGAACGTGGGCTTCGGGTTGACGGTCCGGAAGGTGCCGCCGGCGGAGCGGGACCGGCGTGTGATGGAGGCGCTCCAGGCGGTGCGAATGGAGGCGTATGCGCAGCGCCGGCCGAATCAGCTCTCGGGCGGGCAGCAGCAGCGTGTCGCGCTGGCCCGGGCGCTGGTGATCCGGCCGGACGTGTTGCTTCTGGATGAGCCGCTGAGCAATCTGGACGCGAAGCTCCGGCTGGAGCTGCGCGGGGAGATTCGGCGGATCTGCAAGCAGGCCGGCGAGGGCCAGCGGGGCATCACGACGGTGTACGTGACCCACGATCAGAAGGAAGCGCTCTCCATTGCCGACCGGATCGCGATCGTGAGCCAGGGGCGGATCGTGCAGATGGGCCCTCCGGCGGAGCTGTACCGCAAGCCGCACACTCGATTCGTCGCCGAGTTCCTGGGCGAAACGAACTTCATCGAGGGACAGGTTCACCAGCAGGACGGGCAGCGCCTGATCGTGCAGACGGGTCTGGGCAAGTTGATCTCGACCAGCGTGGCGCCGGGGGTCTTGAGCTCCGCGGGCACGCGGGTGCTCTGCTCGCTGCGTCCCGAGGCCTTCCGCATGGGCCAGCCAGATGGCACGAACACCATCGTGGGCCGGGTGCGCGAGAGCGTCTATCTCGGGGAGACGGCCCACCTCGATATCGAGACTCAGGGCGGGGGGACACTTCGGGCTGCAACGCTCAATCCCGGGCTGAGCCACCGCGTCGGCGAGAGCGTGACCATGGGCATCGCCGCCGATGATGTCGTCGTGCTGCCGGCGTGATGCCGCTCTTTCGTCGGTCCAGCGCCCGGGCACGCTTGGAGAAACCGTCAAAGTCCAAAAAGCCAGCGACCGCCTTTCGGCGGTCAGTGGCTATTCTCTCTCAGACGTTGTCGTTGTTGGGTCCCGATCTGCCCGATCGGTTTCCCTGTCTGATGAGTCGAAGCTTACAACACCTGCCCGCATAAGCAAGACAAAAGTCAGAGATTCCCAAGATTCGCCATTCGTCAGGGCCTGCCGCGGCCGTCCGAGAATATCCTATTGGAATCCAAACAAGGCGGGTTCTGAACGATTCCGGCGGGCTTTCGGCTCTCTGCGGGGCAATACTCACGTGTGATCGACCCGAGGCAGCCAGGGTATGACTCGACGCCCGTCAGTTCGGACCGGGCGGTGATGGCGTATGCACCGGGGGTGCAGGGCGATCCGCTGATGCCGCCAGCGGGGCCGGTGGTCTCGGTGGTCACCCCGTTCTTCAACACCGGGCCGGTCTTTCATGAGACGGCGGTGAGTCTGCTGGGGTTTGACGCCCGTGAGGATGGGCGGGCCGGTCGGCGCGCCAGCGGGCAGTCGCTGCAGAACTTCGAGTGGATCATCGTGAATGACGGGTCGACCGACCCGGGAGCGCTCGAGGTCTTGGAGCAGTATCGCCGACTGGCGGCTCGGGACGCGCGGGTTCGGATCATCGATCACGGGGTGAACCACGGGCTGCCGGCGACACGGAACACGGGCATTCGTGCGGCCAGAGCCCCGTACGTGTTCTTCCTGGACTCCGACGACCTGATTGAGCCGACGACGCTGGAGAAGTGTGCGCTGCATCTGGAGTGCAACCCGGAGTTCGCGTTTGTCAAGGGATACACGGTCGGCTTCGGCGCCCAGGAGTACCTGTGGACGCACGGGTTCCACAGCCGAGAGCAGTTTCTGGAACAGAACTGCGTGACCGCGACGGCGATGGTCCGGACGAGTGTGCTGCACGCGGTGGGGGGGTTCGACGAGTCGATCCGGCGCGGGATGGAGGATTGGGAGTTCTGGCTGCGCTGTGCCTATATGGGCCACTGGGGCGCGACGATCGAGGAGTATCTGGATTGGTATCGGCGGCGTGACAATCAGCATGCGGCGTGGGAGAACATCGCCCATGCCGAGCACCGAGCCCAGTTCCTGCACCGGCTGAAGTCGGCGCATCCGGAACTGTGGCAGGGACGATTTCCGGATCCGCGACCGGCATGGCACATGTCGTTCACGATTCCCGCGCCGGAGCTTGAGGGACTGGACGAGCGGGACGAGGCGCTTGGGCGGAATCGGATCGTGAACCCGCTTGCCAAGGACCGCCCGCGGCTGCTCATGATCGTGCCCTGGCTCCGCCTGGGGGGTGCGGACAGGTTCAACCTTGACCTCGCGCGGTTTCTGACGCGTCGCGCGGGGTGGGAGGTGACGATCGCCACCACGCTGAGCGGGCACCCGTGGCTCGCGGAGTTCACGGCGATCACACCGGACGTGTTTGCGCTGAACCATCTGGGCAGGCCGATGCACCTCGGTCGGCTGCTGAGCCATCTGGTGCGTTCGCGTCGGCCCGACGTGGTGATGGTGAGCAACAGCCAGCACGGGTACTACCTCGTGCCGTATCTGCGTTCGCTGCATCCCGAGCCGGTGTATGTGGACTTCAACCACATGGAGGAACCGGACTGGCAGAACGGCGGGCATCCGCGGACGGGCGTCGGTATGCAGGAGCAGCTCGATCTGTCGATCGTGGTGTCGGAGCATCTGAAGCGATGGATGTGCGGTGAGCCGCGGCGGGCAGACCCGAAGCGCATCGAGGTCTGCCACATCAACGCGGACACGGGGCTGTTCAAGCCCGACGCCGAAGCGCGAGCGGCGTGGCGCGAGGAGCTGGAGATCGCCGAGGACGCGCCAGTGCTGCTGTACGCGGCCCGGCTGTGCGCGCAGAAGCAGCCGCTGGTGCTGGCCCGGACGATGGAGATGCTCGCGAGCCGAAGGTCGGACTTTGTCACGCTCGTGGCGGGCGAGGGCGAGCTCGGGGATGCGCTGCGCGGCGCGATCGATCGGGCGGGGATCGGCGACCGCGTGCGGATGATCGGCTCGGTGAACGCGGACAGGATGCCGGGGCTGATGGCGGCGTGCGACGTGTTCTTCCTGCCCAGCCAGTGGGAGGGGATCGCGTTGTCGTTCTACGAGGCGATGGCGACGGGGCTGGTGGTGGTTGGCGCGGACGTTGGGGGGCAGAGCGAGCTGGTCACGCCGGAGACCGGCATCCTTCTGAAGTTCGTCAAGCGCGACCCGGAAGTGGAGGCGCAGCGGTACGCCGATGCGCTGGACGGGCTGCTGGGGGATCCGGCGCGGATGCGGTCGCTCGGGCGAGCGGCCCGGGAGCGGATCGAGCGGCACTTCGAGCTGGAGACGATGGGCCGGCGGATGCTCGAGTGCTTCCGTCTGGCCGGGCGGTGGCAGCGGGACTGGCCTCGGGCGCGGGTGCCGGCGGGCCTTGGTCGCGAGCTGGCGACGTTGGGGACGGAGGTGGTGCGGGTGCACGAGCTCGCCGACGAGTTGTGGCAGTATCGCCAGCGGTACTTCGATCTCACGGGCGAGCGCAAGAGCGACGAAGAGGCGGCTCGCGATCGCGAGGCGCGTCTGGCGCTGGAGCGGATCACGGCAAGCCGGTCATATCGGCTGATCCAGACGCTCAAGCGGGTCCCGCCGTGGTCGGTCTATATCCGGATGAAGTACGGGGCCGATCATCTGGGGGCCGGTCCGGGGCGTCGCGAGCTCGGGACGTAGGGATCGTCGGACGGGCGCGAGGTGGCTGGTTGCGGCCAAGCCCGCGTAGCATCCCGTCCCATGCCCTTCACACTCAAGCCCGAGCACGGTTTCGGCGTCGACGTCGAGAAGACCGATTATCTCAAGCAGCACGTGGACACGGGCGAGCGATGGGTGCTGAACTTCGGGCCGCAGCATCCGGCGACGCACACGACGCTTCGGCTGGTGCTGGAGCTTGACGGCGAGCGGATCGCCCGCTGCACGCCGCACATCGGGTACTTGCACTCGGGCTTTGAGAAGCTCGGCGAGCATCTGGACTACAACCAGTACGTGACGATCGTGTCGCGGATGGACTATCTGTCCCCGATCGCCAACGACATCTGCTGGCACCACGCGGTGGAGACGCTCTTTGGGATCGAGCTGACGCCGCGGTGCAAGGTTCTGCGGACGATCATGGCGGAGTTTGCCCGGATCCAGAATCACCTGCTGTGCGTCGGCGCGGCGGCGCTGGACCTCGGGGCGATCACGGGCTTCCTGTTCTGCTTCAATCCGCGCGAGCGCATCTACGACATCTGCGATTACATCAGCGGGCAGCGCTTCCACCCCGACTGGACCCGCGTCGGGGGGATCATGAAAGAGATTCCCGACGAGGCCGTGTTCGTCAAGCTCTGCAAGCAGGCCCTGGAGGACATCAAGAAGGCCATCGAGGAGACCGAGGGGCTGCTGAACCGCAACCGCATCTTCATCGATCGCACGGCGGGAGTCGGGGTGATCGACAAGAAGGAAGCGATCGCCTGGTCGCTCACCGGTCCGATGGCGCGTGCCAGCGGCGTGGCCCGCGACCTGCGCAAGGACTTCCCGTATCTCTGCTACAAGGACAACTGGGACGGGCAGGGAGCGCGGGCAGTCGAGTTCAAGGTGCCTCTGGCCAACGAGGGCGACGCCTACGCCCGCTTCCGCGTGCGCGTGGAGGAGATCAAGCAGTCCCTGTTCATCCTCGAGCAGCTCGTGGACAACATCCCGGGCGGGCCCGTGGATGCGTTCAGCGACTCCAAGATGGTCAAGCCGCCCAAGAAGGACGTCTACGGCTCGATCGAGGGGCTGATCCAGCACTTCGAGCTCATCATGAGCAATCGCGGGTGGAACGCGCCGATCGCCGAGGCCTATGGCGCGATCGAGACCGCCAACGGCGAGCTTGGGTACTACATCGTGAGCGATGGCGGACCTCGGCCGTTCCGCGTGCGGACGCGGCCGCCGTGCTTCATCAACTACCAGGTGATGGCCAAGCTCACCGAGGGGCACATGCTCAGCGATGTTCCCGCGGTGATCGGCTCGATCAACGTGGTGGCGGCGGAACTGGACCGGTAGGCGCCAAGGAGCGTGCATCTCGCTGCCGGGCTGAAAGCACTGTTCTGGCGGCTTGATGCTCTCAGTCCAGGCGTTGTCCGAACCGCTCCCACCTGGGCGCATAGCTCTCGCGCGGATCGACCGAGAGGGCCACGCCCGGGCATCGGCCGTAGATGTTCCGCAGCGGCACGGTGCCGATGAATCGTGAGTCGTTGGACATGTCGCGGTGATCGCCCAGGACGAAGTACTCGTCCTTGGGAATGACGCGTTCGGCGAAGCTGCTGACGCTGGCCAGGCCGGGGGTGAGAGTGATGGCGTGGTCCTTGCCCGGGAGCCGCTCGCGTGCGAGGCGGACGGGGATGTCCTTTCCGCCCGGGAAGGGGGCCGACGCGGCGGGGTCTGTGATCTCCCAGCTCATGGGCTCGCCGTTGATGAACAGCACGTTGTCACGCATCGCGATGCGGTCGCCGGGGAGGGCGACGATGCGTTTGACCAGCCGCGTGCCGTCGAGCGGGGAGGCGAAGGTGACGATGTCGCCGCGATCGGGCGTATCCCATCGGGCGATCCAGAACAGCGAGAAGGGCACGCGGAGCCCATAGGCGAGTTTGTGCACGTAGATGCGGTCGCCCTCGAGAATGGTCGGGCGCATGGAGCCGGTCGGGACGTCGTTCCAATCCGCGATCGAAGACCGGATGGGCGCCATGATGGCGAGCACGAGGCAGAGGGGATAGATCCACTCGCGGAGGATCCGCTCCCCCAGTGAGCGACCCTGCCCTTTGCAGGTCGAGCGTTCGCCGAGCCGGGAGAGGAGCACGCTGAACGGGCGGATCTTGATCATGTCGGGATGCTCGGACCGGGGCTTCGTGGCGCGTTGTCGGCGTTCGGACGCGTGTCGGAAGCCGAGCGTGACGTGCAGGAGAGAGTCTGCCCCGGTGGTACGCCCGGGCCAGTGATGCGGGTTCGATCGATGGGTCCGAGAATCCGAAGCGCCCGCGCAAGCGGCACGGGCGGCACGACCCGACGCGCGATCCGCGGCCCGATCGGTCGGGTTGGCGGGTCTAACCTCCTCTCCATGACCACCGTCAAGCCCCGCATCCTGACCGGCGACACGCCCACGGCGACGGGCCTGCACCTCGGGCACTTCGTCGGGTCGCTGGAGAATCGGCTGAGATTGCAGGACCAGTACGACTGCTACTTTCTGATCGCCAACGTGCACGCGTTCACGACACTGAGCGACAAGCCCGAGCAGATCCGGGCCAACACGATCGGGATCGTGAAGGACTGGCTGGCGGTGGGGCTCGATCCGGAGAAGTCGACGTTCGTGCTGCAGAGCGAGATCCCGGCGATCGCCGAGCTCACGTTCCTGTTTGCCATGCTGCTTCCGTTCAACAAGGTCATGCGCAATCCGACGCTCAAGACCGAGATCGAGAGCAAAGGGCTGGGCGACACGTACCCGTTCGGGTTTCCGATGTACGCGGTGGGTCAGTGCGCCGACATCCTGGCGTTTCGGCCGGAGCTCGTGCCCGTCGGCGAGGATCAGGAGGCCCACATCGAGATGTGCCGGGACGTCGCGCTGAAGTTCAACCAGATGTACTGCGGCGTGGGCAACCGCGTGCCCGCCGATGAGCACGCCAAGGCGGGCGGCGTGTTCCCTGTGCCCAAGGCCAAGATCGGGCGGATCGCGCGGCTGGTGGGCACCGACGGCGTGCAGAAGATGAGCAAGTCGCTGAACAACGCCATCTTCCTGTACGACGAGCCCAAGCAGGTGCAGAAGAAGATCAACTCGATCAACATGGGCCGCCCGACGATGACGAGCCCGATCCCCGAGAACCACGTGCTGCTGCAGTACGTCGACGCGTTCATCGGGGGCGAGCGAGCGGAACAGATCCGGGCCGACTACGTGCAGGGCAAAGAGGTCAAGGACGGCGTGATCAAGGCCGAGCTGGGCGAGGCGATCAACACGCTGCTCACGCCGATGCGGGAGCGCCGGGCGAGGTACGAAGGGCCGGCGGGAGACGACCTGGTCCTGGACATCATCCGAACGGGCGTGCGCAAGGCCAACGCCGTCGCCGAGGAGACCCTCTACGCCGCGAAGAAGGCGATGCGGATCGATTTTGGGACGCGAAAACTGGTCTAGCAGGCTGTTGAAATAGGCTTTGACGAGCTTCTTCCGAGCCATTCCAGACCGTTTTCTGCCCGTTAGACCCGGGTACGAGGGCCGGAAAGTCGGGCGGTTCAGTAGCCGGATCGGTTTTTCAACAGCCTGCTAGTCCGCACGGAGTCCTTCTTGGGCAGAGGGATCTCTGGCATAGGGTGTTTGGGTTGCCGATAGAATCGCGGCCCATGCCTCTCACGCTCTACAACACGCTGACCCGTCGCCTTGAACCGCTGCGTCCGCGCGATCCGCGGCGGGTGACGTTCTACACCTGCGGGCCGCCCGTCTATGACGACGCGCACATCGGGAACTTCCGGTCGTTTCTCGCCGCCGACGTGCTGAGGCGGTTTGTCGAGAGCCCGCTGTGCGAGCTTGAGGGCATCGGGCCCGGGCCGCGGACGGTCGTGCATGTGATGAACATCACCGACGTCGGGCACATGACCGACGACGACCAGGCCGACGGCGGGGGCGAGGACAAGATGGCCGTCGCCGGTCGGCGATTGCTGGAGCAGAAGAAATCGGGCAAGCTCCCTGCCGGTGTCGCGCTGGATCCGAACAATCCGTACGACATCGCCCGCTTCTACACCATGCGTTTCCTGGATGACGCGAAGAAGCTCGGGCTGAAGGTGGCCATCGAGCAGGAGCGGGATCCGACGCTCATGCCGCGGGCCACGGCGAACGTGCCCGGGATGATCGCGCTCGTCGGCACGCTCATCGAGCGCGGGCACGCGTACGTGGTGGGCTCCGCGGGATCCAGAGTCGTGTACTTCCACGTGCCCTCGTTCCAGGCCTACGGGGCCCTCAGCGGGAACACGCTGGACGCTCTGCGCGAGGGCGCAGGTGGGCGCGTCGCCAGCGAGAACCAGTCGGGCAAGAGGCACCCCGCCGACTTCCTGCTCTGGAAAGAGGACTCAACTCACGTCATGAAGTGGGACTCGCCTTGGGGCGCCGGGTATCCGGGGTGGCACATCGAGTGCTCGGTGATGTCCGCCGCCCGGCTGTGCGGCGAGTCGGGCGTGCTCGACCCGGACGCGCTCGTGCGGCTGCGGGTTCCCGATGCGCACCCGATCATCGACATCCACTCCGGCGGTGAGGACAACATCTTCCCGCACCACGAGTGCGAGATCGCCCAGTCGGCGTGCGCGTTCAACACCAGTCACGCCGGCCCATACGCGGGCATGTGGTTCCATCCGCGCTTCCTGTTTGTCGAGGGGGCGAAGATGAGCAAGAGCAAGGGCAACTTCTTCACCGCGCGGCAGTTGTACTCGCCCGCCCCCGATGGCAAGGGCATCGAGCCGGCCGCCATCCGCCTTGAGCTCATCCGCACCCACTACCGCTCCAACGCGAACTTCACCGAGCAGGGGCTGAGAGACTCGGCCCGCATGGTGGAGCGCTGGCGACGCTTCCGGGATGCCGCCCTCGCCGGGCGCGGCGAGGGCGATGCCGGCGCGCGCAGGGCCTGCCGGGACGCGTTCGCCGCCGCGCTCCAGGAAGACCTGAACATCGCCGGTGCGCTCGGAGAGCTCAACGGGTGGATCGGCCGGGTGGAGGCGCCCGTGCCCGCCGACGCGGCCCTGCTCCGCGAGATCGACGCGGTGCTCGGCGTGCTGGAGCTGGAACCGCCCAGCAGCGCGCAGACCGACATCGGCGTGTTCATCGGATGCGAGGCGGATCCGGCGGTGCTCGCCAAGCTCAACGAGCGAGTCGCCGCCAAGAAGGCCAAGGACTTCGCCCGCTCCGACGCCATCCGTGCCGAGCTTGCGGGCATGGGGTATCAGATCAAGGACGTGGCGGGAGGCAAGGTCGAAGTGCGGCGCGGGTGAGCGATGGGCGACTTCGCCGCCCGGGGCGGGCAAAACTCGCCCCGACCGATGCCGAACACTAACCTTGACCATGTCGCAGAACCCCTACGCGCAGTTTGGACAGCAAGGCGGACAGTTCGGGCGGGAGGATCTGGAGCCGCTCACTTCACGCACGAGCATCATGGCGGTGATGTCGCTGGTGCTCGGGATCATCGCGGTGATCCCGGGCGTGTGCTGCATTCCCGGGCCAGGCGCGGTCGCCGTGATCCTCGGCGGGCTCGCGGCCCTGTTCATCGGTCGGTCCATGGGTCGGCTGTCGGGCATGGGCCTGGCGATCACCGGGATCGTGCTGGGGCTCCTGGCCAGCGTGTTCAGCGTGTTCGTGCTCATCGGTGCGTCCAATGCGAACAAGGAGCTGGGCGGCCAGTTCTTCAAGCCCGCGGCCCAGACCTTCAAGAAGCTCGATTCGGGCGACATCGCCGGCTTCCGCGGATCGCTCACCCCGGCCGCCGCCGCCAAGCTCACCGACGAGCAGATCACCGACTTCGTCGCCCGCTATCAGACCGAGGTGGGTTCGTTCCAGAAAGCGCCTGAGGACCTCATCGAGATGGTCTCGGCGTTCATGAAGATGGCCAGCAACCAGAATCAGGCGGCGACCAATCAGCGGATCGGTCAGCAGTCTCAGAACTTCATCCCGATGCCCTCGGAGTTCAGCCGCGGCAACGCGGTGATCCTGATGCTGTTTGATCCGCAGGCGATGACGAAGATGGGATCCGGGGCAACGCCCGGCACGCTGGGTCCGATCGCCGTGAACTTCTGCGTGCTGACGATGGACGGCAAGGAAGTCTGGCTGTGGGACGAGGCCGAGTCGCGCAAGCTCATGTCCGGCCCGGGCATGCCGCCCTCGCCGGCCACTCCGCCTTCTGGCGCCCTCCCCGGGGGGGCCCAGCCGGGGCCGGACGCGTCATCGGGCCCGGATGCGGCGCCGACGCCGCCGGCGGCGCCCGAACCCAAGCCGGCGCCCTGATCCGTGTTGGGATCGAGATCGGCGTGCGCCGCTACAGTGGCTCTCCATGCAGACGTTGGGTCAACAGGATGACGCCCGGCAGCCGGAGCAGTCCGCCTTGGACGCGGGCGACGTGCTGATTTCCTGCCGGAACGTGGTCAAGCGTTTCGACAGCCGAACGGTGCTCGACGGGGTGAGCTTCAACGTTCGCGCCGGGGAGACGATGGTGATCATGGGCGGTTCGGGCTGCGGCAAGAGCACGCTGCTGCGATGCATGATCGGGTCGCACGCGATCGACGACGGGCGGATCGAGCTGTTCGGGCAGAACATCTGCGCGCTGAACCCTGAGCAGATGGATGACGTGCGGAAGAACTTCGGGATTCTCTTTCAGTCCGGCGCGCTGTTCAACTCCATGACCGTCGCCGAGAACGTGGCGCTTCCGCTGCAGGAGCACACGGATCTGGATCCCAGCACCATCGAGATCATGGTGAAGATCAAGCTGGAGCTGGTCGGGCTGCGCGAGCACGCCGACAAGTTCCCGGCGCAGATCTCGGGGGGGATGAAGAAGCGGGCTGGGTTGGCGCGGGCTTTGGCGCTTGATCCGCGGATCCTGTTCTATGACGAGCCCTCGGCGGGGCTGGATCCGGTCACCAGCGCCGAGATCGACCGCCTGATCGTCGGGCTGACGCGCAAGGTCGGGGTCACGAGCGTCGTCGTGACCCACGAGATGGACTCGGCGTTCACGATCGCCGACCGCATGGTCATGCTCGACAAGGGTCGCGTGCTTCGGGAGGGTTCGCGGGAGATGTTCGATGATCTCCGCAGGCTCCCCGAGGACCGGGCGGCGGATCTGCCGGAGGAGGACCGGCTGATCCGGCAGTTCCTGCGCGGCGACGCCGAGGGGCCCATCACAGAGCGCAAAGCCGCCACGAGCTACGCCGAGGACCTGCTCCGTCAGCCCGAGACCGCCAAGCCGATCGGCCCGAGTATCGAGGCGACCCGCGGGTGGGGCTTCAGACGGCGCAAAGACCAGCTACCCTGAGCGGACATGAGCGCCAGTCGCGGATCCAGAAACAACGTCCTTGCGGGCATCTTCGTGCTCGTCAGCGTCGTGCTGACGGTGGTGGTCGTCACCATTCTCTCCAACATCGGCGAGCGGCTCCAGCCCCGGCACACCTACATCGTCCGTTTCTCCGTCGTGGACGGGGCCGAAGGGCTCGATCGCGGCGCGGCGGTGAAGATCGGGGGGCAGCGTGTCGGGCGGGTGGACTCCACGCGATTCGTGAGCAACCCCGTCACCGGCGAGCCCGAGTTCGTCGACGTCGAGATCGAGATTCCGACCTCATTCAAGCTCTTCACAGACGCCGACGTGCAGCTCATCCGTCCGCTGCTGGGCTCGGGCAGCACGATCAACATCGTCGCGTTCACGGGCATGGCGCAGGTGGATGGCAAGTTCATCGGCCCGCCAAGGCCCCTGCTCCCGGGCGACACGGTCATGGGCCGGCTTGGTGCGCCGGGGTTCATCGCGCAGAGCGACTACGCACGCATCCAGTCGATCATCGCCCGCGTCGATCGCATCACCGAAGAGGTCGAGCCGCGCGTCGGCTCGATCATGACCAACGCCGACGCCGCCGTCGCCGACGTCCGTGCGATCACCGGCGACGCCCGCAAGGCCTGGCCAGAGTGGGAGAAGCGCGTCACCGACGTGCTCGCCCGCTTCGACAAGGCCAGCGAGCCCTTTGAGCAGATCGTCAGGAACGTCAGCGACACCAGCGTGTCCATCAAGGACGGCGTCGCCGAGTTACGAGATCTGCTCGCCCGCGGCCGAGCCGCCATCGACGAGAACCGCGCATCCCTGGATCAGATCGTCGAGAACGTCCGTCAGCTCACGAACAAGGCCAACACCGAGGCCTATGACCAGGTGCTCGCCGCCGTCAAGACCGCCCAGGAGACGCTCGACTCGGCCCGGTCCGCGGCGGGCCAGGTCGATGAGCTGCTGGCTCGCACCGCTCCCGACGTCACCGAGATCGTCACCAGCGCCGCACTCGCCGCCAATCAGCTCAAGCTCGCCACCGTCGAGATCCGGTCCGCCCCTTGGCGACTGCTCTATCAGCCCACCAAGAAGGAACTGGAGAACGAACTCCTGTACAACTCGGTGCGTCAGTACTCGGCCGCCGTCGGGGAGCTGCGTCAGGCCGCCGACGCCCTTCGTTCGGTTGCTGAACGGGCCGGGGCATCCAGCACGGCCCTTGGCGTCACAGACAAGGCCGCACTGGAAGCGTTGAACGCGAAACTCCAGGAGGCGTTCGACAAATACCAGGAGCAGGAGCGTGCGTTCCTCGAGCGGTGGAGCAAGGCCAAGCCCTGACCCCCGCCGCTCGCGTCCACCAGGCGGTTTCACCCGCGGAAAGGCGCGACAACATGCGTGCGGCGACTCTCATGCTGGCGACCGTGATCGGAGCGACCGCCTCCGCGCTGCCGGCATGGGCGGACACACCTCCGCCCCCAAGCCCCGACGCGCCGGGGCCCGCTCAGCAGGCCGGTCGCGAAATCGACGTCGCACTCGCCAAGCTCCGTCGCTGGCTGAGCACGAGCGCCGATCAGGCACAGTCGGCGGCGGCGTCGGCTTCGAGCGACGCGCGGGCCTGGCTTGACGCCCGCGTGGTTGATCTGCTGGGCACGCCGGACGCTCCGCGCCAGTTCGGGGTGTTCTTTGCGGCCCGCGCCGTGAACGCCGCCGGCGCTCCAGGATCATCGTCGCCCGCCGACCGGGCCACTCCGCAGCCGCCGGTCGTGGTCCAGACGCAGTGGATCGATCTTCAGGCCGTCAGCCCGAGGACGCTTCCTACCCGTGCGATCGTGCTGGTGCACGGTCTGGACGAGCCCGGGGCGGTCTGGTCCGATCTTGCCCCCGCGCTGCTGTCGGGGGGGTACACCGTCATCAAGCTCGACTATCCCAACGATGGGCCGATCGACGCCGCGTCCAAGTTGCTGGTGAGCGCGCTGGCGGATCTCAAGTCTCGAGGCGTGCGGAACGTCGACATCGTCGCCCACTCCATGGGCGGGCTGGTCGCCCGCGACGCGCTCACGCGCTCCGACGGATACGCGGGCCATGGCGGCGGGTCGCCCTCGCTCCCCGCCGTTGATCGGCTCGTGATGCTGGCGACGCCCCACGCCGGCTCCAAACTCGCCGCGCTGCAGCCGCTGAGCGAGGCTCGCGAGCAGATCGCTCGCCGGATCGACGGCACGCACGCGCCGGAGGCGGGGCTCATCAACTCCGCCGCCGACGGCAAGGGCGAGGCCGCCATCGACCTGGCCCGCGACTCGGCGTTCCTGCGGGCGCTGAACGCCCGGTCCCACCCAAAGCACACTCGGATCATCAACGTCATCGCCCGCGTCGTTCCCGAGGAGCAGGAGCGGAGCGTTGTCAGCGACCTTGCGGGCATCGCCGAGCTCGTCGATGAGCAGGCCAGTCCGGCGCTGCAACGGATCCTGGCCGACATCACTTCGGCCCTGGGCGACGGGCTGCTCAGCGTCGAGAGCATGAAGCTCGAAGGCGTGGAGAACGTCACCGTCAGCGCCGACCACCGAAGCGTCATCCGCAAGTGGCACATCCTCGAAGGGCTGGGCCTGGTCGACCCGCGACCGCACGACCCGCCCCCGGGCGTTCGCATCGTGCTGGATGCCCTGGCCGACGATCGAACCGGTGAGACGCTCAAGGTCGCCCCGTGAGCGCAACCGGCGGCGAGTCCGGCGAACTTCGCACGGCACCCGACGTAGAAGATCATGCAGGCCGCGCACGTTCGCGGAGCCGTCACAGGTCGAAGCTGAACCCTTCGGTCCGTGCGCTTTCCGCACACGTGCCCGGCCTGTTCGTGCAGACCGGCGGGCGCCGCCGCGCAGGGCCAGGCGCGGAGCGGCCCTTGCCGGGGCCAGCGCCGGTTTCCGTGCCGAACGCCGTCTTCGGTATGCTCTGCCCATGGCGCAGCGTCGTCACCACTATGAGCGGGCCTTCGAGTGGTTCCTGCGCTCCCGGCGGATTCCCTATGTCGCCGTCGACGAGGCCCGCAAGGCCCTCCTGCCGGAGTCTGCGACGCTGGCGGTTTCGACATCGGTCCGGTCCCGCACGTCGACACCGGAGTCGGGGGAGTCTGGCCCAGCCGCCGCCCTCAAGTCCTTCGACTTTGTGATCTACGGCGATGCCGGTTCGAACCTGCTCATCGACATCAAGGGTCGGCGCGTCGGCTCGTCGCGCCGCATCCGCGGCGATGCCGGTCTCTCGACCGGCCGGCTCGAGTCATGGGTCACCATGGACGACATCGACTCGCTGCGCTCCTGGGAGCAGCTCTTCGGGTCGGGATTCCAGGCCGCCTTTGTGTTCGTGTACTGGTGCGACCGACAGCCTCCCGACGCTCTGTTCCAGGAGATCTTCGAGTATCGCGGCGTGTGGTACGCGCTCCGGGCCGTCACCCTGCTGGCATACGTGCAGCACATGAAGGTCCGCAGCCCCAGATGGCGCACCGTGGACGTGCCCCGCGGTGCGTTCGAACGCATCTCGCACGCCTTTGCTCCCTCCCCGTCGGAGCTCGCCCACGGCGGTCAAGCCCTGTTCGACCTCGGGCCCGATGTGCCCACGCTCCTGCCGCTCCAGCCGGTTCGACCTACCCTCTAACCATGCCAAAGACACTCTCCCGACTCGTGTGCGTCGGCCTCTGTGCCCTGGGTGCGGCGGCCATGTCCGCCCCGGCACTGGCCCAATCGACCAGCGGCACACGGAAGGTCGAACCCCTCACCCCGCCCACGCCCCCGCCTACCAACGCCGGCACCCCGTGGATGCCCATGATCACCATGTTCGTGCTCCTGGCCATCATCGTCGGGGTGAACTTCCTCCCGAGCAAGCGCGGCCACCAGGACTGACTCTCCCCCGGATCCGGCCCTGCCCCATCCGTTTCCTGCGATCAAGGTGCACGCATGTCCGAGACGATCCCGCACAGTCCCGTCGGGCCTCACTCTGGCGCGCCCGGGTCCGCTTCGCCATCGGCGCTTCGGTCCAACGCCCGGCTGCTCACGCTCAACGGCGTGCTGCTGTTGATCCTGGCCGGGGTGACCCTCTCCAGCTCACGGCTGGCCTCGGCCCAGCCCGACGCCCGACGCGACAGTCCGCGTCTCCGCGGCGAGTACACCATGGTCTCCGGTCGAACCCAAGGGCTCACCACGAGCACCCTCTACATCATCGACGCCGTGAACCAGGAGATCGTCGCCCTGAACTGGGATCGCAACGCCAACAAGCCGGAGGTCATCGGTCTGCGCTCGCTGGCCGAGGACTCCCGCTTCCTCGAGAGGGTCCGCTGACATGACCCTCGAACACTCCAAGCGGTCTTCTTCTGGAGCAGTCTGGCTCTGGGCCAGTGCGGCGGTCCTGCTCGGGCTGATCATCGTCCAGCTCGGCAAGGCCCCGCCCGCCCGCTCGCCGAGCGTCGCTCATGCGGAGCTCGCCTTGGCCGCCATGGGCGAGGTCAGCCGCGTCGGCGACTTCACCCTGCTCACGTTCAACGCCGGCAGTGATGACGTTCTCGCCGTCCTCGACGGCCGGAACGAAGAGCTGTACTTCTACCGGGTCCGGAACCAGACCCAGCTCGACTTCATCTCTCGTGAGAATCTGAACCAGCTCTTTGCCAGCGCCAAGAAGCTCGGGCCGGGCCGGAAGTGACGCCAGCCCCGCTCCGGTGCTGATCGTTCGCTCTGCACTCCGGATTCGTGATAAACTGCCGTATGCCCCGGGGCATGCCCCGGTCCTGTGCGTTTGGACCCTGCTCGCCACGCCGGCAGCGAGCAGGCACATTTCACCCCTGGTCGGCGGCGTTTGTGATTCCTTGTGTTGTCCTTCCGGAGTCTGCCGGATCGAACCCCCGCTCTGCCCGCACGAACGCGCTCTGATCCTCCAACCGCACGAGGCGGCCGTGATTGGCCGCACACTCCATGCCCATCGTTCCTCTGCCCCAGTTTGAAGCCGATCTCGCTGAGCAGGACCGCGAGCTCTATGAGAAGATGAAGCCCCCGACCTCCGTGGTCGTCCGCTTCGGGATCATGAAGCTCGTCGGCGAGTTCCCTTTTCAGCTCGACGTCAAGCCCGGATGCGGGACCAAGTTCGTCCTGAGGACCCACCGCGGGACCGAGATCGGCGAGATGCTGACCAGCACCTGCCCGAACTCCGGATGCTCCAAGAGCGTCAGCCGCAAGGAGATGCTCGAGTACATCGAGAACTCCGGCGGCAAGGACTACCCCTTCTTCTCCATGCAGGGCAAGGTTCTCCGCGTCGCCACCATCGAGGACCTGAACCAGCAGGCCAAGATCGACGAGTCTCGTCCGCAGATGGTCCGCCAGGCACGGGCCATCTCCGAGCGCATGAAGCTCCCGTTGAAGATGGTCGACGCCGAGCCGATCCTGGGCGGAGAGAAGATCACCTTCTATTTCCTGAGCGAGGAACGCATCGATTTCCGCGAGCTCGTCCAGGAGCTCGCCGAGATCCACCACACCCGTATCGAACTGCGACAGGTCGGCGCACGCGACGAGGCCCGGCTCACCGCCGACTACGAGAAGTGCGGCCAGCACTGCTGCTGCAAGCAGTTCCTCAAGGTGCTCAAGCCCGTCAGCATGAAGGCCGCCAAGACCCAGAAGGCCACGCTCGATCCGCTCAAGATCTCCGGCCGGTGCGGTCGGCTGCTGTGCTGCCTGCGCTACGAGGAGCAGACCTATGACGAGCTCCGCGCACGCCTGCCCAAGAAACGCACCCGCGTGAACACCGAGTTCGGCGAGGGCTGGGTCGTCGACAGCCAGATCCTCACGCAGCTCGTCCTCGTGCAGCTCGAGGCCAGGGATGAGCAGGTCGCGGTGCCCTTGGAGGAACTCACGATCCTCGGGCCGGGCGGCGGGGGCCCGCCTGCGCCGAAACCTCAGGAGCCGCGCGCCGACCGCGGACAACGTCCGGGCCCGCAGGGGCCGCCGCGCGATCGGCCGCCCGCGCCCGCCCGCTCGACACCCGACCGCGTGGATGATGCCGACGACGCACGCGACCTGGATCATGGTGATCAGCTCGACTCCGCGGATGCCTCCCCAGAGACTGCCGGCGGACGATCGGGCAATCGCGCGTCCGGGGGCAATCGGCCCGGAGGCGGGGGCCCGCGATCCGGTCCACCTCAGGCACCACGCTCGTCCAAGGGTGATCGACCACGCACCGGCGCACCGGGCGATCGGCCAGCGAGCCCTCCAGGCGCCGGGCAGCGACCGCCCGCCTCGCCGCCCAGAGACGAGATCGATGAGATCATGGACATGCTCGACTCGGGCCCGGGTCAGGCCGACCCGCAGCGTTCTGGTTCGGGCGAGCGGGGCGGTGGGGGTGGCGAGGGCAAGCGCCGTCGTCGCCGCAGACGCGGTGGCACCGGCCCCGGCCCCGGATCCGGATCCGGTCCAGGCCAAGGGCCGAGCGGACCGGGTGCTGACCGAGGCGGGCCTCCGGGTCTAGGGTCCCTGTGAGACCGTCGGAACGGGCGAGATCGAACGCCCGTCATGCACGAATCTCCGGCGGTTCCGGATTCATGCTCCCGACGCCGTCGGCTTCGGAGTGATCGGACCTTCTCCCGCCGAGCGCGGGTTTTTGTCCGGTGCATGGTCGGTCAGTTGCAACTCGGTGTGAAGATCGGGGCCTGGGTCGCTCTGGGTCGTGCCAAGCTGCTTGCGTGCACGCCGCCATGCCGTACATTTGACCCGCAGATCGGTCGAAGAACGTGTGGCCGATGGCGCGAGCGGCGACGTGCCGCTGTGTCTTGGGCGATCGCCGAGCGTCGACGGGCATCCAAGAGCGGAGTCGCCGCGAGGCATCTCTTGGTACATCGGCCCGGGGGTTGGCCGTGAGCAGAACTCGAGTAGACAAGGACACCCATGGGTCGTATTCAGCGAGCGTCGGCATGTCTTCGGCTGGTCGTGACGTTCGCGCTCGTCGTGTTCGCCGCCGCGACTCTGGTGCGTGCCGATGCCGGGCAACGGGTGCAGCAGGGCTGGACCATGCTCCCGCAGCACCCGGCGGAGGTGCTCAACCTCCCGCCGGACTCTCGGCCGCAGCTTGGCCAGGCCGTGTCGCTCGATCTGCAGGCGCTCAGGACCACGCTCGCCGGTGCGCCCCTGGAGGGGACCCCCGAGGCCCGCACGCGCCCGATCGTGCTCTTTCTCCCGACGCCCGGCGGAAGCTGGCAGCGGTTCAACGTCTTCGAGTCGCCCCTGATGGACCAGGTCTTCCGGGCCAGGCACCCCGACATCCGCACCTATGTCGGACAGGGCATCGATGATCCCTGGGCCACGCTGCGATTCGAGATCACCCCCCGCGGGTTCAGCGCCCAGGTGCTCAGCCCCGACGGCGCGTGGTACATCGATCCCGTCAGCCGGGGCGATCAGTCCAGCTACACGAGTTTCTACAAGCGCGAGTACGCCAAAGAGCGCCCGCTGTTCAACTGCGGCGTGCTCAACCAGGAGGCCCCGGGCGTGCCCAGGTTCCGCCCGCGAGGATCTGTCGGGACCATCCTCCGCAACTACCGCATCGCCATCTCCTGCACCGGCGAGTTCACCCAGTGGGCCGGCGGGAGCAACGAGGCCCTCAACCTCGTCGTGACCGCCGTCAGCCGCCTCTCGGGCATCTATGAGCAGGAACTCGCCGTCCGCTTCCTGCTCGTCGGCAGCCAGATCGACGTCATCTACTCCGACCCCGCCACCGATCCGTTCTCGGCTCCGAACAATGGCGGGATCACGCTCGGTGAGAATCAATCCTCGCTCGATGCGGCCATCGGGTCCGGCGCGTACGACATCGGGCACGTCTTCCACCGAGTCGATCCCGGCAACAGCAACGGCATCGCCGCTCTCGCCAGCGTCTGCACCGCCGTGAAGGCGCACGGGTACTCGGCTTCGGACAATCCTCGCAGCGTCTTCTTCGTGGTCGACTACGTCGCGCACGAGGTCGGACACCAGTTTGGCGGTCGTCACCCGCACGCCAACTGCAACGGCCTCCCCGGGGACGTCGTCGGGCTCCTCGTCGAGCCCGCCTCCGGTTCGACGATCATGGCCTATCCAGGCATCTGCGGCTCAACGAACCTGCAGCCCAACGCCGACCCGTACTTCAACGCGCTGAACTTCGACCAGATGCTTCCGGTCATTCTCGGCTCCACCTGCGCCACCCCGGTGAACACCGGCAACGGCGTGCCGAGCGTCAACGCCGGCGCACTGTACAACATCCCCGTGAACACGCCGTTCACGCTGACGGCCGTCGGCTCAGATCCCGATGGCGACGCGCTCACGTTCTGCTGGGAGCAGGCCGACGCCGGCCCGCCGATCAACCTGCCGCTGAATGCCAACGACAACGGTGTCTCGGCGATCGTCCGCAGCCGACCCCCGACCACCTCGCCCTCGCGCACGGTCCCGCACATCCCCGACCTGGTCGCCAACCGCTTCCCCTTGGGCGAGACCACGCCGCAGGTCCCTCGGTCGATGCGCTGGCGCGTGACCATCCGTGACAACGCCGCCGGTGGCGCGGGCGTGAACTCCGGCGAGACCACGCTCACCGTGGTGGATACCGGCTCACCCTTTCGCGTCACGGCCCCGAACGCTCCTGGTGCGTCGTTCTCCGGCCAGGTGAACGTCTCCTGGGATGTCGCCGGCACCACCAGCGCCCCGATCAACTGCAACGCGGTCCGCATCCTGCTCTCAACCGACGGCGGCTTCACGTTCCCCACGATCCTCGCCGCGAGCTTGCCGAACTCCGGTTCTGCGCAGGTCGCCCTGCCCAACATCAACACCACCACCGCCCGGATCAAGGTCGAGGCCGTCGGGAACGTCTTCTTCGACATTTCCGACAACGACTTCGCCATCGTTCCCTCCGGTCCGATCGCCGTGTTCACCCAGGGGCCGGCGCCGACCATCAACGACAGCTTCGGAAACGGCAACAACAACCGCGCGATCGACCCGGGCGAGGGCGGCATCCGACTCACGATCCCCATCACGAACATCGGCACGCTCAACGCCACCAACGTGGTCGGGCAGCTCTTTGCCATCAGTTCCTCGGTGTCCATCCCCGTCGCCATCCGCTCCTACATCTCCATCAACGTCGGACAGACCCGCTCGAACGATCTGCCGTTTGAGATCTCCGTCTCTCCCACGCACCCCTGCGGCGAACCGATCCTGCTCGCGCTCTCGGTCAGCAGCGATCAGGGCTCCAACGTCATCAACCTCAGTCTCCCCGTGGGCTCCTCCACCAGCGGCACGCCCCGCACCTTCCGCTTCCCGCCAAACGACACCGATCCCCCGCTCAACGTCATCATCCCCGACAACAGCGCCATCGGCGTGAACGTCAACGCGCTCGTCGCTGACATCGGCTCCGTCGGCGACGTCGACTTCCGCCTCGAAGGCACGAACTGCACCACTCAGCCGGGCTCGCCCACGGCCGGTCTTGCCCACACCTACGTCGGCGACCTCTTCATCCGGCTCTTCAACCCCGAGGGCACGGGCGCCTCCATCATGAACCGCCCGGGCGTGCTCGGTGGCGATCCGACCTTCGGATCCAGCGGCAACAACTTCTGCGGCACGTTCTTCGACGACGACGGCCAGTTTCCGCTCATCCAGGCCATCGCCGCCGACGGCACTGGCGCGCCATACACCGGCACCTACAGGCCTGCTCAGCCGCTGGCGATCTTTGATGGTCAGGCTGGTGATGGGATCTGGGTGCTGAACCTGCAGGATCGCAGCGCCGGCGACGGTGGCATCCTCCGCCGATTCGCCCTGGTCATCACGCCTCAGAACAGCATCTGCTCGCCCCCACTGAGCGTGACCGGCGCCTGCTGTGATGAGTCCGGCGCGTGCGTCGTCGCCGCACCCGGCTTCTGCCCAGACGGCAGCACCTATCTCGGCAACTCCACCGTCTGCTCGCCCAACCCCTGTCCGCAACCCACCGGGGCGTGCTGCGCGACGACCGGATCCTGCTCCATCAGCTCCGCCGCCGACTGCGCCGCCGCCGGTTCAACCTATCAGGGCGACGACTCCGCCTGCTCGCCCAATCCCTGCCCACAGCCCTCGGGCGCGTGCTGCAGCTCGTTCGGCAACTGCTTCCTGAACACCCAAACCGGCTGCTCCGGCACGTTCCTGGGCAGCGGCACCGTCTGCACCCCCGTCAATCCCTGTGCCCAGCCCTCTGGTGAGTGCTGCGACGGCGTCGGCGTCTGCACGGTCGTTCAGCAGATCAACTGCGGCGGCACGTGGACGGCCTTCGGCACCTGCGCGCCCAGCCCCTGCGCACAGCCTCTGGGCACCTGCTGCCTCCCCGCAAGTGGCCAGTGCTTCTCTGCCCGCCAGAGCGCCTGCGTCGGCGACTGGACCGTGGGCGGCTCCTGCACGCCGAATCCCTGCCCGCAGCCGACTGGCGCCTGCTGTGACGCCGGCGCGTGCACCATCACGACTCAGGGCGCCTGCGCCGGCATCTGGGATCAATCCCAGACCGCCTGCACGCCCAACCCCTGCCCGCAACCCACCGCCTCCTGCTGCATCGGGCCCTCCTGCTCGGTCACCACTCAGGCAACCTGCACCGGCACCTGGGGCGCCTCCGACGCGTGCTTCCCGAATCCCTGCCAGATCCCGCAGTTCACGCTGACCGTGGGCTTTGTCTCCGGCTCCGGGTCCGGCGCCATCAGCAGCACACCCGCCGGTATCGCCTGCCCGGGCACCTGCTCGGCCCAGTACACAAGCGGCACCAACGTCGCGATCAATCCCATCCCAGCGTCCAACTCCCGCTTCGCCGGGTGGTCCGGCGCGTGCTCCGGCACCGGTCCGTGCGTGGTCAGCATGACCGCGGCTCGAACCGTCGGCGCCCGGTTCGTCTGCAGGGCCGACCTCAATGGCGACGGACTCTTCGATGTCGCCGAGATCTTCGACTTCCTCAACCTCTGGTTCGCCGGTGATCCCGCCGCCGACATGGGCGTGACCCCAGGCGTGATCGACGTCCCGGATGTCTTTGAGTTCCTGAACCTCTGGTTCGCAAGTTGCGGCCCCTGACCCGGATCCTTCCCTTCGCGCCGTGAAGCTCATCTGAGACGATCCGATCACGCGCCATTGCGCGCGATTCGCTGTCTTTGACGCGTGGCACCAGCCCGGGGTACTTCCAAAAACCAGCTTGTTTTCTCGGGTTTTGGATGATTCCCGTTGCCGGACATCACCCCATCCGTATGTTCCTACCCCCTCTGGGTGCGTTTCCCAGGCCTTGTGTGAATGTGGAGAATCTGCATGCGCGGCGCGCGTTCGTCGGTCATCGGGTCATGCGTGGTCCTGGCTCTCGCCGGTTCGGCGTGGGGACAGGCGTGGTATCTCCCCATTCCCTCGCTCCTCACCGGAACCGCCGACAGGACCAATGCCTCGGCGATCTCGCGTGACGGCGCCACCGTCGTCGGCGCGTCCGACAGCGTGAACTCGGTCGGAGCCGCGCTCGAAGACGGCTACGTGCTCACGATCACGCCCACGGGCTCGATCGCCTCAGGTCCCACGAGCGTCGGAGCCATCAGCCCGGGCAACTTCAAGAGCGATTGCCGCGGCGTCAGCGGCGATGGATCCGTGATCGCCGGCATCAGCCGAGAGGTCATCCCCGCATCGCCGACGCCGCAGAATCGCGATCGCGCCTTCCGCTGGTTCGGCGGGTCGATCGCCTCTCTGGGCGTCGCGGGCCAGCCCGCCGGCACCTTCGGCACGAGTTTCGCGTACGGCGTCTCCGCGGATGGCAACTGGATCGTCGGGTCCACAGGCACCAACTCCGGCGGAGCTGGCCGCGCGTTCCGCTGGTCGCAGGCCGGCGGCTTTGAGACCTTCGCCCCCTTGCCGGGCACCGGCGCGTCGTTCGCCCGGGCCGCCAGCGGCGACGGCTCGGTCGTCATCGGTGACTCCGCTGGGCTGTGTTTCCGCTGGACCCAGGCCACCGGCACGGTCGCGATTCCCGCCATCGCCGGGGCCGGCGACAACTTCGGCATCGCGCTGGGCGTCAGCTTCGACGGTTCGATCACCGTCGGGGCCATGACCAGCCCCACGTTCGTCGACTCCTCCCTGGGCTTCCCGATCCCCCAGGCCGAGGCCTTCCGATTCGTCGGCGGCGTGACGCGACGCCTCGGCGGCCTGCCAAGCTCCGGCTCTCAGGCCAGCACCGCCGCGGCCATCAGCGACAACGGTCTGGTGATCGTCGGCGAGAGCCGCACCAGCGGCGATCTGATCACCGGTCTCACCGAGGCCTTCGTCTGGACGCCCCGCTGGGGCATGGTCCCGCTCGCGTCACGCGTCGTCGACGCCGCGGGCAACCCGCTCATCCCCGGCTCGGTTCGGCTGAGCGAGGCCATGGGTATCTCCGGCGACGGCACCAGGGTGGTCGGCAACGCCGTCGACGGTTCGGCCATCTTCGGATACGTCGTTCAGATCCCGCGGTATTGCGTCGGCGATCACAACGACGACCGAGCCATCACCCCCTCGGACATCTTCGACTTTCTGAATGACTGGTTCGCCAATCTCGCCCGCGCAGACGCCGACGGGAACGGCGTGCTCGCCGCGGCGGACATCTTCGACTTCCTGAACGCCTGGTTTGCAAACTGCTGAGTCACCCGCACCGGCGCGTCCGCTTGGTCAGTTGCTCCCCGACGGCGCCGGCTCCACGGCCCCTGCCGGACGTGGCAACAGCTCGACCAGCGGCTGCGACGCTTCGCCCCCGGCGATCCGCCACCATCCACCGATGATGGCCCTCGTGGTGAGCGTGAAGCGCTCCATGTCCAGCGTCTCAATGGTGTCGGTGGGCTTGTGATAGTGCGGCGAGCGAAAGTTCGCCGTGTCGCTCAGAATGATCGCCGGCAGCCCAAGAGCCAGGAACGGCGCGTGATCCGACCGCAGAAGATCCGGCGGGGCGATCGGCAGAAAGTCCACGAACACCGTCTTGGCCCGCGGCTCGGCCTGGTTCATCGCCTGCTCGAACGCACGGGAGAAGGTCCGGTGCGCCATCACGCCCCCTGCCGCGATGAAGTCCCCGACGGTCGGCGGCTTGAACAGCCGGCTCGGCGGAATCGGGCTCTTCTGGCTGTCCGGGGCGTCGGTGAAGTACCCAAGCATGTCCATCGAGACCATGCCCACCACCTTGAACCGCCCCGCCTCAAGATCCGGGCGGATGCGCTGCGCATACGCCCGCGAGCCCACCAGCCCAACCTCCTCGAGATTGAAGAACACCAGCCGAACCGTCCGACGCAGCGGCCGACCCCTGAACACGCGGGCCGCTTCCAGCAGCGCGGCGGTGCCGGTTCCGTTGTCGTCGGCGCCGGGCGAGTTGGGCACGGCGTCGAAGTGCGCCCCGAGGATCAGCACCTCGTCGGCGTGCTCGGCGCTCCCCGGAAACTCCACGACCAGATTGTGGTACGGCGTGGCCGGCTCGCGCCGCTCTCGACCGCGCCGACCGATGAAGTCCACGGGGTCAAGCGTCACCTCCAGCCCCAGAGCCCGCAGCTCGCGAAGCAGGATCGCCTCGGTCTCTCGCAGTCCGGCCTCGTGCGCCTCGTCCCCCCACGGCGATCGCTTGGTCGGAAGCATGCGCAGAGTCGCCAGCAGCCGCTCCTGGGAGACCTCGTCTTCCGGAAGCGCGGGGCGCGGGGCGGGCGCTGGTGGCCGCGGCTCCGCCGCGCTCTCCGCCTTCGGGCCACGGGAACCGCAACCGGCCAAGACAGCCGAGGCGACGCACGCGATCAACGCGATGTGCAGGCGAACGGACGTGGTGGAGATCATCGACCCAGCATACCGGCGACGGCGCGCGGCGCGGCGTGCGCGGGCGCGTTTCCGTGAACCCCCGACACCACTTTGTTCAACCACGCCGGGAGCTCCTGAACCAGATTCTCCTTGCAGATGAACGTGCTCGCGCCGCCCGCGATGCAGTTGTCCCGGTCCTTGGCCTCTTCGCTGGCGCTGATGATCGCAAAGGGCAGGTGCCGCATCTTGAGGTGTTTGCGAGCGGTGTTCAGCACCGCCAGGCCGGTGCCCCCGGCCAACCCAAGATCACAGACCACCACGTCCACAGGGGCGTGCGAGTTGCTGCTGGCTTCCACCAGCCGGGCCGTTCCCTTGGTCGCCGACTTCATCCACTCCACCTGCGTGTGCGGGGTGCGCTGGATCAACGCCATGACCATCTTCGCCGCAAGCGGATCGTCCTCCAGCAGCAGCACCCGGATCGACCCGTCGCTCCGGCGGACCGCGACCGCCTGCTGCTCAATGCTCGGGGCGATCGGGACCGCCGTGTCGGACGAAGCGCTCGGCTGCACCGCAGCCGCCGATTCCGCACTCGCCTGGGGCGCGGGCTGCATCGCACCGGCCGGCACCTCCGCGCCGGCAGAGGGGGCGGTCGTTGCGCACACGCGGTTGCGACCCCCGTGCTTGGCCTCATACAACTGCTTGTCGGCGAGCTCGATGAGTTGCGCGATGCTCCGGGCAGGATGGCCCGACGAGGGATCGGCGGCGCACACACCCACGCTCACCGTGATCGGGAGCTGCAGCGGCTTGCCCGCCGCCGCGCTCACATCAAACGGCGATCCGCACACCATGCGGCGGATCTCGTCGGCCACCGACGAGGCCTCGCTCAGATTCACGCCCGCCAGGAGCACCGCGAACTCCTCCCCCCCGTAGCGGCACGCCGTCCCGTGGTGCGACGTGGCCCCGGCGATGCGACTGGCAAGTTCCTTCAGCACGGCGTCGCCCACGTGATGACCATACGTGTCGTTGACGCTCTTGAACTTGTCTCCATCGAGCATCAGCAGCGCGATCGAGCGACCCAGCGTGCTGGACTCCCCGAACAGCCGGGCGCACTCGGCGTCGAACTTCTTGCGGTTTCCCAGGCCCGTCAGCGCGTCGGTGACCGACATCCTCTCAAGGTCCTGATTGGCCTGCCGAAGCCGCTCGGCTTCCCGCATCGAGGCAAGCTGCTGGGTCACCAGCGCCTCGTTGGCTTGCCGGAGCAGCTCCGCCGAATCCGGAACAGATCCAACCGGCTTGCCCAGCAGACGCCCGAGCTCCGCCGAGTCCTTGCCGATCTGCACCAGCAGCGGCGCCATCTCCGCTGATGAGAGCCCGAACCAGAGTCTGGCTCGACCAAGCAACGCGGGCAGGTGCTCGCCGGGGCCGCTGGCCATCATCGCGCCGGCGATGATCGTCCCGAGCGACACTAGGCGAACAAGGTCGCGGCTGTCGGGATCGGCCTGATCCGCATCGTGATGGTGCTGGATGGTCTGCGTGTACCGGTCCGGCAGTCGCCACCTGTTGGCCAGTGCCGCTCCCGCCTGTGCGTGCGTGAATCCCAGCGCCGATTGCTCCAGTTCCAGGTGACGCCCGTGATCCGGCTCGCGACCGACCGCCGCGGCATACACGGGACCAAGGGCAGTGTGCATCGCCAGTGCGCCGATGTCCTGAAACAGGGCGGCGGCAAACGCCTCCTCGGGATCACAGCTCCGCACCCGCTGCGCCAGCGTTCGGGCCGCCGCCGCCGAGAAGATCGAACGTTTCCAGTGTGCGGCAAGGTCGTACCCCGGTCCAAGCCGCGCGTGCGCCGTCGACTCCACCAGACTGAAGCCCAGCACGATCGACTTCACCGCGGACAGGCCCAGGAAGTTCAACGCCCGGCGGATCGTCGTGCACGGAGACTTCAGCCCGAACATCGAGCTGTTGACCGTCTTGAGAACCTTCGCAGAGAGCGCGGGATCAGTCTCGATCACGCGCGCAATCTGCTCCATGCTCACATCCGGATTCCGAGTGAGCGTCAGCACCTGCACGCCCACCGTCGGCAACGTGGGCAGATTGTCACACCCCAACACCGTGTTGAGCGTCGTCAGTTCGTTCATTCCAGGGGCTCATTCCGAAAAGGGTCTGAGAGCAACCACGCACACACCGGGAAGGCGAGCCATGGCACTCCCGGAGCGTCTCAATCGGACCCCTTTGAAATGGGGATGAGTGCAACGGATATTGATTTCATAATACGCGTTTTCCCTGAGGCAACTCCGGTGAAAACA
Source organism: Phycisphaerales bacterium UBA4658 (assembly GCA_002405485.1). Classification (GTDB taxonomy): domain Bacteria; phylum Planctomycetota; class Phycisphaerae; order Phycisphaerales; family UBA1924; genus UBA4658. The sequence continues at coordinate 31,769 of DHLW01000060.1, forward strand.
CCGGCAGTTCAGGGATTACAATGGCCTCTACTGGCCACTTGTTAGTGCAGCGTAATCTGCGTTCCGATGCCCTCGTCGGTATAGATCTCAAGGAGCAAGGAATGAGGGATGCGCCCATCGATGATGTGGGCTTTGGGAACACCGGCGTTGAGCGCCACCAGGCAGGCGTCGACCTTGGGCAGCATTCCTTCCCCGATCACCCCTGCCCGAATGAGCTTGTCGATCTGGGACTTGGTCAACGTGGAGGCATAGGCGTCCGGGTCTTCGCTGCTGGTTCGGATGCCGTGCGTGTCCGAGAGCATGACGAGCTTCTCGGCCTTCAGGGCGGCGGCGACGTGACCGGCCGCGGTGTCGGCGTTCACGTTCAACTTGCCGGGATCGTCCGGATCGGGCGGATCGGTCGGTCGGCGACGCCCCATGGCGACCGGGGCGATAACCGGGATGTACCCGTCGTCGCAGAGCGCCCGCAGGAGCACCGCGTTCACTTCCATGATGTTCCCGACGTACCCGAGATCGACCCGTTCCCTGGTTTTGGGGTCCGTGAGCGCCATGCGCTCGGCGATGAGCACGCACGAGCCCAGCGAGTGCAGCCCGATGGCCCGGGAACCCGAGGCATTCAGGTTGTCCACCAGGAACTTGTTGACCTCGTTGACAAGAACGTTCTCGGCGATCTCGAGCGTCGCCTTGTCGGTGTAGCGGCGGCCCTGGATGAACCGGGCCTTCAGCCCCGCCGCGTTCATCGCTTCGGTGATGGACTTGCCCCCGCCGTGGACGATGATCGGCTGCATGCCCACGCCCGACATGAACGCCACGTCGGTGAGCAGGGCCCGCATGCGCTCGTCATCCTCCTGGATGGAGCCCCCGACCTTGACGACGACGACCTTGTCGCGGAACGACTGGATGTAGCGGTGGGCCTCGATGAGGGCCGCGGCTTTGGCAATGGCAACGTCCATGGGGAGCAAGTGTAGAACTCACTGCGGCGCGTGCTCGACGATGTACCGTGCAAAGACCTCGACGATGAGGTACGACGCCAGCCCGAGCAGCACCATGCCGAGCACGATCTCCAGCGTCATCTTCGCCACGGCCCGCCAGTACGTCTTCAAATCCTGGTGCTTGACGGCTTTGTACACAAGAGCGATGAACACCGCCATGAGCGGGAGCAGGGCCCACCACGCCCCGTGCACGTCGATCGGATCGATGAACGGGCGATAGGGGGGCTTGGGGAGCTCGCCCGCCGAGCCCAGGACCATGCTGACGATCGGAGCCGCGAGGGCCAGATGGCTCATTGCGCACCCCCAGAGGCGGAGTCGGTTCCCGGCACGCGGAGCGTGCGCTTGACCCCGGAGCCCGGTTCGGCGCCGGCCTTGGTCGCTGATCCCGGGCGGCGTCGCGGCACGCGGACGTTGAACGCGGCGTCGACGACCACGATGACGTTCATGAACCCGGCAATGGTGATGAACAAGGTCCCGAGCTCCCCGGTTCGACCCAGCGACTTCACGTAGGGTGGATACGCCGGGGAAATGGTCTCTCCCTTGGCGGTGCGGGCGGTGGGAACGCCGTTGTCCAGGAAGATCGGGGTAGGCGAGCCGGTGTCGGGATCGCGGGCCTCATCGGGCCGGGCCGAACGGAGGATGTTCATGTCCCGGACCTTGAACCAGTTCTGGTGGGCGTAGTCGACGGCGAAGGTGGGGGGGCCGACCAAGGCCTGGCCCAGGAACCAGATGAAGTTGTCCCGGCGGTCGATGCAGGAGATTCCCCCGATGAGCAGGCCGGTGGTGAACAGGCCCATGACCCCGACGCTGATGCACACGCCACGGAGCGCGTGTCCGAGGTAAAGGTGTCCCAGTCCGGGGAATGCGGCGGCGAGAATGGCCGCCACTGGTTGAAGTTCGTCCTTGGCTCCGGCTTGGCTCAGGGGGCTGAGGGGCATAGAAGGGTCGTGTGGATCGGCGTGCGGAGCGTCGGTCGCCCGCGTGGGGATTTGACACGCGGGCGAGGGCGAGTAGTGTACCGGCCTTCAACCCTCGGCCCCAGCGGGATCAGGCCGGGCGTGGCAGGACTCTTCGACGGATCATCCAGGGGACGAACACATGCTGCTGCTGCTGCAGGACAAGATCGACGAGCTTCTTTCTCTCGAGCCCAGCGAGGCGACCCCATCGTGGCTCATGCCGGTCCTTGACGACGACGCGCGCAAGTTCAAGGACGAGCCCGCCGAGGAGGACGAGGAAGAGGACGATGACGCCGAGGACGGCCTCGAGGAAGACGATGAGGACGCCGACGACGAGGGCGCCGACGCCGAGGAAGACGCCGACGAGGACGACGAGTTTGAGGATGATGACGAGTTTGAGGACGACGACGACGAGTTCTTCGGCGAAGACGAGGACGACGACGATTTCGACGACGACGTGGACGATGAGGACGAGGACGACGACTTCTGAGCCCTCTTCACCCCGTGCCGAGTCCAAGACCAGGCACGGGCAGGGCCCACGAGGCGTCGTCGATCCTGGAGCGACGCCTCATGCCCACCACGCCCGAGAACCGCACGCCCAATGACGCTGACCAGCCCCCCGCGGGCCAAGGCGGCGGGGTGGTTGATCGCCGAAGCGGGCTGGATCGTCGGACCATGGCCGAGTTTGCCAAGGCGATCCGTGATGCCGGCCAGACGGCTTCGGCCCCAGACGCGCAGGACGAGGCGTTCACGGGTCTGGAACGCCGCAGGGGCCCCGGTCGGCGGCGCACCGACTTCACCAAGAGCGCCGAAGAAGGCGAGATGACCAGCGAGCAGTTCCTGTTCATCTCCGCAATCGAGGCATTCAAGCGCGGCAACAACAAGATGTTCCCGACGTGGACCGACGTGCTGGAGGTGGTCCGGCTGCTTGGGTATCGCAAGACCATGCCCAGCGAGCTCAACCTCCGCAACGTCGAGGATTGGCGCGAGAAGCCCGACACCCTCAGCGGCGTCCGCTCAAAGCCCGGGCATCCCGAGCCGCGGGACCGTCGAGAGGCGGCCTGACCGTTCCTGGCGACCCGAGCTCTCCGGGGCGCTCACCAGGCCATGACCTGCACGATGCGTTCCGGGGCATCGCCCGGCGGACCGGGGACCGGCCCTGTGCGCAGGGTGTACAGCGGCATCTGCCGAGGGCAGTTGATGCGCAGGTGCTCGACCATGCCGTCGCCCAGGCCTCGCGAGATGCAGCAGAGCGTGTTCCGCAGCCGGAGCACCCCGGTGGCCCTGTCCGGGGGCAGATCGCTGGAGGTGTGCGGGGCGAGCTTGGCGTGCACCCGGACCTGCCCGGCGTGGGTGTGACCGGCGAGCAGGATCGGGATCCCCAACTCTGCACAGCCGACGATCGCGGTGGGGTGGTGGCCCAGGGCGAGTCGGAACGTCTCCAGGCCGCTCACGTCCGGGGGTGCCTGCAGCAGCACGCCCAGCGGGTCCTCCGGCCAGTCCAGCCCGATCAGGCGGAGGTTTGCGCCGCCCATGGCCAGGTCCAACGCGCGCCCGCCGATGCAGTTCAGGGCCGGCAGCTCCCGAGTGCAGCGTCGGCGGAACTCGGGCGTGTCGTGATTGCCGAAGACGCAGAACACGCCGATGCGCGGCCGCCAGTGCCGGCTCATGACCTGGAGCGTCTCGAGTGCGGCGTGCTCGTGCCCGGGCTCGTCCATGAGGTCGCCGGTCAGGGCGATGAGGTCGGGCTCGACGTGTTCCAGAGCGTGGAGGATGACCCGGTAGCGCTCGGTGGCCAGGAGCGACCGCCGGACGTGCAGGTCGGAGATGTGCAGAATCGTGAGCCCGTCAAGCCCGCTGGGGAGGGCCGGGTGGCGGATGTCGAACCGCTCGATCGGCGCCGGGGGCATGGGCGTGCGGAACGAGGTGTCGGGCGATCGAGGGTGTTGGCCGGGGTTCCGGTGCACGTGCGCAGCGTACGCCGTATCGTGTGCCCCGCATGCCGCACCCGTTCATGACAGGTTGGTGGGGGAGTGTCGCGGTGCTGAGCTGGGCCGTGCCCGCGGCGGTGCTGGCGCGGTATCTCCCGGCGGCGCCCGCGTCGGGCGCGGGAGGGTTGCGCGCGCTCGGTGACGCCGCCGGCGGGGGGCCGGGCGGATCGAACGCGCGGCGCGGCGGGATGCCGCTGACGTTTCACGCAGACGGTGCGCCCGCGGAGAACCCGCTCCGTCTGGACGCCCCCATGCACCCGTGTTTCCTCAGGGGGGATCGCAGTTCGGCGACGGGTGCCGTGGTCAGCATCGTGGCCCGGCACTGCACCCACATGCGCCTGCTGGGCGTCCGCTGGCCGGGAGTCGCCAGAACGTCGTCCGTCAGCATGCAGTTCTACGTGCGACATGGGCAGCGTCCCGGGGTGGTCTGCGTGCGCGAGGTCGTGAGCAGCCGGGTCGTCGCATGGGCGCAGCGCAAGGCCCACAACCACCCCAGCGTCGCCGCGCCCATCGAGTGCGAAGTCAAGCAGCAGACGATGCTCATCGGGACGGAGTATCGGGTGCTCTGGCCAGAAGGCGGGCTGGCGCCCGCGGCCCATGTGACTCGGCAGATGCCGGTGCGCGAGCACATGCTGCGCGGGGTCGGTTCCAAGCCCGCGACGCGCCCCGGCGGGGCCGGGCACGCCGCATTGCCCACGAGCACGCCCGGCGAAACCGGCCCGGAGACGGTGGAACGCTGGCTGACCGATCGCCCGCTGGTGTTCGGGGCCGATCCGACCGGCCGGGGGCTTGTGTACGAGATCATCCATCCGTCCTGGGGCGTGCACCCGACGGTTGACGCCGAGGTCCGCATGGATATCGCGGGGATGTTCGGCCCGGACTTCGGCTTCCTGACCGGGCGCGAGCCGCAGCACGCGATGCTCGCCGTGGGCAGCGAAGTAGCCGTCTTCCCGCGTCGGCAGAGCGCGGTGGTCAGATGGGGCGAGCGGCGGGAGCGCTGACGCTCCCGGGCTAGGCCTGCCGGCGGCGGCACTCCTCAAGAAACTCCACCCCCCGCCGAAGGTGCGGAATCACGATCGAGCCGCCCACGATCAGGCCGACGTCGAAGGTCTCCCAGATCTCCTTGTCGCTGGCCCCAGCCTGCACGCACTGGTCGATGTGATACGCGATGCAGTCGTCGCAGCGCAGCACCATGCTCGCGGCGAGGCCCAGCAGTTCCTTGGTCTTCTTGTCCAGTCCGGGCGGGGTCTCGGTGCTTGTGTCGCGATAGGTCTGGTCATCGAGGGCAAAGAACCGCTTGGTGACCAGCGTTCCCGCGCCGGGCTGCCCGCTTCCCGGAGCGCCGAGGATCTTCTGGTTCAGGCGAGATCGAAACTCCTGGAACTGCTCGTACCTGCTCATGCGGAATCGTACGACTCGGATTCCCAACTACACTTTCGCCATGTCCCACGCTCCTCCAGCCGCTCGGATTGCCGCCTCTCCCGCTGGGCAGACGGGTGTCCGGTCCGTCGCGGTGGCGATGGCGATGGTCCTGGGTCTGACGCTGTGGGGGCTATTCATCGCGCTGGTGGCGATCCTCGGGCCCAGGTACACGGAGCTGTTCCGCGACTTTGGCGTGCAGATCCCGTTCACGACCCGGTGGTTCATCGAGCTTTCGGAGTTCATGCGATCGCCGATCACGCTCGGGCTCGTCGCGGCGGCTCCGGTGGCGGTGCTGCTGATCCTGGGAGCCAGTGCTCTGCGTGCTGGGCGCGGAGCGTTGATCGCGATGTACGTGTTCGCGCTCGCCGCGCTCCTGCCGATCGCGGGGTTCATCCTGTCCATGACGCTCGTCGCGGCCCGCATCGCTGGACAGATGCAGAGCGGCGCCGGGAACTGACCGTTTGAGGTGCGGGCGATCACGCCTTGCGGACGGTTCCGGCGGCACCGAGCCGGCGGCCGATGGCCTCCAGGTTCATGTTCAGGTACATGTGATACCCGAAGAAGAGCTTCATCATGGCGCGAGGGATCGCGTGCCGGACGCGACCGGTCTCGGTGAGCTTGACGGTGCACCCGCCATCCGGACGCTCCTGAATCAGGTACAGCCACGTGCCGGAAAACTGGGCATGGTGATCGTCCTGGATGGTCCGCTCGATCAGTCGTGGGGGCTCATGCCGAGTCTGCACGAGCACGAACGAGTTGCGCCCCATGTGCATTCGGCAGGCCTGCAGCCCGTTCTTCTCCGGGAGCATCTCCACCTTCGTGACGCCCTTGGCCCAGGTCGGATGCCGCTCGACGTCGGCGATGAGGTCAAAGGCCTGCTGCGCGGTCGCGTGCACGTCGATGGCGCCCGACGCCTGGTGCTCGACCGGGATCGTGCGCCCGTACATCCATGCCGCAACACCCAGCAGCGCAAGCAGCGCGACAAGCGACCCGATGACGATGAGCAGTGTCCAGAGCATGGAGCGTCACTCCGATGGATGCTGGCGAGTGCCAGGCAAGGGTGCGATCACTTCCGCCGCTTCAGGACGATCTCGGCACCCTTGAACTCGGGCGACCCGCCGAAGGACATGTACGACTCGATCCTCTGCGCGTCCGACCCTTCGAGAATGATCACGTCTCGGGCGGTTGCCTTGCCGCCCATGAAGGGGTAGGAGCCCGTGAGTTCCAGCCGGCGGGCGTCAGCGCCGATCGCGCCCCGCAGAGGCATCATCGCCGGGACGGTGCTGGCAAACCGCGTGCACTCGTACTCCTTGCTGAACGGGTTGTACCCGAGCAAGCTCATCGACGACCACTTCGGCGTGCCCGGGCCGAGATCGCCCCCTTCGAGTTTCTGCTGCAGGTACTTGCCGCCCAGCACGAGTTCCGCGGAGAGTACTGCGGTGGTCTTCACGGGCGCGGCGTCGGGCGTGAACCAGAAGGTGATCTCCGCATCCCACACGCCCTCCCAGCTCTTCAAGAGATCCATCGGCGTGCCCTTGGCGATGGACTTGGCCGCGGGATCGGCGGGCGCGCTCGTCGGCGGCTCCGCAAGGACCAGCGCCGCCCCGGCAGCCGCGATGCCCGTCGCCAGCATCAGCGAAACGCGAGTGAGCTTCATCGATCGTTCCTTATCTGATCTCATTCCGACGTTCATCCGCGCAGAAGTGTGCCCATTCGTTCCGACCACGACGCCGCGACGCGCTCGACCATCGAGCGCTTCTCTCCCCAGATGGACACCCAGAACATCGGCGTGAACGCGCGCACGTCGCTCTGCGGGATCACGCCACCGGGCTCCAGCTCGATGCGCATCAGTGCATCGTCCAACTCGCGCACCACGCCCGCGAACATGCGGTCGGGCACATGCCGCACAACCGTGCCGGAGTACGACGCTCCGTCGGGGCCAACCAGGGCGTACGCGTCGCCTTCGTTCAGCCCGGCGATCGAGCCCGATGTGCACAGGCCATTCCCGTCAACACGCCACAGGCGCGACCAGATGGCCTTCTGCCCCATCGGCTCGGGCGGCGGCACGGGATTCCACACGCACGCGCGGTCCTTGCCGGGGTGCCTCGACAGATAGTGCCGAAGCGAGCGCAGTTCGAACTTCCATCCGCTGGAGATCGAGTCGTAGTAGTCCGCCCACTTCGCCTCCTTGCCGAAGCCCGATTGCGTGACGCGGACGACGGTGGTCTCTTCGGCATCGTTGTGCGAGACGATCTCGAACATGCCGGTGACCTGGACCGCGCCGCCATCGTGCGTCTCGGTCCAGGCCAGCGCCCGGCCGGGCTCCCAGAGAGTGATCGGCGCCTCGCCCTCGCACGCCGGACCCCAGGAGAGAAACACGCTTCCTCCCAGCCCGGGCTTCACCCACGCCGAGATCGGGAACCACCTCTGCAGCTCGGCTCCGTCGGAGAGCGCCTGCCAGACGTCCTTGGGCGTAGCACGCACTTCGATCTCGAAACTGAACTTCTCCGGCAAAGACGTTGGCTGGCTCATGCTCATTCTCCGGGCGTGGGCGAGGGTGTGTGGGGGTCCTCGGGTCGTGTGATGGCCGGATAGCCGCCGACCGTGAACTTGAACAGTCGGCCGGCGTCATCCCCGCCGGCGACGTGGTGCTTGGCGGACAGCCGTGCCAGCGCGTCGGTGAGCTCGGCGGCAAAGGCGTGCATCGACTCCGGAGATGCGAAACGCACCTCGGTCTGGAGCGTGAGCGTGGGGAGCTTCTTGCCGGCACGCTCGGCACGGCCGCGCAGAATCCCCACCTCGCGGATCGTCTCGGCACACACCGCAACGAGATACGCCGAGCTCAGCCGATCCTGCACGTTCGCGGGCGTGGCGCCGATGGCCCCAAGCACCTCGGGCGAGACCAGATACCCCCGGGCCGTGGCCCGGACCACCCGCTCCATGCAGTTCCCGCGCTTGCGCTCCTCGACCAGTTCCACGAGCCCGACCTTCTCAAGCTCGCGCAGGTGGTAGTTGATCCGCTGCCGGGGCTCGCTCAGTCGGCGTGACAACTCGGTCGCCGACGCCGGTTCATGCAACTCCTGCATGAGCCGAAGCCGAGTCGGTTCCAACAGCGCGGCCGCCTGGCTCGGCTGGTCCAGCACCTCCAGTTGCCGCGCGGGATGACCCATGACTTGACGGTATCACCGACAACATTGTTTGTCAAGACAGAAATGCAATTCCATATCAAGATGAACGTTTGTGGGGGTACGGGCAGGTGGATGAGGGGGTGTTTTGGCGGGTGCGGGGGCCGGGCGTACCCTGCGGGATGCAGCTTGCCGTGATCATCCCAGCCGCCGGCGCGAGTCGGCGGTACGTCGAGTCGGCCAAGGCCCAGGGTGTGGAGGTGGCTCGCCAGAAGATTGACGAGGACCTTGGGGGTCGGCCGCTGTTGCACAGGACGGTGGAGCTCTTCACGAAGCTGCCGGAGGTGGGGGTGATCATCGTCGCCGGTCCGGCCGACGACGGGGCGTACGAGCAGTTCGCGTTTCGTCACGCCGACAAACTCTCGGTGCTTGGGGTCAAGAACTGCCGCGGCGGTCTGGAGCATCGGTATCAGACCGTCTGGAACGCCCTGAAGATGGTGCCGGAGACGTGCACGCACGTGATGGTGCATGATGCGGCTCGACCGTGCGCCTCGGCGGCGCTCATTGAACGGGTTGTGGAAGCGGCGCGTGCGGGGCACGCCGCGGTCATTCCCGGCATGGATGTGCCGGACACGCTCAAACGTGTGAGCGAAGCGACCGTGCGTGCGAGCGAGCCCGACCCGGTGGCGGCGATTCTGGGCGGCGACGCCGGGCGGGGCCCGCTGGCGCGGACGGTCGAGATCACGGTCGATCGCACTCGGCTGGTGGCGGTGCAGACGCCGCAGCTCTTTGCGGCATCTCTCCTGAAGCGCGCGTATGCCCAGAAGGATCTTTCCAGTACCGATGACGCGCAGCTCGTCGAGCGGCTGGGCGAGCCGGTGGTCGTGGTCGAGGGGGAGCCCACGAACATCAAGATCACCCGAGCCGGAGATCTCGCGCTGGCGCGGGCGATTCTGGGATTTCGCGCCCCGGGCGACAAGCCGGCGCACATGCGATTCTGAAACCTTGACGCTCCAGCCAGGTACCGTCGGGCAGGGCGGTGTTCCCACTCGAGGAATCACACATGTCGACCCGCCTGCTCGCCACTTCCACGGTCGCCGTCGCAGTCTTGACGTTCGGCCTGCTTGGGCTGAGCGGGCCGGCGGAGCAGCCGGGCGCGGATCGACTGCCCGCGGTGCAGCTTGTCGGCTCTGAGAGTCGCATCCGTACGCCGCGCTTTGTGCGGGTTCGGGACGAGGAGGCCTGGCACCGAGTCTGGGGTGAGCACTCGGGCGTCGAGCCGGGATTCAGTCCGGGCGTTCGGCATGCTGCGCCGAAGGTGGACTTCTCACGATTCATGGTCGTCGGGTGCTTCCATGGGGAGCGAACGAACATCGACGGCGAGGTCGCCGTGGGTGTCTCCACCGGTCCAGAGGGGATGCGGATCAGGTGCCAGACCAGCAGCTATCAGACGGCGTCGATGGCGGGCCAGCCCGAGCAGGCCGTGAAGTGCGCGCCCTTTGGTCTGTGGGTCATCGAGCGCACCGATCTACCGATCATCGTGGAGCGAGCGCGGCAAGCGGGGAAGTCCGGGCCGATCACCTGGGAACAGGTCATGCGCTTCGAGCCCGGATGAATGCGGGCGATTGGGCCAGGTCGATGGGCGATCGGGCGGCGATGTAGATGAACTCGGTGTTCGTGAGCCGTCCGACCGAGCCGACCTTCTCGCCTCGTGGGCTGTAGATGCCGATGCGTGCGCCCACATAGCGCCTGAAGTCGTTGGGAATGGTGGCGACGTGGGCGGTCTGGTTCCAGAGCTCCCCGAGCATGGCCTCGATATCCGCTCGATCCAGGTAACCCTCATCGTTGAACGACAGCACGATCGTCCGGGCGCGGATGGAGCCGAGCAGTTCGCGCAGCGCGGCGGCGCATCGCGGGCGGGAGTTGAACACGCTTCGGCGGGCCTTCACATCCACGCGCTTGCAGGCCACGCCGTACACCTCCGGCTTGTCCCAGCGCACCAGCGACTCCCACACGTGGTAGTTGCCGAGATACGAGTGCTGGTTGTACGGCGGGTCGACGTAGGCCACGTCCGCCTCCAGAAGCCGAGCGGCCTCGAGCGCGTCGAGCCCGCTGGCCGAGCCCTTGCCGCCGGTTGCCCGAGGAAGCACCTTCGGCATCCGCAGTTCCAGCGTGTTGAAAGACCGCGGAGACCAGTTCTTCAAATAGGCCATCTGCAGTCCGGTGGTGGAGTCGACGCGGTCTGCGGCCTCCATGAGCGAGACGAGCATGACCGCTTCCAGCTCCGGATCCAGGCACTTGCGTGCGATGGCCTCGCGGATCGCGTCGATCCGCTCGCCGTTGTGCGGCTGGATGAACCGGCTCCTCTGGCAGAACGTCTGCGTGAAGTATCCAGGCGAGCCCGGCAGGGCGTTGAACTCCGCGATGAGCCGCTCCGCGTCCGCCAGGACATCGTCGGCGTCGGCCTGCACATAGCACCTGGCGAGGGTCTCGGCATAGGCGTTGTGGTCGTTGGCAAGCACGCGCACGCCGGCGTGCTTGAGCGCGTGCCCGACTCGCGACGTCCCGCTGAACAGGTCCAGCACGGTGCCCGGCCGTCCTTCCAACAGGCGATCGATCGTCTCCACGATGACCGGCAGGAGCACGCGTTTGGAACCGATGTACTTGATCACGAGTCGATCCGAGGTGCGAGGGGATCCGCCCGAATCCCCGTGGAAGGGGTGTTTTCGACCAAACTGGCCGAGTGCCCGCAGGATTGGGAGCGGGTTCGCGTTTTTTCCAGACCGCTTTTCTTGACGCGGCGCACCGAGCGTGTGATGTTTCGGTTCGCGCTCAAGCAAACTCGACCGCTCTGGTTTGGTCGGATTTCGCTCGGTGCGGGAGGAAATGTGCATGTTGCAGGTTCGTTCGTCGTCCGGCGTCGGCTGGGTGTGTGTGGCCGCCGCCATGTTCTCGGGTTCGATCGTCTCGGCTCAGGTCTCCTGGCCCGGGGCTGGCGCGGGGCAGCCCAGCCCGGCAGCCGGATATCCGCCCGTCTCCTTCTGGAAGGAAGAGGGCGTGGTCGGGAACAACTTCATCAACTCGATGCTCGACCAGAACGGGACCTGGTTCGACGTGTACTACCCCGGGGCCGGCGGTGTGCAGGGGGTCGGGACCAAGGCCGAGGGATACACCAGCGGGCTGGACACCTTCCCGCCGCTGCTTCCGGCGGATCGTCGCGGGCAGATGCACATCAATCAGATGATGCTCGGCGTGCGCGTCGACGGGCTCACGCACTGGATGAGCAATCCAAACGGCGTCTCGTACGACCAGGTGAATCAAACCTATGTCGGCGACACGCAGACCATCCGGACCACCAGCCGTCTGTATGCCGGAGGGAACAACATCGAGGTCGAGCAGATCGACTTCTCCCCCAAGGGCATCACGTTCCCGGGCAACGGCAACAAGGGCATCCTGATCAAGCGGCTGATCCTCACCAATCGCAACCCCACCGAGAACGCCACGATCTACCTGTACATGGATCCGGCGATCAACGGCGGCGACAACTACGACGCGATGTTCTGGGACAGCTCCGTCGGCGCGATGGTCGCCTTCGACAACACCTTCCGCACCGTCACCGGCACCGGGTGCTGCTTCTCGGGGCTCGATGAGTACAACCCGACGACCTTCGGCGGATACACCAAGAACGTGAGCGTGTATCTCGGGGCCCAGCTCAAGGTGCTCTCCGCCGTGGGCGGTTCCAGCGGCTCCACCGCCAGCACCTCGTGGCGCGACCTGGGCTCTGGCGATCAGGGCCAGGGATGGATCGGGGTGAACGTCACGCTCCCGCAGAACACGCCGGTCGAGGTCAACGCCATCATCGTCGGCGGGTTCGACGCCTTCGCCGGGGCCAGCGGCACGTACAACGTGCAGATGCAGCCCGTCTTCCAGTGGTTCCAGACCCAGTCCGCACAGGCCCTCCAGGCCGCCACCGACGCGTACTGGACGAACTTCGTCAACGGCGGCACCGTCGTCGTCACGCCCGACGCTCGGCTGAACACGCTCTTCAAGCGCGGGGTGCTCGGCACCATGCTGCACTTCGACGAGGCCCGCGGCGGGCTCATCGCGGGCTTCCGCAACGGCGCGTATCCCTATGTCTGGCCCCGCGACATGGCCTGGGCCGGCGTCACGCTCGCGCGGGTCGGGCACACCGACACCGTGCGGCAGATGACGCGATTCCTCCGCGACATCACCTTCCGCGACTTCGAGACCTGGACGCCCGGCAACACGCCCGGCTTCGAGGCCGCCGGCGGATCGCCCTTCTTCGGCACGCGCAAGGGCTTCTGGAAGCAGAAGTACACGACCGATGGGTACGTCGTCTGGGGCGCGCCCCAGGTCGACGAGACCGCCGTCATTCCGTGGATGATCAAGTACACCTACGACGCCACCGGCGACCTCGGATACCTCAACGAGTTCGAGACCGGCAATCCGGCGAACAGCACCTACGCGATCGTGAAGGACGCGGCCATCGCGATGAGCCAGACCTCCAAGAACGACGCTTCCCGGCTCAACCACCGACCAAGCTATCCCGGATCCTCCACGCTCCTGATGTACTCCAACAACATCTGGGAGGATCAGTACGACACGTTCATCTACTCCAACGCGAACATCGTGCGCGGCCTGCGCGACGCGGCGAGCATCGCCACCACGCTCGGCCAGCCCGCCGACGCCGCCGATTTCACCAATCGGGCCAACGGGATCCTCGCGGGTCTGAATGACAAGCTGGACTGGAACCGCGAGAACACCGACATCTCCATGCTCGGGATCGTGTATCCCTTCGCGACGCATGCCGCCAATGACCCGCGTGCCGTGCGCATCATCGACCGCATCAACGGCGTCGCCGCCGACGGCAACGGCGCGTTCGAGCCGCTCGTCCGCTTCCCGGGCCAGTACATCAATGACGCCAGCGACTACGTCGGCCTGATCGATCGCTACTGGGGCGACGGGTATTGGGGCAACGGCGCCCTTGGCCCGACCCCCGCAGGCCCGTGGTTCCTGACCACGCTCTGGTACGGCGCGTACTACGCGCTGCGTGCGGAGTTCACCCAGGGCAAGGGCGACATGGACAACCACCTCTACCGCATCAACCGCACCGCCGACCACAACGGCCCGATCGGCTTCGGCGCCGAGCAGATGGCCCCCAGCAACTCGCTGCAGTACCCGGGCCAGAGCGACTTCACGCTGCAGACGGCGTGGCCCAACGCGTGGGAGAGCATGTCGTTCTACGTCGACGCCATGATGCTCTTCCTGAACTACACCCCGAGCGGCCCGACCAACACCATCAAGCTCGCGCCGCGCCTGCCCAGCGCGTGGAACACGATCACGGCCAACAACATCACGCTCGGCAACGGCAGCGTCACCCACAAGGTGAACATGACCATCACCGAGACCCCCGTCACCGGCGATCAGACCGTGGTCTTCACCAACACCACCGGGAACGCCGTGAACATGGACCTCACGCTCAAGCTCCCCGCCGGACGCTCGGCGTGCGGCGTGACCGTCAACGGCAACCCGCAGCCCTACACCCCGTCCACCACCGGCAACCTCGTGATCAACCCGTTCGTGCTCGCCACGGGCGCCTCGGCGACGACCACCGTGGTCGTCACCACCACCGCCGGCTCCAGCGCCGACTGGGATCGCTCGGGCGCCGTGGACATCAACGACATCTTCACGTTCCTGAACGCCTGGTTCGCCGGCAACGCCGACTTCAACGGCATCGCCGGAACCGACATCAACGACATCTTCGACTTCCTGAACAAGTGGTTCCAGGGCTGCTGAGCATCCGAGAACCTTGATCGCAATCTCGCGGCTCGGTCGGCTTGATGCCGATCGAGCCGTTTTTCATGCCTCCGCACGCGATCGACCGCTCCGCTCGAGCGTCGGCCGACTGGAGCAGTTTCTTGGTTTTTGCTCGGCGGATGCAACCGCGCGCCGCCACTCCCCCAATAGTGAGCCGAGCGTTCGACAAGCGGGGTGGCGCGTGATTGCCAGAGGTGCATCGCCATGTCCAGCGAGTTGTTCCGAGTCACTCCTGCCACGCGATCCGCGCTTGTGTGCGCGGTCGGCGTTGCGGTCGCCGCTCAGGTCGGCCTTGGCCAGGTGGCCCAGGTCAGCCGTTCGATCTTCCAGGTGAATCAGTCGTCGGGCGTGGTTCGCAACGACGCCGACGCTGTGCACGGGCCGCAGGTCGTCTACGCCGAGGACGTCGTCGTTCCCGGTTCCGGCGTCGTGCGTCTGACCTTCGGCGAGGCGATCCTCTCTGGTTCGGTCGCCGCCGGCACCGGCTCGTTCATCACCATCACTTCGCTGAGCGACGGCGCGACCCAGCGGCTCAACGCCGAGCATCTGGCCCAGTGGTCCGGGATGTCGGCCTATTTCAACGGTCCCGTGCTGCGCGTGCAGCTCCACGCCTTCGCCGGCACGGGCGAGAACCGCCTCTCGATCGCCTCCGCCGTCGTCGAGAGCGAGGGCCCATCGCCCCGCACCATCTGCGGCGACACCGACGACCGGCTGCCGTCGTTCGACAACCGCCAGGGACGCTTCGCCGGCGGATGCACGGCGTGGGTGATCAACGACATGAACTCGTCGCTGCTCACCGCCGGTCACTGCGGCGCAAGCTCCACCAGCGTGATGAGCTTCAACGTCCCGCTCTCCACATCAACGGGGGGTACCCAGGCCGCCCACCCGGACGATCAGTACGTGGTGGATATCACCTCCAACCAGGGCGTCAGCGGCGGCACGGGCAACGACTGGCGATACATCGCCGTGTACCCCAACTCCAACCACGGGCAGACGCCGTATCAGCGCTATGGGGTGCGGCACACCCTCGCCCCCACCGCGCCTCCCGTCGCCGGCCAGACCATCCGCATCACCGGCTATGGCACCAACGCCGCACCGATGCCGCGCGAACGCAACCAGACCCAGCAGACTCACACCGGTGCGTATGCCTCTTTCTCAGGGACGCGCGTGCGGTACACCGCGGACACCACCGGGGGCAACAGCGGCTCCGCCGTGCTCGATGAATCCACGGGCCTCGCCATCGGCATCCACACCCACGGCGGGTGCAGCTCCACGGGCGGATCGAACATCGGCACCGCCATCGGCCATCCGGATCTTCAGGCCGCCATGGCCAATTCGCTCGGCCTCTGCGCCAGCGGCAGAGGGACGGTCGCCGGAGACTGGTACGCGCTTGGCGACCGAGCCAACAACTTCGGAACTGTGAACCCCGCTCCGGACAACTTCGCCAGGATCGCCCAGGTCGGCGCCGAGTGGCAGGGCCTGGCCTTCAGCCGGGCGCTTGGCCAGTTCTACGCCATCAACGAGCAGCGCCAGCTCTTCACGCTCTCCATGTCCGGCGTGCCCACGCTGCTCGGGACCGTCACCGGCACAAGCAACATCCTCACCGGGCTTGCATTCAATCCCATCACCGGCGACCTCTTCGCCATGCAGCCCGCAAACGGGCAGCTCTTCCGCATCAACACCGCCACCCGTGTCGCCTCATCGGTCGGGACGCCACAGGGCGGCACGCTCCGTGCTCTGGACTTTGATTCGTCCCGCAACACCCTCTGGGGCATCGACCAGGCCGGTGGCACGGCGCGGCTGGTGCAGATCAACCCGCTCAACGGCGTTCGAACGATCATCGGGGCTCTTGGCACGGGCATCGTGAGCTGCGCCGACGTCGCCTGGAGCCCCGCCGACGGCTCGCTCCGCACCATCAACGCCGCCACCGGCGAACTGCTCGCCATCGATCCACTCACCGGCGCGGCGACCGTGCTCGGAAACACCGGCGGCGTCTTCGGCTCGGCGTTCGGCCTCGCGTCCGCCGCCAGCCCCGCCTGCCCCGTCGATCTCACCGGCGATCAGCTCGTCGCCATCGCCGACATCTTCCAGTTCCTGAACTTCTGGTTCGCCGGGCTCCCGGGCGCGGACTTCGACGGCGTCGGCGGGGTCACGACGTCCGACGTCTTCGCCTTCCTCAACGCCTGGTTTGCCGGGTGCTGACCTGGCAATGTCCGTGGGCGCGAGTCCCATGGATATCGGACCAAGCACACAGAAAACACGTGTTCTTGATCGGTTCGGGATGGTGTTCCCCCGGTCCTGTCGCATACCTTCACGGGTTATCTGGCACATCACCCTGAAGCGGGTGATGCTTGGTGACAACCCGATGCGTCCCACACTCGCACACTCCCGTGATCGAACAGCTTCTCGGACCTGGCTGGCGCTCGCCTTCGCGATCGCATCAACCACCGCCGCGGCTCAGTCTCCCGGCCCCGATGTCATCGTCGGCGACCTCCCCGACGCCACCAGCTACGGCAAGCTCGGCTCCACCCTCGCCTACGACCTGGGCACCACAAGCTGCAACGTCGGGAACGTGAACATCCGCTGGCAGGCCGGCACCCCGGCCCACCCGGTCATCGCCCAGAACCTGTTCCGGTTTCACCAGGGACGGTTCGAGCAGATCGGCATGTCCTGGGTCAAGCACGGCTTCCTCGCGCTCAACCAGAACCTCTGCGGCACATGCAACGGGCAAGGCGGCTCGGTCCTTGGTGTCGGGTGCAGCGATCCGTATGAGTTCGGGATCAACGGGGAGCAGTTCGGCCTCGGGCCGCGCTCCCAGATCAATCCCGTCACCGGCGCGTTCCCCTTCGATCCGCAGACCTGGCCGCCTGCAAGCGACATTCTCTCCAGACGCATCCAGGTCGCCGAGGCCGATCTCGACCCGGCCGCCTACCCGGGTGCGCTGTACTTCGGCGAAGGGTTGTACATCACGCCCGATGAGGCCCAGACCCGCGCGGGTTGGAACAACGCTTCGCACACGCGCGTGCAGTTCGCCCCAGACCCGGCGCGGAGCATCAGTGTTGTTCCCGGCGTGCCCACACGGCGCACCGAGCCGGCGATCTTCGCGTGGAAGGCCCAGCAGCCCGGCGTGCAGCTCGTCGGCGTCGACGTGCCCGACGACGGTCGGTTCTGGATCGCCGGACACGCGACCGACAACGGCGACGGCACCTGGCGGTATGAGTACGCCGCGTACAACCTGAACTCGGATCGAGCCGGCGGCGCGTTCGAGGTGCCGATTCCCCCTGGCGCGGTGGTGAGCAACGCGTCGTTCCGCGGCATCCCGCACCACTCCGGCGAGCCGTACTCGAACCAGCCGTGGTCCATCAGCGTCACCCCGGACGCCGTGCGATTCGCCTCGCCGCAGACCTTCGCGCAGAATCCCAACGCCAGCGCGCTGCGGTGGGGCACGCTGTACAACTTCCGTTTCGATGCGAGCGTCGCGCCGTCGGAAGGGAGCGTCTCGCTGGAGCTGTTTGGCCCAGGAACCGGCTCGGGCTCGGCGTTGGCGGGCATCGCCCTGCGCCAGGTATCCCCCGGCGGGGCCACGCTGACCGCGCCGACGCCGAGCAACGACGAGTGCGCCGGCGCCGCTCCGTTGCACACCGGCGAGAACCGCTTTTCCACGCTCGGCGCAACTGGCAGCCCGATCACCACCCCCGGGTGCGCGACGATCTCGGGCGATGTGTGGTTCACCTATGTCTACCGTCCGTTTGCGCCGAGCTGCCCAGGGCAGATCGTGTTCGACACCTGCGGGTCGTCGATCGATGCGTTCATCTCGGTGTACACCGTTGCGTGTCCGCTCTCCGGGGATCTGGCGGCGTGCGACGACGACGGCGGAACCTGCCTCTCCACGCCCGGCCCGGCCCGCGTGAGCGTTCCCGCCGTTGCCGACCAAACGTACCTCATCCGGGTCGGCTCCAGGGTTGGGCAGACCGGCAACGTGGTGCTGAACATCTCGGCTCCGTTCTGCATTGCGCCCAATGGAGCGTGCTGCACGCCGCTTGGCGCGTGCACGATCGTGCAAGGGGCGGCGAGTTGCTTCGAGGGCAGCATCTTCCGCGGCTCAGGGACGACCTGCGCCCCGAACCCCTGCCCGCAGCCCCCTCCGCCGGTGAACGACCGCTGCGCAGCCTCCATTCCCATCGGCGACAATCTGGCCGGGTCCCCGACGCTCATCGGAACAAACGTCGCCTCGGATACCGAGGTCATCGACACCTGTCCGCAATCCACCTTCGGGCAACGCGACGTGTGGTATGTCTATGTGCCCACGGTCAGTGCGCAGGTCACCGTCGACACCTGCCTGGTGCCCCCCGGGGGCGCGGACATGGACACCGTGCTCTCGGTGCGCGAGGGCTCGTGCACGGGCCCGCAGATCGCCTGCAACGACGACGCGATTATCGCGCTCTGCGGGCCGCTCTCGGCGCTCCAGTTCAACGCTCAGGCCGGACAGCCCTACTTCATTCGAGTCGCGGGCTATCTCGGGGGCACCGGCCGATTCGTGCTCCGCGTTCGCGGCGGGCTGGGCAGCCCGGTCGGTGCCTGCTGCCAGGGATCTATCTGCACCCTCACCGCCCCGCAGGCCTGCGTCGGCGGGTTTGCTGGTCTCAGCACCGTGTGCAACCCGGCAAGCGATGTCTTGCCGTGCTGCCGAGCGGACTTTGATCGATCCGGCACGCTGACCGCGGCGGACATCTTCGACTATCTCAACGCCTGGTTCCTGGGCGAACCCACCGCCGCGTTCGCCAACGACGCCACGCCCCCGATGCCAAGAACGCCCACGGTGACCGACCTGTTCAACTTCCTCAATGCGTGGTTCACCGGGTGCTGAACGGGCTCTCGGACCGGCCAGAATCGGCCAACGGGTTCTTGGGGAACTGCCCAAGGACGTTGGCCACGGTGCACGAGGCGCAGGAGCGGCGGGGAAAAACGGCGTAAACCGCTGATTTGCTGCGGCTTGCCCAGACCGCCACTGGTTCAGGATTGATGTTCAAAATCGTGCTGGTTCTGTCGGAACCGTGGGGTATGTTCCCGACGAATCGATCCGTTGTCCGTCTGACTCCAGGCGGGTGTTGCCGCGTTCGCGGCTGAAGAGTGTGTGGCACGGTTCAGCGTGTGTGATTGAAGTGTCGGGCCGCGCCCGGCAAAGAGAGGATTTCGAGCATGAAGTGGTCGCGCGTGTGTATGCAGAGCGTGGGCGTTGCCGCCGTGGTCTGTTGCAGCGGCATGGCGACGGCGCAGCAATCGGTGGGCGCGGACGTGACCGTCGGCGAGTTGCCGGACATCACCAACAACGCCGCGGTGGGCTCGCTGGACAGCTTTGCCGTCGGCACCACCTCGTGCAACAAGGGCAATGTGCCCTTGAACTGGTTCACCGGGGGCACCGACAATCGACACCCGGTCATCGGGCAGAACCTCTTCCGCCTGCACAACGGGCGCTTTGAGCACATCGGCCAGGCCTGGCTGAAGCACGGCTTCACCGCCCTGCAGGGCACGGTCTGCCAGACGCAGTTCGGCTTCAACTGCTCGCCGACGGCCGGCACCACGCTTGGCATCGGATGTTCGGATCCCTACTCCTCCGGGCTGAACAATGGTCAGTCGGGGCTCGGGCCCAAGTGGCAGGTGAACGCCTCCACCGGGCTGTTCCCGTATCCATTTGCGGGAAGTTCCCAGTCCAGCTTCACGGCCCACGAGCGACGCTTGCAGTTTGACGCGGCCGACGTGAGCTCCACGACCTATCCGGGGGCCCGGTACTTTGTCGAGGGTCACTACATCGGCGGCGATGATGCCTTGGCGGGGAACGACAACAACAACGCGTCCTATCGCGAGGTGACGTACAACGGTTCGGGATTCACCATCACGTCCTCCACCGCGCGGGAGAAGCCCGCGATTCAGGCCTGGAAGGACGTCGATCCCACCGTGACGATCGTCACCGCCGACATCGCCGGCGACGGGCGATTCCTGCTCGGCGCCAAGGTCACCCAGAGCGGTTCGAACTACACCTACGAGTACGCGCTGCAGAACCTGAGCTCGCACCGATCGGCCCAGGCGTTCGCGGTGCCCTTCCCC
>DHLW01000060.1:52367-54159 GCA_002405485.1 Phycisphaerales bacterium UBA4658
GCCCAACCAGGGCCAGCCGGACTGGACGAGCTCCACCGCCGCCACGCAGATCTCCTGGTCGGGCCCCGCGCACTCCGGCACCGCGCCGGTGTACACCGTCAGCTCAACCGATCCGCTCCGGGTGACGAACTTCACGCCGGGCACCGGCAACGATCACTCGGCCAACGCTCTGCGTTGGGGGACGCTGTACAACTTCCGCTTCACCACCACGGTCGCCCCGGCCGCGGGCAGCGTGCAGGTCACGATGTTCCGCCCCGGAACGCCGACCTCGTTCACGATGAACGTGCCCACCCCGGGCGGCGCGACCTTCAACGCGTCGACCGGCGTCTGCTGCACCGGCACGACCTGCACGGTGACCACCGCGGCGGCCTGCTCGGGTGTGTTCGGCGAGATCGGCGGGTCCTGCTCGCCCAATCCGTGCGTCTCGACGTCCGGCGCGTGCTGCGCCACCAGCGGCGCGTGCACCGTGACCAGCAGCGCCTCGTCGTGCACCGGCACGTTCCTTCAGGGCACCGTCTGCAACCCGAATCCCTGCCCGCAGCCCGTCGGGGCCTGCTGCACCGCCGGGGTCTGCTCGCAGACCACCGCCGCCAACTGCGCCGGCTCGTTCGCCGGGGCAAACGTGCCCTGCGGCCCGGCGACCTGCCTGAACAACGACCTGTGCGCCGCCGCCCGAGCCCTCTGCGACGGGGTCGCCGTCACCGGTTCGACGGCCTCGGCGACCTTCTCTGACACTATCCCGGCGACCTGCGGCTCGTCGAGCAGCTCGCCCGACCTGTGGTTCACCTACGCCCCCAGCGGGACCAGCGGCACGGTGAGCGTCTCGATCCGCACTTGCGGGTCGGACTATGACACCGTGATCGCCGCCTACACCGGCAACTGCGGCTCGCTCGTCCAGGTCACGTGCAACGACGACTCCACCGCCACCTGCGGCTCCGGCACGCTGCAGTCCAACATCAACGTCACCATGAACCGCGGGCAGACCTACCGCATCCGCCTCTCCGGCTTCTCGGGCGCCACTGGCAACTACTCCATCCTCGTCACCGGCGGCGGCGGGACGGGCTGCAACGCCGTCCCCACCGGCTCGTGCTGCATCACCGGCGCGTGCACCGTCGTCACGCAGGCCAACTGCACCGGCAACTGGACCTCGGGCGGCGTCTGCTCCCCGAATCCCTGCCCGCAGCCCACCGGCGCGTGCTGCACCGGCGGCACGTGCGCCACCACCACGCAGGCCGCCTGCAACGGCGCCTGGACCAGCGGCGGGGCCTGCTCGCCGAACCCCTGCCCCCCGCTGAACGACGACTGCGCCAACCGCGCCGGTCTGGGTCTTGGCACGCAGGCCTTTGACACCACCAACGCCACGACCGACGGCGTCACCCACAGCCCCGCCTGCCTCTTCTTCAACAACTCCCAGATCTACAAGGACATCTGGTTCAACCATCCGTCCCAGGGCACGGGCACGCTGGTCATCGACACCTGCGGGACGACCTTCGACACCAAGATCGCCGTGTACGACGGCTTCGGGTGCCTGAACTACGAGACCCGCCTGATGGCCTGCAACGACGACGACACCACCTGCGGTGCCAACTCCCTGCAGTCCCGCGTCTCCATCCCCGTGGTCGCGGGCGGGTTCTACACCATCCGCGTCGGGGCCTATTCCCCCACCGGCGGCGGAGCGGGCCAGCTCAACCTCACCTTCACCCCAGCGCCCGTCAACGGCTCCTGCTGCGTCGGCACGACCTGCTCCGTCGTCGAGCAGGCCAACTGCACCGGCACCTGGACCAGCGGCGGC
>DHLW01000060.1:54308-58697 GCA_002405485.1 Phycisphaerales bacterium UBA4658
CGGCAACCCCACCACCTGCTGCCCGGCCAACTTCAACCAGGTCGACGGCGTGGACATCAATGACATCTTCCAGTTCCTGAACGCCTGGTTCGCCGGGTCGCCCTCGTCGGACTTCAACGGCGGCGGCGTGGACATCAACGACATCTTCGACTACCTCAACGCCTGGTTCGTCGGGTGCTGAGCCAAGAAGTGATCTGAGACATCCGGGATTTTCCCTGGGCGGGCTCGAACGAGCCCGCCCTTTTTCTTGGACGTCGGCATCCGTAGTGAATGCACCGCGGGCAAGTGCACAGGGTCAGACCGAGAAAGCGGAGCCGAGTGTCGGCAATGATCGATCGATGTTCGAGCACGAAAACCGTTTCCGGGTCGTATACTTGAGGTATGCTCTGCTTGCGGATGCGTGCGGAACCGCACGCATCGTGGAAGCGAAAGAACTGGTTGGGCTGCCCGGGAGTTGTGTCGATCAAGAGTCCGTTGCGTTCTGTGACGGTTCGGTGCGGCCGGTTGGTCAAGAACAGGTGAAGTCATGCTTACGCGTTTTCGCGCCTTCACGTTGATTGAACTGCTCGTGGTGATCGCGATCATCGCGCTGCTGATCGGGATCCTGCTGCCCGCGCTGGGAAAGGCGCGGGCCGCCGCGCAGTCGACCATCAGCGCATCGAACCTGTCTTCGATGGCCAAGACGCAGGTGCAGTACTCCGCGGACTTCAAGGACTCGTTCGTCAACCCTTTTGGGTTTGGAAGTTCGTCCTATGCGGCGACGGGAACCTGGGCGTCGTACACCGATCCGTTCTATGAGCAGCGCGGCGGCACGATCGTCGTGACGACCCTCGGCGATCCGACGCGAGCCAGCGAACCGTTCAGTTGGTTGTGGGGCACGCAGGTGACGGCGTACATCAAGGAGTTTGACTACATCCCAGCGGTGCTGCGGGCTCCTCAGGACACCGCGCTGGTGCAGCGACACAAGGGACTTGCGAGCAAGCTGGCTCGCGGGCAGTCAATCGAGCTGGACTGGGTCGATACGTCGTATTGGGTGTCCACGACGACGTGGATCTCGGGCGAGCGGTACAGGAACGAGACGGTCTTCCCGCTGGGGCCGGGCGATGCCTCCGGGCGTCAGTACTGGCAAAGAGCTCGCTTTGATCAGGTCACCCAGTCGGCCCAGAAGGTCTTGCTGTACGAGCGCTTTGATTTCGACACCAAGAATCGAGTCAACGCCCCGACGGGCGGTGTGACGGTGTCGGCGAATCCGCAGTTCAACAACCCCGGTGCTTCGCCGCGTGTCGCGCTCATGGATGGTTCGGTCACGAAGGCGCGAATGAACCGCATCTATGCTGATGCGAACAGCGCGGATCCCGCTCTCCGGAATGTCTACCGGCCGAGCGGGCTCTGGAACGTCCCTTCGAACACCCTCGTCAATGTCTTCCAGATGAGCCCTGAGCTCTGGGAGAACGGTGCGACCTTCGGCGGGCAACCGACAACGGCCTGGCCGCAGTTCTTCTGGGCAACCCGACGGGGCATCGCGGGCCTGGACTTCCGCGGCCGCTGATCGAGAGTGAGGATGTCTGCAGTGAACAACAAGTCAAAGGCGATCGCGGCCGGGTTGATTCTGGTCGCGCTCCTGGGAATCGCGGTGTACATGTGGGCTGCTGGCGGCGGTTCGACGGCCGACACGGCCACGCTGGACAATGCCGCGGGAATCGTGGAGGATGTGACTCGCGCTGATCCAGACGCGGCAACTCCCCCCGCGCCGCAGCCTGAGGACCCCAAGCCCGGCAAGCTCCGCAACTGATCGGACCCGACAGCCAAAGGAAGAGGATGCGATGGCCAAGATCCGCGCCTTCACGTTGATTGAACTGCTCGTGGTGATCGCGATCATCGCGCTGCTGATCGGGATCCTGCTGCCCGCGCTGGGAAAGGCGCGGTTGGCGGCTCGACGCACGCTGAGCGCCGCGAACCTGGGCGGATGTGCTCGGTTGCAGGCGACCTATGCCTCGGAGAACAAGGATTCGTTTGTGAATCCGTTTGATCCGCGGACCGGCGCGAACTTCAACAACTACACGCCGGCGCCCCAGTGGTTCACGGTGATCCTCCCGCAGTATCTGCAGTCATCGCTGCAGACGATCTACGGGTATCCGTTCGAGGCGGGGACGCGGACGACCGAGCCGTTCAGCGGCGTGTGGACGCTGTACATGGGCAACTACATCAAGGACGCCGACTCCGGCGGCGCGTGGATGCGCGACCCGGCGGATCCATCGATCAACAAGCGAGCCAAGGAGACCTTGGCGTCCAACACCGGGGCCGAGGCCAAGGGATACGACACGTCCTACTGGTTCCCGCCGGTGTTCTGGCTTCGGTCGGACCGGTACAACGGCGAGTTGCTGCAGCCCGTTGGGCAGACGCCGGCGCAGTACGGGCCGGGCGGGCAGATCACCAATCCCGGCGATTCGGTCTGGCTGGCGCGGCATCGGTTTGACAGCGTGCAGTATTCCTCGCTGAAGGTCCTGTTGTTCGAGCGGTTTGACTCGTCGCAGACGCGTCGGCCGACGGGTGTGGCTGGGGGAGCGGCGGATCTGATGCCGCAGTGGAACAACCCGGCAGCCCGGCCTCAGGTCGCGTTCGTGGACATGAGCGTGAGCCCCATCAAGATGTCCGACGTGCACGCGCTGGGCGAGAGCACCGATCCGAACATCCGGAATCGGTTCCGTCCGAGCGGCGTGTTCAACCCCCCGCCGAACTACACGACGCGCTGGCTGGCGGATCCCGCCGCGGGCGACATCGATCCATTTGAGACCGGCGGGGCTCCCTTCGTGGGTACCACGCCCTGGCGGCAGTACTTCTACGCGACGCGCCGCGGCGTGGCCGGGCAGGACGTGAATCGGCGTTGATGGTCGTGACCACGCATCGGAGCTCGCGGGATGGACAAGAAGAAGCGGTTGCTCGTCACCGGTCTGATCGGCGTCGTCCTGCTGGTCATCATGGCCTTTGTATGGTCCGGCGGTGGTGGCGGCGCCGCAGTGGATGAGACCGTGGTCGAGCAGTCGGCTCAGAGCGCGCAGGAGCAGGCGGCCCAGACCACCTTCACTGAAGAAGAGATGGAGATGAAGCCTCGGGAGCGGCCTCTGGGGATCGGTGCCCCCTGACTCGGGTCCCGCTCCGTGCGTCGGCTGGCGATCACTGAGGGGCTATGCTGAGGACGCGGCGCAGGTGGGCCGCGTCTTTGTGTCGAGTGGGACTTCCCAACTGGTTGACGAGGCGACGCCATGGCGACCCGGCAGAATCTTGAGGACGGTGTGGGCGGGAAGGCCGCGAAGTCGGCCGGCAAGGGCGCAGCACGGGGCGGGGCAAGCGCCGGCGATGCCGCGACTCGGAAGAAGCGGGTGGCGATCATGACCGCGGCGTTCGTGGTGCTGCTTGGGATCGTCGTCTACGTCTACACGCGGCCCGACGCCCCACCGGTGGAAGAGATCGATGCGAACGTGGAGCCGCAGATCGATCCGGCTGAGCAGGCCAATGAGCCGCCGCCGCCCCCGCGCCCGGAGCCCAGCAACGACCCGAACAACATGTCCGAGGAGCCGATCCCGGTGCCGGGCTGAACAGGCCAAGGGCCAACGAGGAGCCGGATCATTCCGGACCGCTGGAGGAAGGTGGCGGGGTGCGGCGGGGGTTGCGGGGCGTTGGGCCGCGGCGGGAGGCGATGGCCTTCGGCCCGAGTGGGCCGATGCGCTGGGGTCCTGGAGACGGAACCGATGCCGGGGCCGATGCCGAACTCGGCGTCAGTGCGGGCGCCGGCACTGCTGGTGGGGCGGGCGCTGCGGCGGGCGAAGTGGATGCCGAAGCCTGTGAAGCAGGGTCGTTGAGACCCTGCTGATGGTGTTCGGGGATGTCGTGAGTGGCGGAGTCGGCGGGAGCGTCGAGGGAGTGGAGCTCTTGGCCGGGCGCTTCGGCCGATGGGTGTTCAAGTCGGGCGAAGATCAGGCGTCCGGCGGAGGTCTGCATCGCCGAGCCGACGATGACCGAGGCATCCTGCCCGACCATGTGCGCGGCGTGCTCGACGACGACCATGGTGCCGTCGTCGAGGTAGCCGACGGCCTGCTCGGCCTGCTCGCCGGGCTTGAGAAGTCGAAGGGCGAGGCGGTCGCCGGGGATGAGCGTGGGCTTGAGGACGGCGGCGACGTCGTGGAGGTTGATCGCCTGGACGCCCTCGATCTGGGCGATGCGTGCGAGGGCGTGGTCGGTGGTGAGGATGCGGGCCTTGAGCTGCCTGGCGAGCTCGACGAGCATGCGGTCGACGGCCTGGGGCGCGATGGCGGACTCGTTGAGGATGACCTCGACGGTGCCGAGGCGCTGCAGGCGGGTGATGACGTCCAGGCCGCGTCGGCCGCGGGC
>DHLW01000060.1:58803-59425 GCA_002405485.1 Phycisphaerales bacterium UBA4658
GTCCAGGCCGCGTCGGCCGCGGGCGCGTTTGGTCTTGTCGCTGGTGTCGGCGAGGAGTTGCAGTTCGGAGATGACGAAGGCGGGGATGACGATGGGGGACTGAAGGAGGCCTGAGGCGCACAGCTCGACGATGCGGGCGTCGATGAGGGCGGAGGTGTCGAGGATGTTGGGACGGACGCCCCGGAGCTGCTTGGCGAACTCGACGTAGGGGATGACGAGTCGGAAGTCGTCCTGAGTCTGCAGAACGCTGGAGACGCCGAGGTAGCAGAGCGCGATGCCGAGCATGACCTTGACCATGGCGACGGTGCCGGCGATGGCCTCGGGCCTTTGCACCCACGCGGCGATGAGGAGGTCGATGATGGCGGAGACGGCGCCGGTGGCCAGGAGCCCGCCGACGAGCCCGAAGAAGATCGCGCTGATGGTGGCGAGCTTCTTGTTGGGGGTGGCGAGATCAACGATGAGGGCGGTGCAGAAGAGCAGCACCGCGATGGAGATGGGGACCCACCAATCGAGCGAGGCGGCGGTGCCGAGGGTAGCGTCGGCGGTCTGGGACTGCAGCGTCAGGAGCATCGCCACGACGGTGACGAGCACGAAGAAGGCCATGCGGACGAAGCGGAGCATG
>DHLW01000014.1:0-729 GCA_002405485.1 Phycisphaerales bacterium UBA4658
AAGGCGGGGAAGTATCAGGATCAGGGTGGGTTGACGTTGCCGAAGGTGGACTAAGCGGCATTCGGCATTCGGCAACCGGCATTCGGGAAAGACGCGAATGGAACGTTTCCGATGGGAGAACGGATTGAGTCACATCGCGATCTACGCGTTTGGAAACAGACGTATGAGCTGGCGCTCTCAGTTCTCCGAGTTGCCGGAACTTTTCCGAAGTCCGAACAGTTTGCGCTCACAAGCCAATGTCGGCGGAGTGCAATCTCGATCCCCAGCAATATCGCAGAGGGCTATGGGCGAGGCAGCACGATGGATTACCTCCGTTTTCTCAAGATCGCCCGAGGATCGCTTTTCGAACTGGATACACAACTGCTCATCGCGGCTGACCTGGGCTACCTGAGCCCGACGGATGCCAAGACGTTGCAGGAACTGTGGACAGATTGCAGCAAGATGCTCTCAGGACTGATTCGCTCGTTGGAAAAGTAGAAATTTTGGCTTCGGCGAATGCCGAATGCCGGTTGCCGAATGCCGATTCGCGCTAAGGGACGCGCTCAATGAAGATCACCCGCAAGTTCACCGTCTCCGGCCAGGACCCCTTCGCCACCGTCAAGTGGACGAAGCGATCCAGCAAGATTTCCAATCCCGATGGCTCGATTGTCTTCCAGATGGACGACGCCGAGGTGCCCGAGACGTGGTCGCAGCTTGCCACCGACATCATGGTGAGCAAGTACTTCCGCA
>DHLW01000014.1:878-3372 GCA_002405485.1 Phycisphaerales bacterium UBA4658
GAGCAAGTACTTCCGCAAGGCGGGTGTGCCGCTGGAGGGCGAGCCGGGCAAGACCGGGCCGGAGAAGTCGGCCAGGCAGGTCATCCATCGTCTGGCCGGGTGCTGGCGGCACTGGGGCGAGAAGCACCATTACTTTGATACGCCGAACGACGCCAAGGCGTTTTATGACGAGCTGGTGTTCATGCTGGTGCACCAGATGGCGGCGCCGAACTCGCCGCAGTGGTTCAACACGGGCTTGAACTTTGCGTATGGGATCACGGGTCCTGCGCAGGGGCACTTTGTGCCCGATCCGCGGACGGGGAAGGTGGATCTGGCAAAGGACGCGTACACGCATCCCCAGCCGCACGCGTGCTTTATTCAGAGCGTCTCGGACGATCTGGTGAACGAGGGCGGGATCATGGATCTGTGGGTCCGTGAAGCTCGGCTGTTCAAGTATGGCTCGGGCACGGGGACGAACTTCAGCCACCTCCGCGGCGAGGGCGAGAAGCTCTCGGGCGGGGGCAAGAGCAGCGGGCTGATGTCGTGGCTGAAGATCGGCGACCGGGCGGCGAGCGCGATCAAGAGCGGCGGGACGACGCGTCGGGCGGCCAAGATGGTCTGCCTGGACATGAACCACCCCGACATCGCCGAGTTCATCAACTGGAAGGTCCGCGAGGAGATCAAGGTCCAGGCGATGGTGGAGGGGATGAAGATCATCGCGGGCAAGAAGGCCAGCGCCGCCGACGCCCAGACCATCGGCGAGACGGCCCAGAAACTCGGCTTGAAGCTCGACTACGACTTCAACGGCGAGGCGTATCTGACCGTCAGCGGTCAGAACAGCAACAACTCGGTGCGCATTCCCGACGAGTTCTTCGAGACGCTCGATGCCGACGGCGAGTGGAACACGGTCTTCCGGACCAGCAACAAGATCGGCAAGACGTTCAAGGCCCGCGAGCTGTGGGACATGATCGGGTACGCCGCGTGGCGGTGCGCCGACCCGGGCGTGCAGTTTGACACGACGATCAACGACTGGCACACCTGCCCGAGCGCTGGGCGGATCAACGCGAGCAATCCGTGCAGCGAGTACATGTTCCTGGACAATACGGCCTGCAATCTTGCGTCCATCAACGTGCTGAAGTTCTACGACCCGACGTCGCGGAGCTTCGACGTTGACGCGTATGAGCACGCCATCGACCTGTGGACGGTCGTGCTGGAGATCAGCGTGCTCATGGCGAGCTATCCGAGCAAGGAGGTCGCCGAGCTGAGCTGGAAGTACCGCACGCTTGGGCTTGGCTACGCCAATCTCGGGGCGATGCTCATGCAGGCGGGCATCCCGTATGACAGCGAGGAGGCCCGCGCGGTCTGCTCGACGCTCACGGCGATCCTCACCGGGCGGTCGTATCGCCAGTCGGCGGTCATGGCGGCCCAGCTCGGCGCGTTCCCCGGCTACGCCGCGGACAAGGAGAACATGCTGCGGGTGATCCGCAATCACCGGCTCGCCGCGCACGGCGTGCCGCGTGAGCCGGGCAACTACGAGAAGCTCCGCACGGCCCCGGTCCCGATCAACCACGAGATCATCAACACCGGCAAGGTCCGCCTGGCCAACGCCGACGACCTGCTGGACTACGCCGTCCGCGCGTGGGACGACGCCCTGCTGGCTGGAGAGAAACACGGCTTCCGCAACGCCCAGGTGACCGTCATCGCCCCCACCGGGACGATCGGCCTGCTGATGGATTGCGACACCACCGGCATCGAGCCCGACTTCGCGCTCGTGAAGTTCAAGAAGCTCGCCGGCGGCGGCTACTTCAAGATCGCCAACGACTCCGTCGAGCCCGCGCTCGAGGCCCTGGGCTACACCCAGACGCAGACCCGAGAGATCCTCACCTATCTGCTCGGGACGCTGAACGTCGACGTGCCCATGCCCGACGGCCTCGGCGGGACGTTCAAGTCCTGGCTCATGGCCAAGGGCCTGAACGAGACCGACATCGCCACGATCAACGCCGCCCTTCCCGGTGTGTTCGAGCTTTCGTTCGCGTTCAACGCGTGGACGCTCGGGGACGAGGCGATCACCCGGCTCGGGTACGACGCCGCGACCATCAAGGGCGATCACTCGTTCAGTCTGCTCCGCGAGCTTGGGCTGAGCAAGAAGCAGATCGACGCGCTCAACGACGTGATCTGCGGCAGGCAGACCGTGGAAGGCGCCCCGCACCTCAAGACCGAGCACCTGCCGGTGTTCGATTGCGCCAACAAGTGCGGGAAGTACGGCAAGCGGTTCATCGCGCCCCAGGGGCACATCCGCATGATGGCCGCCGCCCAGCCGTTCATCTCCGGCGCCATCAGCAAGACCATCAACCTCCCCAACGACGCGAGCGTGGAGGACATCAAGGCCTGCTACCGGCTGAGCTGGGAGCTGGCGCTCAAGGCCAACGCGCTGTATCGCGACGGGTGCAAGCTCAGCCAGCCCCTGAGCTCGACCACCGACGACGCCAAGGAGGACGAGGCAAAAAAAGAGCCG
>DHLW01000014.1:3536-3664 GCA_002405485.1 Phycisphaerales bacterium UBA4658
CGGTCGAGACGACCTCGGCGGCTGCGACGCCTGCGGCGCAGACTCCTGCCGCGTCCTCGGCTGAGGTCGAGGTCAAGCCCGGACAGGGCCTGACCATGCCCGGCTATGCCACCACCACGATCCCGGAG
>DHLW01000014.1:3790-51361 GCA_002405485.1 Phycisphaerales bacterium UBA4658
CCGAGGTCCGGATCGTGGAGCGGCCCATGCGTCGCCGCCTCGCCGACACCCGCGCCAGCATCACCCACAAGTTCAACATCGGCGGGCACGAGGGCTATCTGACCGTCGGGCTGTACGAAGACGGGATGCCCGGCGAGCTCTTCATCACCATGGCCAAGGAGGGTTCGACCATCGGCGGTCTGATGGACTCTCTGGGCACGGCGGTGAGCGTCGCGCTGCAGTACGGCGTGCCGGTCGAGTCGCTGGTCAACAAGTTCACCCACCAGCGGTTCGAGCCCGCGGGCATCACCGCCAACCGGGACATCCCCTTTGCCAAGTCGCTCGTGGACTACATCTTCCGCTGGATGGGCATGGAGTTCATCCCGGGATACCGCGAGGCCAACGCCCCCCGCCGCCCAGGCGCCGAGGGCCAGCAAAGTTCGACCATGTCGCGTCAGGACGCCGATGACCACATCGGCTCGCGCGTTCGCTTCACCACCGACGCGGCGGATGACGCCGCTCTCAGCCGCGGCTTGACCGGCCCGGCCTCCGGCGCGGATGCCGGAGACGCTCATGACGGTCTGGAGGACCAGGATTCATGGAGCCCATCAGGACACGCAGCAGACGGGCGCGACGCCCTGGCGACGACGCCCGAAGCCCACGCGCCGCACGTCGCGATCGCGCCCCGGGCCGATCGGGTGATGACCGGACCCCGAAGCAGCGGGCCCGCACCGACCGCTTCGCCCGCTCGGGCCGCTCTTCGGACGCCTGCCCAGGCCCCGAACGGCGCGGGGATGAGCGGGGGGGGCGGGGGAGGAACGGGCAGCGTCGCCCAGCCAAGCGCGGCGACGCCCGTCGTCAGCGCCCTCTCCATGGCCATGCGGAATAACCAGGAAGACGCCCCGGCGTGTGACTCCTGCGGGTCGATCACCGTGCGTTCGGGCACCTGCTACAAGTGCATGAACTGCGGGGCCTCGATGGGGTGCTCATGAACATCTGCTCCTGACACGGGCGCACGCTCCGGACGGACCCGGGCGTGCGCTCGTGGCGGGGGCTGACCCGCTCCGCCGCGCTCCTGTGGAGCCGGCGAGCTTCGACTCCGGTCCAAGGACCGCTCAGACCCGGTGGGCACATCGAACAACGGGGCAGGAAACACACGGGGAGGAACTCGACACACATGTTGCGGTTGCGCGGGGGCCGAGATGGCGGCCCAAGAAGCGGTGGACGGACCCTCGCTCCCTTCCTGGATGAAGGAACATCCAAGATGCGGACGGCAAGGGTGGGACAGAAAAACGGCGCTCGGCGCCACGGAGCGTTTCACTCACGCCACCGCCCTCCGGCCCCCGCTGACCGCGACATGTTCGGTCCTTGCCTCGATTGATCCACGAACGTCCGAACCGAATCACATCCCCTTGCTCCCTCCCTTCAGCCCCCGGGTGCCTTCCCATCGTGCCCGGGGGCTCTTTCTGTCCTGAATCAGCCGTCGGCGGGCGTGCCCTAGAATCCACGCTCTCATGCCCAGCCGCTCCGCACAGCCCTCCGATCGACGTTCCCGAAGCGATGACCGAGCGCCGGAAGCCGTCCGCTCCGTCGCCTTTGTCTCCCTCGGCTGTCCGAAGAACCTCGTCGACTCCGAGAAGATGCTCGGCCTGCTCGCGCAGGATGGTCTGGCGGTGGTTTCCGCGGATGCCGAGTCCGGCGGCGCCGACGCGATCGTCATCAACACCTGCGGGTTTCTCGAGGCCAGCAAGGACGAGTCGCTGGAGGTCATCCACAAGGCCATCCGCGACAAGGAAAAGGGTAAGGTCAAGCGCGTCGTGGTCGCCGGGTGTCTGGTGCAGCGGCACCGCGCCAAGATGTTGGAATGGGCTCCGGGGATCGACGCCATGGTCGGGGTGTTCGATCGCGACCACATCGTCGAGGCCGTGCGCGGCGTCAAGGCCGAGCGCACGACCCTGGCGCAGTCCTCCGACCAGCCCAAGTACTGGATCGCCGGCAACGCGCTCGTCGCCGCCAAGGAGCGCGGGCTCAAGACCACGGGGCTCACCGTCAACGGCAAGGACGGCTCGGGGATCGGGTACTTCGAGGACGACTCGGCCCGGCTGCGGATCACGCCCCGGCATTACGCCTATATCCGCATGAGCGAGGGGTGCAACCAGAACTGCGCGTTCTGCACCATTCCGAGCATTCGCGGCAAGATGCGATCCAAGCCGCTGGACCGCATCGCGATCGAGGCCAGAGAACTCGTCAACGACGGTGCGTTCGAGCTGAACCTCATCGGCCAGGACACCACGAGCTATGGGGATGACATCGGCCTGGGCATGGCCGGCGACGTCGCCGCGCCCGATGCGCCCAAGAAGTTCCAGAAGGGTCTGCCCGCAGTGCTGTGGTCGGCCAGCCGGGCGTTCAGCGACGCGGGCGTCGACGGCTGGGTGCGGCTCATGTACGCCTATCCGTCGAACTTCTCGGATGCGATGATCGACGCGATCGCCGAGCTGAGCTGGCTCAACCGCTCGGGCAAGACCCGGGGCAAAGTCGTGCCCTACATCGACATCCCGCTGCAGCACGCGTCGATCCGGATGCTCTCGGCGATGCGCCGCAACGTGACCGCAGAGCACCAGCGCGAGCTGCTGCTCAAGCTCCGTGAACGCATCCCCGGCATGGCCATCCGAACGACGTTCATCTCGGGATTCCCGGGTGAGACCGAGGCCGACCATCAACAGCTCATGGAGCTCGTGGATGAGATCGGCTTCGACGCGATGGGAGTGTTTGCCTACTCCAAGGAGGACGGCACGGTCGCGGGGACGATGGAGGACGATCCGAAGCTCGCCGTGCCCGAAGAGACCAAGCAGCGTCGCCGAGAGGAGCTCATGCTCCTGCAGCAGAAGGTCGCCTTCGATCAGGCGGCGTATCTCGCGAAGCAGTTCGACGAGAAGAACCCCACCGGCTCGGGCGTTCGGCTGGATGTGCTCATCGACGCGGCGACCAGGACCAAGGGCCGAAAGACCAGCGGCGTGGGCTCCGGCGGCGGGTTGTACCACGGCCGGACGTACTTCCAGGCCCCCGGCATCGATGCCATGACCTTCGTGCAATCGGCCCGCACCCTCGCGCCCGGCGA
This sequence comes from Phycisphaerales bacterium UBA4658, assembly GCA_002405485.1. GTDB lineage: Bacteria > Planctomycetota > Phycisphaerae > Phycisphaerales > UBA1924 > UBA4658. Next base: position 6,888 of record DHLW01000014.1, read on the forward strand.
ACTCGTGCAGTGCGTCATCGTCGCCAGCGATGGCTACGACCTTGTTGCCAGGCCAGTGGACGAGCTGGAGAAGAAGGTCGGACTGAAGGTCATCCGCTAGCGCCGCGGAACGGAACGACAGCGCGCACGAGAAACAGCGGAGCAGCCAGACTTCGGGTTGAGCCGCGGCGCGACGATCATCGCACGCGCCACAAACTCACCTCAACCGATGTCGTGCGGCTCCGCTGTCAGACGTTTCGGAGACGGTCTGTCGCCCGCGTTCGTTACGCCTTCTTGGCCTTCTCGACGGCGGCCTTGATCTGGGCCTCGAAGTCGTCATCGAGCGGGTTGCCGATCCAGGCGATCTTGCCATCGCCGCCGACGATGAACGCGGTGGGGATGCCGCCCTGGCCCGCGGCCTGCATCCAGTCCTTGCTCATCTCGCGGTCGCCGTCGAACGCGATGGTGTAGGCCATCTTGTCGCCCTGGTCCTTCACGAACGACTCGAGCTTCTCCAGACGCTTGTCGGAGCCGTCCTTGTCCTTGCGCTCGCTCGCCGCCACGCCGATGACCGTCACGTTGCTCTTGAACTTCTTGGCGATCTCGGTGTTGTGCGGGATGGCCTTGCGGCAGGGCGGGCACCAGGTCGCCCAGAACTCGACGACGTACACCTTGCCGGACTCGAAGCTCTTGATCTCCTCGCCCTTGACCCACTTGTCGACCTTCAGGGCCGGGGCCTTGTCGCCGACCCTGAGCGTGATCTCCTTCTTCTCGCCCTTCTTTTCGTCCTTGGCGGGGGCGATCTTGGCGGGCTGGGTGGTCGCGGGCGGTTCCATGCCGGCGCCCGCGAGCACCAGACCAGAGAACGCGATGAGGGACGCCGCGGAGACGAGCAGTGTTGTGCGCATGATTGCACCTCCGAATGTCTCACCCGCCGACCCCGCGATTGGATGCACAATCGTACCAGAATGGTGCCAGGACCGGCATGTGGACCCGGTGGAAACCCTGGCCATTGCGCAAAATGATGGTTTTGGGGCCGATGGGCGGCGTGGACGCGCTGTGCACCGGCGGGTCCGCGGCGGATCAGGCGGCGGATCGGATGAGCGCGGTCCGGTCATACTCGGCCCGCCGAGCCGGATCGCTCAGCACCTCATTGGCCGCGCTGATCGCGCAGAATCGTTCCTGAGCGTCCGGGGACGTGTTCACATCGGGGTGGAAGGTGCGTGCCAACGCGCGAAACGCGGCCTGGATCTGCTCGGGGCTCGCGCTGAGCGGCACGCCGAGCACCGCGTAATAGTCCGGCAGCTTGACCGGCTGGACGAGCTTCTCACGGAAGGCCGGATCGGATGTTCCGGCGGGTCGCCGACGACCGAAGCGGGCGAGGTTCTGCACCGCGTCCTCGTCGGCGGATGTCAGGCCCACGAAGGCCAGCTCGAGCAGGCACCCTCTCGGCTGGGGCGTGCTGCGCACGAGCCTGGCCTTGACCGCGATCTCGTCGGTCGGCGCGCACAGATCCAGCTCGATCGTCGAGGCGGGATCGGCCGGCAGCACGGGACTCGACGCGCGAATCACCACACCGCCACGCCACACCTCGACGATCGTCCCGAGCGAGCAGGTGAGCACGGCGGTCTGGATGCGATCCGAAGATGCCGGAGCGGCGTCGGGCGCGTCGGGCTTCGGCGAGCGTTTGCTGAAGGGCCAGAACGACATCCATGGACGTATCGGACGGGCCGGGCGTTCGATTGAGCGGCGACTGCCGCGACAGGCACGGATTATCCGGACCCTACCGGCTGGTGGCGACGCGATCGACCTCGTCGATGCTGGTCTGACCTCGGGCGGCGAGGATCCATCCCGACTGCACGAGCGTGGTGAAGAGCCCTTGCTCGATCACCCGCTTCATCGCGGTGATGGTCGGCTCCTTGAGGATCACATCCCGGAGCTCGTCGGTGAAGTCCAGCAGTTCGAAGATGGCCTTCCGTCCGCGATATCCCGTCCGCAGGCACTGCGCACACCCGGTGGCGACGAAGACATCCGTCTGGCCCTCGAGAAACCGGCCCATGCGGGTGGCCTGGGCGGGGGCGACGCGCACGGAACGCTTGCAGTTGTCGCACAGGATGCGGATCAGCCGCTGCGCCAGCACGACCTCCAGCGAGTTGGCGACCAGATAGGGCTCGACCTTGAGATCCAGCAGGCGAAAGACGCTGGACATGGTGTCCTTGGCGTGGACGGTGGAGAAGACCAGGTGCCCGGTCATGGCGGCCTGCATGGCGGTGCGGGCGGTCTCCTCGTCGCGGATCTCGCCCACCAGGATCACGTCCGGGTCCTGCCGAAGCACAGACCGCAGCAGCGAGCCGAATGTGTTCTCCTTGCGCTCGTCGACGGGGATCTGGGTGACGTTGTCGATCTGATACTCGACGGGGTCTTCGATCGTCACGACGTTTCGGCGTTCGCGGTCGATCTGCCGCAGGGCGCAGTACAGCGTGGTCGTCTTGCCCGAGCCGGTGGGGCCGCAGACCAGCAGCAGGCCGGCGTCCTGGTCGGTGACCTTGCGGATGCGCTCGTACTGATACGGCGGGAGGCCGAGATCGTTGAGCGACTTGGGCGCGTCGCGCATGTCCAGCACGCGGATGACGAGCTTCTGCCCGTGCACGCTGGGCGTGAAGCTGATGCGATAATCGACCCGCCTGGCCGTGTTCGTCGTCGACTGCGGAAACTTCACGGAAAAATGGCCATCCAGCACGGCATCGCGCTGCGTCGGGCGGAACTGGCAGGCGGTCTTGACGAGTCCGAGGGCCAGCTCGCCCACGGTGTTGGGCAGCTCGACGACCTGGATCATCTGCCCGTCGACACGCATGCGGACGCTCATCGCGTCGCCCTTGGGCTCGATGTGGATGTCGGTCGCCCGGGACTTGCTGGCAGCCACGAGCATGAGCCGGATCGCGCGGGCCCCGTCGCCATTCCCGGCCAGGGCTTCCGACGGTCGGCCCCGGCCGTCGATCATCCCCGGAGCGTCGGCGGCGCCCTCGTTCCTTGGCGGGATGGAGTTGATCATCTCCTGCAGGTCCGTCACCCACCCGGGCGTGCTCGCCGACGCCTGCTCGCGGGCGATGATCTGCCGCTCGCGGAGCGATTCCTCGGCCTCGACGCGGAACTGGAAACGCCCGATCTTGATGACATCGCCCGCACGCAGGGGCGAATCGGTCACCTTGATCCCGTTGAGCCGCGTCCCGTTGCGCGAGCCCAGGTCCCGCAGGTGGAACGTCGGGTTCTCCGCATCACCCACCTCATCGACGCTCAGCTCCCCGTTGGCCGGACGGTCCGGGGCCGGCTCGATCACGCAGTGGAACCGGCTGAGCAGCCCGTCGTCCAGCGCCAGCACGTTCTCCGGAGACCGGCCGATGGTGATCGGACGCTCGGCGAGCGCGAGCGTCGGCAGGTCGGCATTCTCTGGAACAAGGTGATACGACGGCACGGCAAGTTCTCACACGGGCGTTGGCGGGAATAGTACGTACTTTTCCGTACCTCCGTGCGCCATATCGGATGAAAGGGCTGGGTTTGCCGGAATAGCCGGGGGCCCGACAGCGCACGAACGCACGACTTGAAGTTGCACGCGGGGGACCAGCATTTCACAAGAGTTTCACCCGTACACTCCCGCCCCATGATCGACCTCAAGGATCTGCGTGAACGGCCGGACAAGTACCGTGACGGATGCCGCAAGAAGGGCATGGCGGTGGATATCGACGCCCTGCTGGCGCTGGACGCCAAGCGTCGCGGTCTCCTGACTGAACAGGAGGCCGCCAAAGCCCAGCAGAACGCCCTCGCCAAGGAGTCGGGCCCGGCGATCGGCAAGCTCAAGGGTCAGATCGGCAAGGCCTCCGGCGACGAGAAGGCCACGCTCGAGCGTGAGCTCGCCGAGATCATGGCCAAGCCCGCCGCACTGAAGGAGAAGGTCCAGGCCCTCGAAGCGCAGATCGCGGCGATCGAACCGGAACTGAACGCGATCCTCCTCACCGTCCCGCAGCCGCCGGACGCGGACGTTCCGGTCGGCGTCGGGTCCGAGGGCAACATCGAGAAGACCCGCTGGAACCCGGCGGGCGGGGCGGGCTCGCCGGGAGGCGTGGCGTTTGACACGAGCAAGAGCTTCGAGAGTCAGCGCGGCTTCAAGCCCCGGACCCACATCGAGCTGGTCGAGAAGCTCGGGCTCGCCGACTTCGAGCGCGGCGTCAAGATGGCCGGCACGCGCTCGTACGCGCTCATGGGCGACGGCATGCTCCTGCACAACGCGATCCTGCGGTACGCGTTCGACTTCATGACGCTCACCAACGGGTTCACCGCCGTCAGCGTGCCCGTGCTCGTCAAGGAGTCGTGCATGCTCGGCACGGGGTTCTTTCCCGCCGGGCGCGAGCAGGCGTACCACGTTGAAGAGAGCGCCCGCGGCGGCGGATACGACCTGTTCCTGACCGGCACCGGCGAGGTCGGGCTCATGGGCCTGCACGCCGACGAGATCCTCGACGAATCCCAGCTCCCGCTGAAGTACACGACCGTCTCGACGTGCTTCCGCCGCGAGGCCGGTGCCGCCGGCAAGGACACGGCCGGGCTGTACCGCATCCACCAGTTCGACAAGGTCGAGCAGGTCGTCATCTGCAAGGCCGACGAGCAGGAGAGCCGGCAGTGGCACGCCCGCATGATCGGATACGTCGAGAAGCTGCTGCAATCGCTCGGCCTGCCCTATCGACTCCTGCAGTGCTGCACGGGAGATCTGGGCGTGAAGAACGCCGACATGATCGACATCGAATCCTGGATGCCGGGCCGCAACGGCTATGGCGAGACGCACTCGGCCAGCCGGCTGTACGACTATCAGTGCCGACGGTTGAACATGCGATATCGCGCCGGTGGCGAATCCGGCAAGGGCGCGACGGTCTTCTGTCATTCGTTGAACAACACGGTCGCGGCGAGCCCGCGCATCCTGATCCCGATCCTGGAGATGTGGCAGAACGCCGACGGATCGGTCACCGTGCCCCCGCCGCTGCGGGCGTACATGGGCGGCAAAGAGAAGATCGGCTGAGGCCCGAGCGCCCCGGCGGAAAGCGTGGAACATGGGCTGGGTTCTGCTGTCCATCGGCGCGGTGATCTACGCGGTCATGTCGCTCGTGACGCTCGCGGCGTTCGCGCTCGACAAGGCCCGGGCCAAGCTCGATGCCCGCCGAACGCCCGAGAAAGTCCTGCACACGCTCTCCGCTCTGGGCGGGTTTCCCGGAGCGCTGGCGGCGATGATCCTCGTCCGACACAAGAACCGCAAGCCCGGCTTCGTCGCACTCACGGCGATCATCGGCCTTGGCCACGTCCTGGCGTGGGTCCTTCTCATCGTCGCCTGGCGGGTGCTGCGATGACGCGGCGTCAGACGCCGCCCCGCTGCCGTGCTCGAGATTCCTCTACGCTCCCGAAATGAAGATGCTCCATCTGACGGCCTGGCTTCTGGCCCTGCTGCTCCTGCGCGTTGCCGGCGCGGCGACAGGCGACGCGGCCGTTGCCCGGGGCGAGATCGAGAAGACCCTCGCCTCGATGAGCGCGGCAATACTCGCGGCCGACGTCGGGGCGTATCTCTCGCACGTGGACGACTCCGACCCGATCTTCCTCAAGGAGCAGCAGAACTGGGCCGCCGACCTTGAACGCACGCCGATCTCGAGCATCACCCTTTCGATCGCAGAAGAGGGCGAGAATCGGCCCGTGCGCTTCGCGGCCGATCGCTCGACGTTTGAGCTGGTCATGGCGTGGGAGTTGCCGCCGCCCAAAGACAGGCCCGAGGGCAAGCCCCTGAAGCGAGAGGTGTCCTTTCCCGCGGCGTTCGTCCGGAACGCCGCGACCGGCGCCTGGCGGTTCGCGGGCGAGCATTGGCTGGTGCTCGAGCACGATGGGCCCGCCGAGCCGAGTGTTGATGAGCGTCGCATCGACGGCGGACCGAACGACCCCGCGTCGCCCACGCCTTCAAGTCCGCACGCGCATCGACATCGAGCACGCGTGAAGCACCTGCCGGGGTATGAGCAGGTCGCCGCCAGGATTGCCGACGCACTCCCGGAGATCCGCGAGCACGTCGATGCGGAGTTCGGCGTGAGCATCACCCGCGTACAGGAGGTCAAGGTCTACCCGACCATGCGACACCTTCAGGCATCTATCTATCTGTCCTATGTGCAGGGGCTCAGCGGCTGGAACGAGCCGGGCGAGTCGATCAAGCTGCTGGTGCGGCCGAACGCAACCGAGCTCACGCTCAAGCCGCTGCTGGCCCACGAGTACGGGCACGTCGCGACCTTCGAGCTCGGGCCCAGGGCCACCGACATGCCATGGTGGGCGCTCGAAGGCGTCGCCGAGATGTCCGCCGAGCGGTTCGCCAAGGACGGACGCGCGTCCGCGGAACGCGCCGTCATCCGATGGCACGAGCGCGGGGAGCTCGCCGATTGGACCGCGATCGCCGACTTCCGTTCCACGCCACCGGCGCTCGGCTCGCACGTCTACAAGCAGGGCCAGCACATGCTGCAGTTCCTGACCGCTCGCGTCGGCCGCGCGGGGCGAATCGCCTGGCTCAAGGCCCTTGCCCAGGGCCAGACGCTGGACGCGGCCACCCGGCAGGAACTCGGCATGAGCTTCGCCGAACTTGACGCGGCATGGAGAGCGCACGTTCGGCAACGGGCCGATCTGGCAAGCCCGCAGCGCGAGCCGCCTGCGGACGCAGAGCCGCCCACCCGCTGACGCCGATCAGTGCCCGCCGTCGGCCTTCTTCGCGGCCTTCTTGTCCGAGCCCTTGGACCCTCCGCCGTCGGCCTTCTTGCCGTGCCCGTCGCCCTTGGCTGCGGCGTCATCGGCGTGCTTTGGTTTGGGCTTGGGCGGTGCGGTGACCCCGTGCGCCGGCGTGCTCGGGTCGTAGAACTCCGCCGCGGGCGTGACGGGCTCGTGCTCGACGGGCTTCTTGAGCATGGGAATCGCGATCCACAGTCCCGCGGCCACGAACCCCGTCAGGATCGCGCAATACCCGATGGTCTGCCGAGTCTCCTCGCTCAACTTCGCGTGCACCGCCGCCAGCGGCGCCAGCGGCAGAGCCGCAACGCTCGCACACCTCGCAAGCGCCTCGCTCACCCGCGTGCGCAGTGCGGGCGTCGGCGTCGCTGCCGCCATCGTTGCCGGCTGCGGGCCAGCGGCGGCAGGTCCGGCAGGTGCGGCGGGTGCGGCGGGCGATGCCGCCGCCGGTTTGGCGTCGGGCTTCGGACCTGATGCATGGTCCGCCGCCGCGTCCTGTGCCTTCTTCGCCGCGGGCGCATGCTCGGGGTCCGCGGCGGGCTGCGTCGTCGCGGCGTGGGTGCTCGGCGTGGTCGCCGGGCCGGGCTGCGTTGCCGAGCTCGCCGTCGCCACCGCCTGCACAGCCGCGGCGGCAACAGCAGCAGCGACCGGCGCCGCCGCGACCGCATCCTTCGCCAGATCGCTCTGGGCCTCCGCAAGGACCTGCTCGGCCTTCGCCGCCAGCTCGTCGTCGAGCTTGCGGACATCCGCGCCCGGACGCTCGCTCGCTTCCGGGCCGGCCTCCACGGCCGCCTCCGAAGTTCCTGTCGACGCTGCGGCGCTCGGCTTGACCGCGATCGGGGCGGTCAGCTCCTCGGCCGATGGCGCCTCGAAGTCCGGATCCTCATCCGTTGCAGCGCTCGATTGCCTCTTGGGCTCTGGCGTCGTGACCGGCGCGGCATCGTGCCGAGCCAGATCGTCGGCCACGGCGGCCAGGGCCTCGTCCAGCTCCCCGGGGGCCACGGCCGGAGTCGATGGCTCCGCGGAGCTCTGGGCCGGCTCGATCGGCGCTGAGTCGTTCGCCGGAGCCGGGTTCGCCGTCGTCGCGGGATCTTCGGCCAAGTCCACCTTGGGAGCATCCGCCGGCGGTTCCGCGACCACGCGCGGGGGCTCGGCCAGCGGCCCGGGCGCCGCCGCTTCGATGTCCGCCGACACCGCCGCCATGACGTCGTCAGGGTGTGATGATGGCGCGTGCTGATCCACTTCGGCGGCGATCTCGTCAAGGGCCCGTGTGGCGGCGTTCGCGGCGGAGTCAATGCGATCGACCAGCGCGTCGACGCGTGCGTCGAGATCGCCGGACGGGGGCATGTTCCGCGTCGTGCCGCTCATAATGACCGGTGTTCAACTCCATCCCGAACCCGCACATGATCGACCGAGAAGCCGGGCGACTCAAGCCCACGAACCCCGATCACCCCGGAAAACGCGCAGATTCTGCGTCGACCAGAGCCCGGGCCCGCACAACCATTCCTCATGCACCGCGTGTACTTCCCCCATCTTTCCACGGTCTGCTCGGGTGATCTCGTCGAGGTCGTCGGCGACGAAGCTCGGCATGCCCTTCGTGTCAAGCGCCTCCGCCCGGGCGAACGCGTGGAACTCCTCGATGGACAGGGCGGCATCGCCACCGGCCAGGCCGAGCCGGATGCCGGCCAGCCCTCCGCCAGTCGTGCGAGCACCAGACGCGGGAGTGACGGCGCCCTCCGCGTTCGCGTGGCGAGCATCGCACGCATCGCGCGCCAAAGGCCGATCGTCGAAGTCTGGTGTGCCACACCCAAGGGGTCCAGAGTCGAGGACATGATCGAGCAGCTCAGCGAGATCGGCGTGTCGGCCTGGGTGCCCATGCACACCGAACGCACCATCGTCGATCCGCGTGATGCCAAGCTCGATCGCCTCCGACGTATCGCCCAGGAATCGGGCAAGCAGAGCGGCCGGGCGTGGACGCTGGAAGTCCGCACGCTGTCCACCTTCGATCAGGCGATCGCGCCCCCGCCGGGGTCGCGCGTGCTCCTCGGACACTGGACCGGACGCGTTCTGGACGGCCCGCCCAGCGTGCCGGGCGACGCCCTCATCCGCCTGCTCATCGGACCCGAGGGCGACTTCTCCCCCGAGGAGCTTCAACGGGCCGACGCCTCAGGCGTCGAGCGCGTCCGGTTCGGGCCGCATGTCATGCGCGTGGCGACCGCCGCCGTGGCGGGTTCGGCCGTGCTCATGTCGCGATCGATCTGAGCGCACGCCGTCTTCGCCCCGGGTTCCCGTCCAACGTGCGGCGCACGGGCGTCTCGGCGGTATATCGTCGGACACTTCTGGAGGATCCTCCCATGTTCGTGCCCGATCCCAGGCGTTGGATGCTGACTGGTTCGATGGTCGTGGTGGCGCTGACGGCAAACGCCGCGCGTGCGCAGACCGATGCCAAGCCGCTCTCGCCCGCGGCCCAGAAGCTCGCCGAGGATGTCCGCAAGACCACGCGTGAAGTGGTTCGCGAGGTGAACGACGCCAACATCAGGGGCCAGGCCGAAGCCATGATCGAGCGCGCCGAGGCCTTCCTGCGGTCCCGGCAGGACAAGGTCACCGGCGGGTGGTCGGTCCCCCAGACAGACAAAGAGGGGAACACCCCGCCGAACCTCCCCGGAATCTCGGCCCTGGTGCTCATGGGCATGCTTATGGACCCCAAGGCCGACGCCGAGAAGGACCCGACCATCAGCGCCGGAGTGAAGTACCTGCTGAACTTCCAGCAGGGTGATGGGGGCATGTACGACAAGATCCTCCCCGGATACAACACGGCGCTCTCGGTCAGCGCGCTGAGCCGCGTGAACACGCCAAGGGCCCGCGAAGCCGTGAACAAGGGCGTCACCTTCCTGCGATCTCTGCAGTGGAGCGAGGCCAGCGACCCCCAGACTGGCGGCAAGGAAGCCCCCAAGCCCGTCACCCGTGAGCATCCGTTCTACGGCGGCGTGGGCTACGGCAAGCACGGTCGGCCGGACAACAGCAACCTGAACATCTTCATCCAGGCCCTGCAGGACGCGGGCGTCAGCCCGGAAGACGAAGCCGTGCAGCGGGCACTGGTCTTCCTTCGACGCACCCAGATGGACGACCGCATCAACGACATGCCGTACGCCAAGGGCTCCCGCCAGGGCGGATTCGTCTACGCCACTGTCGAGAACGCCGAGAGCGTCGACGGGCGCGCCGGACAGAGCATGGCCGGCACCATCGAAGAGACCCTGAGCGACGGAACCAAGGCCAGTCGACTCCGCGCCTACGGCAGCATGACTTACGCCGGCTTCAAGACCTACCTCTACGCCCAGCTTCCCAAGGATGATCTGCGCGTCACCGCGGCCTGGGACTGGATCCGCCGAAACTACACGGTCCAGGAGAATCCCGGCATGGGCACCGACGGGCTGTACTACTACTACGTCGTCTTCGCGCGAGCCCTCGCGGCCACCGGACGCGCCGAGATCGAGCTCCTGGACGCTCAGAACTCGTCCTCCGGCGAGAACCGCAACTGGCGTGCAGATCTGGTTGAGCGGCTGCAAGCCCTGCAGCAGGACGACGGCAGCTTCAAGAGCGTCGACGATCGGTGGATGGAGAACAACCCAGAACTCATCACCGCCTACTCGCTGCTGGCGCTTCGCCACGTGCTGCAGGACTGACCCATCTTCCGAGAGGATCCGACCGATTTGAGCGACTTGCCGCGGGTGCGCCAATAATCACCCGATGCGCGACGCCCAGTTCGTCAAGATCGCCAAGGCCCTCGCCGACGCCACGCGCCATCGCATGCTCGTCGAGATTCGCGCCGCCGGCGAGCTGAACTGCTCGCAGGTCTGCGAGCGGTTCCCCCTGAGCCAGCCCACCATCAGCCATCACATCAAGATCCTCTCAGAGGCCGGCGTGATCAAGGTCCGCAAGGATGGCCAGTTCCATGTGATCAGCGTCGATGAGGAAACGCTCGGAGCGTTCGCCGCGGACATCGCTCCAGCAGTCGGCGACTCCGAAAGCACGGCCGGTCGCGGCCGCCCCAGGTCTGGCGTCGCCAAGCCCTGAACTCTCCGCCATATCGCCCCCTCCCGCCCCTGCTGCCCTCCCCCGGTCCCACGCAGCACGCCGCGACCCGGCCTTGACATTACATCGATGCTTGTCAATGCTTTGTATCGAAGAGCGTCGATGTATCGACGCGCGGTGCGAGTGGGCGATCCTCGCGCACCGAGGGGTCGGCAAGCGGTCCTGCGTCAGGAACAACGGGAGCGAATCATGAGCAGTTTTCAGGGCAAAGTTGCGCTCGTCACCGGCGGCACCAGCGGCATCGGCGCCGTGACCGCCCTGGCCCTTGCGCGGGCCGGGGCGCACGTGGTCATCACCGGCCGTCGTGAGAAGGAGGGCGAGGCCGTCGCCGAGCAGATCCGTCAGCTGGGCGTCAAGGGCCTCTTCGTTCGCGGCGACGTGACGAGCGAGCGCGACGTCGAGCGCGCCGTGCAGTCGGCGACCACGCTCACCGGGCGACTCGACTGCGCTTTCAACAACGCCGGCGTCGAGCTCATGGGCGTGAACACCGCCGACTCGACGCCGGAGCAGTACCGCCAGGTCTTTGACATCAACGTCCTGGGCGTGATCCTGAGCATGAAGCACGAGATCCGCGTCATGCTCAAGACCGGCGGCGGGAGCATCGTGAACACCTCCTCCATCGCCGGCTCCATCGGCATGCCGGGCGTGGGCGTCTATGTCGCCTCCAAGCACGCGGTCATCGGGCTCACCAAGTCCGCCGCCCTGGAAGTCGCCCGCAGCGGCATCCGCGTCAACGTCGTGAGCCCCGCCGCCATCGACACCGCCATGTTCGATCGCTTCACCGGCAACAAGCAGCCCGAGGCGATCAAGTACATGGAGTCCCTGCACCCCGTCGGACGCATCGGCAAGCCCGAGGAGGTCGCCAAGGCGGTGCTGTTCCTGCTCTCGGGCGATTCCAGCTTCATCACCGGCCACGATCTCAAGGTGGACGGCGCGTTCACGGTTCCCTGATGTCGATGCCGACCGTCGGCACCCGGCAAGGCGACGCCGCCGTCAACGCCGAAGGCTCGGCATCGGCCCGGGCTGGCCGACGGCGGCGCATCGCGCTCGAGCCTCCCAGCCATCGCATCACCCGCGTCTCGACCCGTACTCTGTACGAATCCCCTGCGAGGGTCTCACCCCTCCGACTCTGCCCGAGCAGCGTCACTTGCCCAAAGCCAGAGTCCGGGCCGGGCGAACGCTCCGCTGACCCGCCATCGACGCCGACCTGCGCACGCCAATCCTCCAACAAACCATGCCCGATCTGCTCTCTCCACTGACCATCGGCCGACACACGCTTCCGACGCGCGTTATCATGGCCCCGCTCACCCGATGCCGCGCCGGCCCGGGGAACGCGCCCACCGCGCTCAACGCCGAGTACTACGCGCAGCGCGCCGACCCGAACACCGGATGCTCCCTGATCATCGCCGAGGCCACCACCATCTCGCAGCAGGCCGCCGGATATCCCGACACGCCCGGCCTCTTCACCGACGCGCAGGTGGCCGGTTGGCGGCTGGTGACCGACGCCGTCCACGCCCGCGGCGGAGTCATCTTCGCACAGCTCTGGCACGTCGGGAGCATCTCCCACCCCGACTTCCAGCCCGGCGGCGGGCTCCCCGTTTCGGCATCCGAAGTGAACCCCGGCGGCGAGGCCCGCACGCCCGACGGCGCACGCAAGCCACGCGTCGCCCCAAGAGCCCTCGATCGTGCAGAAATCCCCGCCATCATCGACGACTACGCCAGGGCCGCCGCCAACGCCCTCCGTGCGGGGTTCGACGGCGTGGAACTGCACGGCGCCAACGGGTATCTCCCGCACCAGTTTCTCTCCGACGCGTCCAACCGGCGCACCGACGAGTACGGCGGCTCGGTCCAGAACCGGGCCCGATTCCTGCTCCAGGCCGCCGACGCCTGCATCGCCGCGGTCGGTCCCGATCGCTGCGGTGTCCGGCTCTCCCCGAACACCGGCTCGCCGGCGATCATCGACTCCGATCCGCTCGGCACGTTCTCCTACGTCACGCGCGAACTCGCCGAGCGACGCGTCGCATACCTCCACATCATGGAAACCGTCCCGACCTGGCCCAGCGTGCAGCCCCCGATTCCGGTGCGCGCGTTCCGACCGCTCTTTGACGGACCACTCATCACCAACGCCGGTTTCACCTTCGAAAAAGCCACGGAGTATCTCCGTCGCGGCGACTGCGACGCCATCGCGTTCGGACGCGCGCTGCTGGCCAATCCGGATCTCACGGCACGATTCCGCCGCCTCGCGCTCGGAGATCGCGATGTCCCCATGAACGAGCCCGATCCTTCGACTTTCTACACCCAAGGCCCGGCGGGATACACCGATTACCCAACCCTCCGCGCCTAGCGTCCGCACATGCTCATCAACGCGCTCATGTTCGCCGGCGGGCTGGTCCTGCTGCTGGTGGGTGGCAAGCTGCTGGTCGCGGCCTCCGTCGATACCGCTCGACGCCTCAACGTCTCGCCGCTGGTCGTCGGCCTCACACTCGTGGCCTGGGGCACCTCCGCCCCGGAACTTGCCCTCAATCTCATCTCGGCAACCAAGGGACGTGGCGACCTCGCCCTGGGCAACGTCATCGGAGCCAACATCTGCAACATGGGCCTGGTGCTGGGCGTCTCCGCGCTCCTCCGCCCGCTCATCGTGCAGGAACGCCTCATCAAGATCGAGATCTGGCTCAACGCCGCGCTTCTCGTGTTCATGTCCGCCATCGGGCTCGCCTTCGGCCTCTCGCGGTCCGCGGCAGGGGTCATGCTCGCCATCTTTCTGGTCTACAGCGCGTGGACGATCGTCTCCGCCATGCGTTCCTCCCGCACGAGCGCCGGGCTCGACCCACAGGCACGCCTCGGCGAGTCGCCCGACCCCACCTCGCCCGGCCCGCCCATGGGCTGGCTGCTCATCGCCGCGTCGTTCATCGGCGGGCTCGCCCTGCTCGGCGGGGGCGGCTCGCTCGCCAGCGACGGCGCGTCCAGCATCGCCATCGGCCTGGGCGTCCCAGCGGCGATCGTCGGCGTCACCATCGTCTCCATCGGCACCACACTCCCCGAGCTCATGACCAGCGTCCTCGCCGTGCGCAAAGGGCAGACCGATCTGGCCATGGGCAACTGCATCGGCTCGTGCCTGTTCAACGCCGGCGCCATCTTCGGGCTCTCCGGCCTCATCGCGCCGGTGAGCAGCGCGGGCGCGCTGGTCGTGCCCCTCTGGTTCATGGGCGGGCTCGCCGTCGCGCTCATCATCATTAGCCGAACATTCAACAAGACCGTCTCTCGCGCCGAGGGCGGGCTGCTCCTTGGGGCGTATGCCGCGTTCCTGGCAGTCTCGGCGTGGGCGGTCCTGGGCGGGACGCAGACGCCCTGATGCTCCCGGCCGCACATCCGCCGGACTTCCAACCGCGAATACCCGCCGGTTGACGCCCTTCCCGAGGCGCGTACCATTTCATTGTTTGAACAACCAATTTCCCGTTGATGGGAGCCGACTATGCCCGCGACGATCGTGATCGTGTACCACTCCGGCTACGGCAAGACCAAGCTCGCCGCCGAGCACGTGCTCAAGGGCGTTCAGAGCGTCCCAGGAGTCTCCGCGTCGCTCATCACCTCCGAGGACGCCGTCAAGAACATGGACGCGCTGCACGCCGCCGACGGCATCATCTTCGGCTGCCCGACATACATGGGCTCCATCTCCGCCAAGTTCAAGGAGTTCATCGAGGCCACCAGCAAGCACTGGATGGCCCTGAAGTGGAAGGACAAGATCGCCGCCGGGTTCACCAACTCCGGCGCGCCCAGCGGCGACAAGCTCAACACCCTCGAAGGGCTCATGATCAACGCCATGCAGCACGGCATGGTCTGGGTCGGGAACGCGTTCATCCCCGATGCGTCCGCCGGACCCGACAAGGAAGTCAACCGCCTCTCCAGTTTCGTCGGTCTCATGACCCAGGCCCCCTACGGCGCACCCCAGCCGGTCGCCAGCGACCTGTTCTCCGCCGAGATCTTCGGCAAGCGCGTCGCCGAGGCCACCGTGCGCTGGGTCCGCGGCAGGGGCTGACCCACGCTCGATCACCATCTGAACCAAGGAGCATCCATGGCCATTCGTCGCACCGCTCAGGCACGCTGGAACGGCACCATCAAGGAAGGGTCTGGATCGCTCACCGCTCCCGGCGGCGCGCTCAAGAACACCCCGTACTCCTTCGCCTCCCGCTTTGAGAGCGGCGCGGGGACCAACCCCGAGGAACTGATCGCCGCGGCTCACGCCGGGTGCTTCTCCATGGCCTTCTCCCTCTTCCTGCAGAACGCCGGCTTTCCTCCCGAGACCATCGAAACGTCCGCCGCGCTCAGTCTGGAACAGCAAGGCGGAGGATTCACCATCACCGCGGTCCATCTGGACGTGCACGCCCGGATCCCCAGGATCGATGACGCCACCTTCCAGCGCGTCGCCGCCGAGGCCAAGGCCAACTGCCCGGTGAGCAAGGTCCTGAACGCGACCATCACCATGACCGCCAAACTCGCCTGATCCGGCCCGGGCCTGAACCCGGGCAACGCGCCACGGTATGCTCTGAAGCGACTTCGCCCGGTGGGACGTCCCCGAGGAGCATGCCGATGGTTTTGGCCGCTTGCCGATGGACGGCGTCAGTGCTTGCCGTGCTCCTGGTCTCGGAGCTGGCCATCGCCCAACCCGGATTCGGCGAGCGTCGGAGGCCCATCGAACCCAAAGCACCCCCGGACGCCCCGGCCCCGATGCCCGAGCCCGACCGCGGGACAGAGAGCGTGACCGCTCCGCCGGAGTGGACCGATCGCGATCCCGAGCGCAAGGCCCCAAGCGCCGACGCCGAGCCCGGCGTGTACTTCGCGCACAAGACCGCCGACGGGCTCCGATACGTCTGGTCGTTGCCCAAGCCGTTTGAGAAGGGCAAGGCGTACGACCTCATCGTGATGCTCCATCCTGACGGGCAGGACTTCCGCTGGGGCCCCGCCAACCACCCGCGCATCAAGGACCTGCCGGCATTCAAGCCCGACTGCATCGTCATCAGCGTGGACGGCATCGCCGCCGACGCCCGCCGGCCGGGCGCCCGGTTCTTCGAGCCAAGCAGCGAGAATGCCGTGCGATTCCGCGATGTGATGCTCGAGTTCGGGCGGCTGTTCCCGGTTCGCGGGATGTATCTGTACGGCCAGGGCGAGGGTGGCAAGTTCGCGGTCTACTTTGCCGTGAACTTCCCCGCGCTCGCCGATGGCGTGCTCGCCCATGGCTCCGGCATCGTCGACGGCTCGGCGACCAAGAACAACGTCCCCATGGTCTTCATGCACGGAGCCAAGGACGGCATCACCTCGCTCCAGGTCTCCTTCGACGCCGCCGAACAGTTCACCGCACTCGGCCATCCCTCCGCGCGGGTTCGCGTGCTGCGCGGGTTCAACGACTTCACCAGCGCGGTCTCCGCGGCGGACATGATCGACTATCTCCGGGCCACCCGATCCCAGGATCCAGAAATCATCCTCGAACGCGTCAGGAGCATGCTGCGCCCCAAACCCCCGGACGAGCTGAACTACCGGCCCATCCCCTGGTTCGCCGGCGCCGCCGCCGCCCTGCGACGTATCACCGTCGCCGGCGCCCTCGACAAGCCCCCAACCCCCGAGCACACCGCCCAGGCCCAGGCCCTGCTCGATCGCATCGATGGATTCGCGGCCCAGCTTGCCGACCGGGCCCGGGAGATGCTCGCCGCCGCGGACCTCGCGCGGCCCCCGCTGGAGCTCGTCGGCGGACCCTGGCTGGGCTATGTCACCGCGCTCCGCGACGACTTTCGAGGCACGCCCGCCGTCGACGCCCTGGCGGAGGAACTCCGGTTCGACGAATCCTCCGCCGAGCACATGGCCGCGGCTCAGGAGCTCATCGAGACCTGGAACACCAGCGCCAGCGACCAGGCCCGCTTCCAGGCCGTGGCCGATCTGCTTCCGTCGTGCTTTCTGTACGAGGGTCTGCCGGTGGACATGCCCGGGCGCATGCGGGCATCGATGCGCAAGGCCGACGAACTCGAACTCACGCAGAGCGACCGGGACCGCTACGAGTTCGTCACGCTCTACGAACTCGGCTGGCGCGACGGCTGGCGCGAGTACCAGCGCGACATCCGTCGCTGGCGATCCGAGTGACGCGCACCCGGCCGGAGGCGGGCTTCAGCCGCCCAGGAACCAGTCGTTCAGGAACTCGAAGATGTCCGACACGGTCACCGCGCCCTCCCCCGTCCAGTCCGAGCCAAGTCCACCGGCGAACCAGACATTCAGGAAGTCGAACACGTCGTTCACCGTCACGACGCCGTCGCGATTGAAGTCCGCCAGCGGCACGCGCGGCATGAGCGCCATCACCACGTTGTACGCCTGATCGGGGCTTGTCGAGCCCGACCCCGATCCGCTCGGATCAGCAAACACCCCGTCAGAGTTGATGTCGTACACGATCTTCGCCCGGAACATCAGCGCGCCCAGCGACAGCGGGCTGCCATAGCTCGCCGACTGCGGCGAAGAGCCCGCGATCCCGTCCTGAATCACGCCCGAACTGAACACGCTCCCGGAGTCCACGCTGTCGGCATCCGCGACCCCGAGGAACTGAATCTGGAAGTTCCGCCCCGAGTTCACCCCCGGCAGCACGTCCCCGACCGCGGCGAGCAGCTCCAGCTTGTAGCCGTTGGTCGCCGCATCAAAGTTCGCCCGCACAAGGCCCGTCGTGAACGTCGTCCCCGATGAGCCCGTGAGCCCGATCGTCGAGACGAAGTACACGTTCCCGCCCCGATCCATCGCCGGACTGGAGATGCTCGGCCCGGTCGCCGACGCCCCGAACACCTCGGTGTGCCGCGCCAGCCGACCGATCTCCAGCAGCGGCCCGCCCGGGGTCGAACGGCCGAAGATCGCCTTGCTCTGCCCGCCCGCGAATCCCGTCACGCTGCCCGTGTGCGCCGCGATCGTCCACACCGGGGTTCCGCCCCCGGCCGGCACGCGCGCCACGGCGATGTAGTTGTCCTGCGACTGCGGCACGCTCGAGCCGCCCCCGTTTGCCGCCACCGTCGCGCCCACCAGCAGATCGCCGCCGGCAAGCTGCACCATCGCCACCTGCGAGTTGCCCCCGCGGAAGCTCGCCTGCGACGCATAGTGGCTGAACTCGTGCCCGCCGAGCGCTCCGTGCGCCGCGGCCGGGCTGAAGCTGTCATCCCGATCGAAGAGATCGCCCGCGACCGTCGGCAGCGAGAGCGTCGTCTGGCCTCCCACCCCGCCGTTGCTCGACACCCCGAAGATCTGAATGCCCCGCGTCTTGGTGTTCGAGTCCGTTCGGATGAGCGTGGCCGCCGTCCCGATCGGATTCGCCGCCGCCGCGACCGGCGCGTGCACCTGCGGGACAAACGCCAGCGACCCGCGCGGCGAGCCCGACCCGCCCGGCAGATACGCCGTCGAGATCGTCGATGCGCCCGCCGAGGACTCGAACACGTAGTTGTTCGCCAGGTCGGTGGCGAGCATCACGGCTCGGCCAAGCCCGCCCGGAGTCGTCGCCGCGACGATCGTCGGGACCGTCTGCATGATCGTCGTCGCGCGCACAGTTGTCATCGCGCCGCTGTCGGTGTATAGCACGTTCACGCCCGACCCCAGGATCTGGTTCACCACCGATGCCTGCCGCGCACCGAGGTTCGCGCGAATGAGCGCACGCGCGTTCAACCGCTGCGGGACGGTCATCGAGTACCCGTCGGCCAGGATGTGCACGTTGCCCGACGGGTCCACCCCGCCCACGCCGAACGACGCCGTCCCGCTCGACGCCGCCGTCGCCTTGTTGTGCACCGCCGCGACGCGCTGCACGAACAGGCGGCTGGTCCGCCGATACTGGAAGTTCACCACCGCGCCGATCACCGAGTTTTCATCGTCGCCCGAGCCGAACGCGCCGTCGGATCCGGCGCCGAACTCCATGAACGCCAGACCGAACTGCTGGCCGGTCCGATTCAGGCCCAGCAGCGAGTTCGTCCACGCCGCGTTCTGCGGCACGTTCACGCCCGTGCCTGGCTGCGCGGTCCACAACCCGTACGCGTCATTGGAGAAGAACGAGCCCGATGAGAACCGGTTCGACGCCGCCACCGCCCCGATCAACTGGTCAAAGTACCCGCCCGCGTTGGACTTGCTGGCCTTGACCACCGGCCCAAGCGCATAGCTCGACAGCCACGAACTGCTCTTGGACGGAAGGTCCACCACATACCGCACGATCTGCCGCGAATCCGTCCCTCCCTGATACGCGCTCACCGCGTCACCGGGCAGGCCGTTGGTTGTCGAGACCGAGTCCTGCGCGTGAGCGGCCCCCACCAGCCCGCAGACCGCCCCGGCAGCCAGAACCACGCTCTTGGCCATGTGCATCGCGACACACTCCGATGGCGACGGAGCCACCAGGGCGGCCCGCCGCACGAGGTCAGACACGAACCGCCCCCGAACGGATTGATCGGATCGGCGGAGATTTCACTCTACACCGGAATTTCTACTGGGACACCGATTCCCCGGTGAGCGACGCAGAATCCTGCGCCGAGTCCTTCACCATCTGCTCAAAGCGCATGCTCGCACGCCGCATTCGTTCGATCCAGAACGGATCGCGCTCCAGCAACAGCCCCGTCCGAAGCCGCTCCAGCGTCCGAGCCGTGGGTTTATTCCGGACCTCTTCCACCACAACCAGCCGGCGAAGCGACGGCTGATAGTTCACGTTCCGCTTCAGGGCCTCGTCGTACCACTTTGCCGCATCGTCGTAATACCCCAGACTCTCCCACAGCGTCCCCAGGTTGTGCAGCGGCACAGGATCCGTCGGCGACAGTTCACTGGCAGTCATGAACGCGTCGGCGGCGGGAAGATTCTGCCCGTCCTCCATCAGCAGCCGGCCCAGGTTGTTCCACGCCACCGGAAGCTCGCGATACTCCGCGATCGCCGCCTGATACTGCTCCATGGCCTTCTTCTGCTGGTTCGCCAGCTCGCTCCGCTGCGCCTGACGCACGAGCTTCGTGGCCCGATCCAGCTTCTCCCGAATCTCCTCTGGTGTCTCGGCGCCAAGCTCCGCCGGGGTCGTCGCCCGCGGAGTGCTCTTGCACCCCATCTGACCCAGACCCGCCAGCACGCACCCCGCGAGCACGAGCCGAGTCCATCGATTCGACATCTTGGCGATCTTCACTTGGTCTTCTCCCAGCGTGTGAACTCAACCTCGGCGTACCAGCCCCCCGACGAGGTCCCCGCGCCAACACTCCCCGCCGACGCCGGCTGCACCACGCCCGCCTGAGCGCCTCCCGCTTGAACGCCTCCAGGCGGAGCCGCACCGGCAGTGCCGGGAAGGGGGGTCGCTCCGGGCATGCCCGGCGGGACGATCGCCGGACGCATCACCGGCGTCGATCCCGGCCTCAGTACCAGCCGAGAGATCTCCAGCCCGGGCGTGAGCGGCGAGGTCTGTGTCGCCGTCAGCCAGTTGAAGACGTTCAGCGGATCCTCGCTCATCAGCCGAGCCGTGTACTTGCGCTGCTGCATCCCCCCGACACTCATGCCGCTGAGCACCTGATCGGTCACGGTCGGCGGCGTGCCGATGCCGACATCCGCCGCGAGCTGCTCGCTGTGCTGCCCCGTGCGCGGATCCGGGGGCGTGGCCCGGGCCGCGAGCTTGGCGCTCTCGGCTTCAAGCTGGTTGCGGATGTCCACCAGCCGCTTGGTCTTGGCCCGCTCGGCGTTCGCCGCCGCCAGCGCCGATGAGCGCTGGCCCCACGCCCACAGCGTGAACGCGCACGCCCCAAGCAGCAGCAGCACCCCCACAAAGATCATCCACCGCGGCTGGTTTGCGCGCTCCGCAGCAGACGCCGCCATCCCAAGCTCCAACCGGGCTTCATCACGCTGCGCTGGCGTTTGCATCGGTTCCATCATGGCCCGACCTCCTCGCCCGTCCCCGACGCGTCGGCGGTCTTGGCCCCAGAAGTCGGCGGCTTGACGCTCTGCCCGGTCGGAGCCGGAGCCGCCCCGCCCTCGGGCCTTGGCCTCACCGGCGGACGCACGGACAGGTCCTCGGGCCAACCCGCAAACAGCGTGTACGTTCGGTTCCCGCCCGATCCCGACGCCGTGCTCTGCCAGGGCAACACCCCCGCCGAGCCCTGCAGCCGCTCCAGCACCGTCGGTCCGGTCTGCGCGTCAGGCACCTGCAGCACCACCTTCGCAGCCATGAAGCTGAAGTCCAGCTCCGTGAGCATCGGACGCGGACCTTCGGCGTTGACGGCGGGATCCACCGCGACCGCCGACATCGCCTCCACCACCCGCACCGCCTCCTGCAGCACCGGCCGCGGCGGCTTGATCGCTTTCATCTGCTCTCGGATCCGCCGAAGCGCATCCTCCAGCGCTTCTTCCTTCCGCTGCTCAACAGCAATGTTCGGCGAGAACTTCTCCGCTCCCTTGATGACCTCCTGGAACTCCGCCCTGGCCGACTGCAACCTCGCCCGCGCATCCCCCAGCGAGCGATACACCTGATACCCAAGCGCCGCAACCAACGCGGCAGCCGCCGCCAGCGACGCGGCGATCCACTGATACACCCGCCGATCCGCTCGGCCCGGCCGGCTGGACAGACCGACCAGCACCTCTCGCGGGCGGCTCGCCAGCGGCACATCCGAACGCCCCGCGTCCTTCCGCGGCAGTTGCGCCGCGTCCGCGTCGTTCCCGAGCCCCGCCAGACGACCCAGCGTCGCACCCACCGGATCCTCGTGGATCGCGCCATCGATCGTCGCGCCCGGCCAGGCCCGGCTGAGCAGAGCGAGCAGTCCCTGTGGCCCGCGAGAGCCGGCCTGCAGATTCGCCGCCGTCAGACACACCACCCGACGCGGGCAGTGCCCAAGCTGCGCGCTCCACGACAGCCAGTCCATCGCCAGCCGACCCGCATCCTCGGTGCTGAACTCCAGCGGCGCGACCGTCTCCGGCTCTTCCGCCGGACGCCGCGACGCCGCGACCACGGGCTCCACTGGCGCAATCTCTGTCGACTCAACCGGCGAGAGTGGGGGGGGGACGGCGTCTGCCGCCGGCTTGGACACGGCGTGCGACAGCCGCATCGACCCGCCGGCGACCAGTTCCCCCGATCGCATCCACGACCAGATCAGCCGCCCCGTCGGCTCCACCGCGATGATCGCCGCCGGCGCCGACTCCGCCTCCAGACTTCCGGCCCGGCCGGCCCGAGGCGTATCCCAGGTCATCGCCAGCGCGTGCCAGACGCTCACGACCCGATCCACCTCGATCCCCTTGGCGTCCAGAGCATCCAGCAGCACCCGCACCGGCGCGTCGGGGACGGCGAGCACCGCGTATCTCTGCCGAGATCCCACGGCCGCGGACTTGCCCCGGCGCGACAGCGTCAATCCCGCGCGACCCGATCCGCTCGTCTCCGGCTCAACGGTGGCCAGGGCCTGAATGCTGGCGTTGCCCGATCCCGAAACGTCCCCGCCCACGCCGACCTCGGACAGCGCAAGCAGTCGTGCGGCGCCCACTCCTGCGCCCGATCCCTCGTGCTCGAGCGACGAACTGGCGATGGTCGCCTGGATGACCTTCGGGTCAGCGCTGGGCGCGCTCAGCCAGGCACAGATCGAGCCCTCGGTGTCGACGCAGACCGTCGCCAGTCGGCGAAGCCCCACGCTCGCGAGCGTCTCGCTGATCCACTCCGCTCCCGTGCGCGGACCCGCCGAGGCATCGGCTCGACCGCTCTCCAGCGACCCGCCGGGGCGTGCCTCCGGAGCCGTCCACGTGCGTGAGAGACCCGCGGCGATCAGCCGGAGCCGGCGAATCCCCACGCCCCCGGGCGTGCGCTCGACATAGCAGACCACGCCTCCGGTCATTCACCACCCTCGCCTTTGCTGTTGGCGTTCTCCTGAATCGCTTCTTCGTTGTGCTTCAGCACTTCCTCCGCTCGCTCCCCGACGAGGGTCTTGAGCCGCACCACCGCGTCGTCGTACGACATGCCAGGCGTGATCCCGAACTCGTGCAGCGCCGCCATTCGCTGCGAAACGTCCCCTTCGACCGCCGTCAGCCGCTTGAACGCCGACCCGGGATCGATCGGGGGACGATCCGTCGGCAAGAGCCCCTTCTCCGCCATCTGCGCCCGTCGCGCGGCTTCCAGCGCGGCCAGGCGCGCCTGATCGAACTGCTGCGGCGCCGCGGGCTGGGTCATCGCCATCGGGGCCTGACCGCCCGGCTGCGGGCCACGCACCGGCACCGGCCGCTTGGGCCCGTCAACCGGAAACTCCAGTGTCCGCTGGGCAAGCTCCAGCCGCCTGGTGGCCCCGCCCGTCTCGACCTCGACATACGTGGGTTCGATCGTCTTGACCGTGGTCTGATTGTGCTTGGTCCCGACGCCAAAGAGCATCTGCTCCCCGTCCACGCGGATCATCGCCGTCCGCCGCTTGGGCGTGCTCAGGTGTCCGACGTACACCCACTCGTTGGACGCCTGCACCGGGGCCGCCACAGGCGCCACGGGCTGGTCCACCGGAGCGTCGACCGGCGCAACCGTTGCCACAACCGTCGGTCCAAGCAGCTTCAGCGTCGATGCGGTCTGCTGGAAGTTCAGCTTCGCCAGCTCGCCCGCACGATCGGGCATCGGCGGAATCGGCGGCGGCTCAGGGAACTTCTGCTCCGCGGGCGTCAGCCGCTCGTGCAACGGCAGGCCCGCCGCCGCCCCAGCTCCCACGATCAGGACCACGGCCCCCGCCTGCCAACGGGCGGCCTTGCGCTTGGCGATGTGTCGGTGCGTCAGCATGCTCCGCGTCTCCCATGCCCCCTCTGAGCCGTTCCACTGCTCCGGTTGTGAACCAAATTCTATCACATCACCGCCACCGGGCGGAGACCGCCTTCGGATTCCCGTCCGGGCCGCCGACACCCCTTCACGGCTGCTGGATCGGCAGCTCGTCCCAGGTCAGGAAGCTCCCTCCCTGCTTGAACGTGTCGTTCCGCGATTCATCGATCAGATACAGCCCCGCGGATCGATCCAGCACCCGTCCCGACCGATCCACCGTCACCGCCGTCACCTCATACAGCTTCGGCGTCGAGATCAGCATCGATCCGAGTTCCCGCTTCTCCTCCTCGCTCAGGGGGCCCTCGGCCAGCGCGGTCATCACGCTCGAACCCTCCGGACGACGCGGATCCACGTCGCCCCGCCGCTGCAGGATCGCCGTCGCCGCAAACAGCCCCTTGGCCTGGTCCCCGGTCACCGCGATGCACAATGCCTGGATCACCACCGCCGGAGCCGAGACCAGACTCACCTCCGCCGGTCCCACCGGACGGAAGATGCCTTCCACCTGGCCCTCAGGCGGCAACAGCTCCAGCAGGAACTTCGCGTCCTCGACGATCTCCCGCTTGCGCCCCACAAGCTGGCTCGAGTCGGTGAGCAGCGCGCCCTGGGCGTCCCGGAAGTACACCCGGATCTCGCCCCGCCCCTGCACGTCCAGCGTGAAGGCCAGGCCGTCAGGGTCCAGACTCTGTTCCAGCTTGCCCCGGGCCGTATCCAGCCACCGGAGCACGCACTCCTGAATCCCCGACGCCCGATGGTGATTCTTGTAGTTTGCGACCTGCCGGGCGATCGCCCTGTGCGACGTCCCGTGCCGCTCCATCAGCAGACCCACCGTCAGACCCGCCGCGAGCACCAGCAGCACCACCAGCGGCAACGCAAACCCGCGCCGACGCCAGCGCGCCCTCGGCTTCCGACCAGTCTTTGTCCTCGGTGCTCTCATCGCATGTGCTACTTCGGCGGATCGATGATCGTCGTGTGTCCCTTCGAACCCTTGCCCCCGCCCCCCCCGCCACCCTGTTCCCCCGGTGCGCCCGATGGCCCGCCCTTCGAGCCGCCGCTTCCCCCCGCGCCACCGCTGCCCTGGTCGCCCCGCTGCCCCGCCTGCTCGGCGTTCAACGCTTCCTCGCTGCCCTGAACCAGCGACCCCGGCTCCGGACCGGTCGACCACGCCACCTCGAACATCCAGTGCTCTTGCCGGCCTTCCATCGTCTCGAACTTGAGCTCGACAAACGCCGGGAGCTCCTTGGCGTGCAGTGCGGCGATCTTCGACACCCGCGCACGCTCCAGCTTCTCCCCACGCGACGTTCGAAACACCTGCCATCGCGCCTGACGAAGGCCGGAGATGAGCTTGACCTCGCGCACGTCCGAACGGCTGTACCGCGCAAGCTCGGCCAGGTCCGCGTCTCCGGCGCCCTCCTCCGCACCGGCGGGAAACTCCCGCCACCACATCGCCCACAGTGACCGTCCCCCGTCGGGATCCCCCGCCTGCACCGCCCGCTTCAGCACGTTCGGATCATCCTCAGGGCGAAACTCGAACACCCCACGCACCCCGGGCGCACGCGCCGGAAGGTCGCTGGCCTGCAGCAATCCCGCGAGCGCATCCTCGGAGATCTCTCGGCCCGCAAACTCCCGCGCCGTCTCCCGCAGACGACCCCGCCGATTCTCCCGGTCCTCGCCCCGCCGACCGGACCGATTCGACTCCGCCTCACGACCTCTGCCCCCGTCCGCCGCGGCCAGCGCGTCGTCGATCGCCGACTTTCCGCCCCGCCCGCCGGCAACGTCCTGCAGCGTCGGCGCCTTCCCCGAGCCGGCCGCCGCCTCCGCCGCCGCGCTCCCCTGACGCGCGTCGGTGCTCAGGAACATCCTGTCCCCCCGGCGGAATCGCTCGATCATCATCTGCTCGCGCTCGCGCAGTTCCGCCGCGGTCAGCGACCGCACGTTCCCTCGCACCGGCGGTACCTTGAGCGCAAGCTCCAGCGTCTGCATCGGCCGTCCGTACACGTCCAGCTTCGACGGCTCGGGCTGCAGCGTGAAGCGATTGAAGCCCACGCTCTCCTCGCGCATGTTCTCGCGCTCGGCCGTCGCCGACTCCAGGTCGCCGACGATCCGCTCCTTCAGTTCCGCGTCGCGCGGCTCGGGCGTGTCGGCCATCAGCAGCGTCCGCATCGACTGTTGGATGATCCGGTGCGCCGACGCGAACTCCAGGTTGTTCTCCATCCGCTGCGCCTGCGACTGCTTCGCCCGGTCCATCATGCGAAACACGCCGGTCGCAATCAGGATCACGATCAGCCCCAGCACCGCCGCCAGCGTCACCTCGATGAGCGTGAACCCGGCGGCCCGCCTCCGTGCCTTGATCCCGCTCGCGAGTGTCATCTCGAACCTCCCCCGCCACCACCGCCACCACCACCAGGCTGCGAGATCAGCTCGCCAAGCCACTTCCCCAGCTTGGTCCGGTCTCGCCCGATCACCTCGATCGAGTCCGGATTCCTCGGCGTGAACGGATCGATCGCCCGCGAGATCGACGCCAGGGCCTCGCCCTCGATCGCCATCGCCACGTCGCTCGGGAGCGCCTCGTACACCGTCACGCCCACCATCCGGAACCGGTCCAGGGCCTGCAACGCCGATCCGCTGGACTCCTGCGTCCGGTTGATCACCAGCTTGGCCGGCGTCCGCTCCAGCTCGTACAGAAACTGGTACGAGCCGTACGAGATCGGATTGGACTTCGGTGGCAACTCGTCGGGATCGTCCAGGAACGTCAGCATCAGACGGTTGGCCACCTCGTACGCCGCCAGACGCTTGCGGCTCTCGGCCTCCATCGTCATGATCGAGTTCACCGCGTTGGTCACGATGAGCGTCACCATCGACAGCATCAGCACCGCCAGAACCACTTCCAGCAGCGTCATGCCCGGCCGGCATCGAGCAAGGCCCCGACGCCGTGCGGATCTGCCAGGAGAGATGTTCGCGCTGCTCCGCATGACGCTGCCCCCGCCATCCGCCCTTCCGCTCGGTCAGTTCCGCCGCATCGGTCCTCGTGGCACTGGCCCGACGCCCGTGCCACCAAGGTCGGCGCCTGGTCACTGCTGCGGCTGATCCACCGTCCAGATGTCGATGTTGTCCTGGTTGCCCTGTTCCCCGCTCTCGCCCGTGGAGTACAGGATGTACGGCTTGGCGCTCCCCGCCGCGTTGGGCGCGTACACCAGCGGCCGCTTCCACGAATCCTGCGGCAGCTTCTCGGTGTACTTGGGCACCAGCGTCTGCAACGTCGGCGGAAATGTTCCGTGATCGAGCTGATAGGCCTTGAGCATCGACTCCACCTGACGCATCGATGCGATGGTCGTGGCCTTGCGCGCCTCGGATCCGCGCGTGCCGATGTTCCAGGCCACCACCCCGATCAAGAGGCCCATGATCATCACCACCAGCATCATCTCCAGCAGCGTGAAGCCCCGGCGTGCCCCCAGGGCCGCGCCGGCGTGTCGTGCGATCAGGCGTTGTGCAAGCATGTGTCTCATGGTTCGTGTCCCTGTCTGCATTCTCTTCGTCCAACTCATCCGCGCGTGATCTCAGAACTTGATGTTGTTCGTCAGCGTCAGCATCGGCAGCATCAGCGCCAGCAGCAGCGACCCGATGACCGCGAACATGATGATGATCATCCCCGGCTCCAGCACCGCCAGGAGCCGTGTGCTCGTCTTGTCGACCTCGTCCTGCATGTCCATCGCCAGCGTGTGGAACGCCGACTCCATGTCCCCCGACCGCTCGCTCGCGATCAGCAGCCGTCGCGTCGCCACCGGCAGCGTGTCCACCTCGTCGATCAGCAGCCGAAGAATCCCGCCCTCGATCAGCCGCGTCCGCAGACGCTCGAGCTGCGTCCGCATCTTCGGATGATTCACGGCCTGGTTCGCCGTCCCAAGCGCGTCGGCCAGCGGCACGCCCGTCTTGGTCATCGCCCCCATCACCGCGAAGAACCGCGCCGACTCCTGCGCCAGGATCACGTCCCGGATCACCGGGAACCCGCGCGACACTCGCCCCAGCACGTTCAGCACCGCCCCGCGGAACACGATCCCAAGCCCGATGAGCGCGAGCACGCCCACCAGCAGCCACATCAGATGCTCCCGCATCCAGATCCCCGTGTTGATCACGATCCGGCTGAACGTCGGCAGCGGGATGTCGCTCTTGGCAAGCCCCTCGCCCATCATCGGCACCACCACCAGCATCATCATGGTCGCGACCAGCAACGAGATCGACATCACGATCGCCGGATAGATCATCAGCGTCGTCGCCTTGTTCCCGATCGCCAGCCGACGCCGAGCCGTCACCGCCAGTTCCTTCGCCGCCCCCGCCAGATCGCCCGACCGCTCCGCCGCCTTGTACACCGCGATCGTCACCTGATCAAACCCGCCCACGCGCTTGCACGCGTCCGCAAATCCCTGACCCGACTGCACCAGGTCGCGCAACTGCATCACCCGCGGCCTCGCCACGGGTCGCACCGTCTGCGTCGTCACATCCAACGCTTCCACCAGCGGCACGCCGCGGCTGACAAGCTGCCCGAGCTGCTCATTCAACGCCGCCTGGTCCACCAGCGCCAGCTTCGCCTCCCGGGCCATCCACGCCGGCACCCGCCACGACCGCACCAGCATCCGCCCCTCGGCACGAAGCGACTGCGCCAGCGCCGACACCGTCCCCGCCTGCCGAACCCCAAAGGATCGACCCCCGCCCGGGCGGACGGCGAGGAAGACAAAGGCGTTGGAAGTCATCGACGACATGCCAGAGTTTATCGGGCTGAACGACCCAAAGCCGACACCGCGCAGAACCGCACCCTCTCCACCGACGGCACGACGCCGGCGTTTGACCCACTCAGCAGGAGGTCTTGCATTGGACCGCCGAAGACGCGGCCTTGCCCCGTCGCCGGGTTCGGCCAGACGTCGGGTCCGTGCCGGGTCTGGCCCGCCTGGGCCAGCCGACGGGAGGGTGTATGCACGTCTTCTGGCATGGTTGCAGACCCTCGCCGAAAAAACGCCGCGACGTGTCGGCAACTCTAGTGCAAGCCCCGCTCCAGACCCGCCCACCCAGGAAAGAACCGCCGCCCGTCCCTTCCGACCTGCCGGTTGCGCCGCGAGTGCCGGGCAGACCGTCCCCCCCGGAGGCGTTATCGCTCCCCGAGGTCTGCATCTGCGTTCGGGCTTGCTTGGGCTTTGGCCAGCCGGCAGCACACTGGCACGGTCATTCTCTACACTCATCCACGATGACCACCTCCACCCCGGCCCGGCCTGCTCAGAGCGTCGCCATGCCCACGAGCGCGTCCGCATCTGCCTCAGGCGCCAGAGCCACCATGCGTGCCCTCGTCAAGCACCACGCCGGTCCCGGATTGCAACTCGTCACCGACCGACCCGTCCCCGACGTCGGCCCGCGCGATGTGCTCATCCGCGTCAAGAAAGCCGGGATCTGCGGCACCGATCGCCACATCTGGGAGTGGGACCACTGGGCCGCCGGCCGAATCCCCGTCGGCATCGTCACCGGCCACGAGTTCGTCGGCGTCATCGAGCGCGTCGGGTCCGCCGTCACCCGCTTTGCCCCCGGCCTCCGCGTCAGCGCCGAGGGACACATCACCGCCGGTCTGGATTACAACAGCCGCACCGGCAACGCCCACATCGCCCGCGATACCCGCATCCTGGGCGTCGACCGCGACGGCGTGTTCGCCGAGTTCGTCTGCGTCCCCGAGGACAACGTCTGGCCTGTCCACCCCAGCATTCCCGATCACATCGCCGCCATCTTCGACCCCCTGGGCAACGCCGTTCACACCGTCATGTCCGCAAGCGTCAGCGCCAAGACCGTGCTCATCACCGGCGTGGGCATCATCGGGCTCATGGCCGTCACCGTCGCCAAGTGCGCAGGCGCCAGCCGAATCTTCGTCACCGACGTCGACGACCGCCGCCTCGCCCTCGCCCGCAAGCTCGGCGCCGTCGAGGCCTACAAAGCCAACGACCCCGGCTGGATCGACAAGCTCCGCACCCACACCCGCGGCGACGGCGCCGACGTCCTCCTGGAAATGTCCGGCCACCCCATGGCCATCGACGACGGCTTCAAGGCCCTCCGCATGGGCGGCACCGCCGCGCTCCTGGGCATCCCCAGCAGACCCATCAGCTTCGACCTCTCCAGCCACGTCATCTTCAAGGGTGCAACCGTGCTCGGTATCAACGGCCGACGCATGTTCGAGACCTGGTACCAGATGGAAGAAATGCTCCTCTCCGGCCGTCTGAAACTCGAAGAGATCATCACCCACCAGTTGCCCATGGACCAGTTCGCCACCGGTTTCGGGCTCATGCAGAGCGGGGAAGCGATCAAGGTGGTGCTGGAGGTCGGCTGACCAATCCTCACCCGGTGCGTTCGCCCCATCCGATCCGGCCCGGGGCCTTCCCCGGAACGCCCGAGAAATCGCATATACTCGACCCACCCGGGCTCGCCGCACGCTCTGCGGGCTCCGGGCCCGCGGGTCGCGTACTGAGTACCGCCTATCTGGAGAGGTTTCCCCGATGATTCGCAAACGCACGTTCCTGACTTTCGCCGCGTTGTCTCTCGCCGCCGCTTGCGTCGGCGCAAGCGCCATGGCCTTCGCGCCGGCGCCCAAGAAGTCCTACGAGTTCGGCGTCATCGCCAAGAGCCAGTCCAACCCCGTCTTCCAGGCCGCCCGCACAGGCGCCATGGACGCCGCCCGCGACCTCTCCAAGAAGCACGGCGTCGACGTCAAGATCAACTGGCGCACCCCCAACAACGAGGACGCCCAGCAGCAGTCCCAGTTCGTCGAACAGCTCGCCAGCGCCGGCGTCAACGGCATCAGCATCTCCTGCTCCGATGGCAAGGTCCTCAAGTCCGCCATCGACTCCGCCGTCGGCAAGGGCGTCGAGGTCGTCACCTTCGACTCCGATTCCCCCGACTCCAAGCGCTTCGCCTACTACGGCATCGACGATGTCGAGGCCGGTCGCGAGGTCATGCGCCAGCTCGCCAAGGCCATGGGCGAAAAGGGCGTCGTCGCCATCCTCGCCGGCAACCAGAACGCCCCGAACCTCCAGGCTCGCGTCCGCGGCGTGAGGGAAGAGGCCGCCAAGTTCAAGGGCATCTCCATCAAGGACACCTACTACCACGCCGAGACCGCCGCCGAAGCCGCCGCCAAGGTCCAGCAGGTCCAGAACGCCAACCCCGACATCACCGGCTGGGCCATGGTCGGCGGGTGGCCACTGTTCACCAAGAACGCCCTCGACGGCGTCTACGACAAGGCCAAGGTCGTCTCCGTCGACCACCTCCCCGAGCAGCTCACCTACGTCAAGAACGGCCAGGTCCAGGCCCTCATCGGCCAGGACTGCTACGGCTGGGGCTACCGCACCGTCGAGATGCTCTTCGACAAGGTCCACAACAACAAGAAGCCCGAGAAGGTCATCAACAACTTCAAGCTCCAGATCGTCACCAAGGACAACGCCGCCGAGTACGAGGGCATCTGGGACAAGTGGCTCGGCAAGAAGACCGACGACAAGAAGCCCGACGAGAAGAAGTAAATCTCCCGCCCCACAACCAGATCGCATCCACGCACCGGCGGGCCTCGTGCCCGCCGGTCTTCGTTTCCGGCTCCGACGTGACCCACGCGCATCACCCCACACGCTCGGCCCACGCTCCACGCCCCCTCACCCCGTCCGATAAAGACCAGCAAACGTCCCGTTCCGCAACAGCGAGAACCCACCCTCCGTATCCGCCGATATGGCGGACTCGCGGCGACCCCGCCGCTCTGGAGGCCTCAGATGCGCGCCCGATCGATCGGTTTGCTCCTCGCTCTCTCCGCTTGCTCCGCTCTGCCCGCACTCGCCGGGCCTTCGGCCGCGGTCCAGATCGCCAGAGCCGGCAGCGTCAACCAGACGCTCATCGTCGCTCAGGGCAATCAGCCGATCTCCGCCACCGCCGACCTCCGCGTCACGCTCTTTGACGCTCCCTTCGGCGGGCTCCAGGTCGGCAACGCCGTCGAGTTCCAGAACGTCCCCGTCAAGAACGGTCAGGCCGATGTGCAGGTGAACTTCGGGCCAAACTGCTTCGACGGCCGCCGCAGATACATCCAGGTCGAGTACCGCGTCATCGGCCAGGGTCGCAACTTCATCGCCATGCCCACGCGACAGGAAGTGCAGATCGCCGGCATGGCCCAGTACGCCGCCGTCGCAGGCCGAGTCCTCAACGCCGTCGCCGGTCCCCCGGGCCCGCCCGGCCCGCAGGGCCCCGCCGGGCCCGCAGGCGCCGCCGGTCCCGCCGGCCCTCAGGGCCCCGCCGGCCCCTCCGGTGGCCCCGCCGGTCCGCAAGGTCCGCAGGGTCCGCAAGGCGATCCCGGTCCCCAGGGCGAGACCGGCCCCCAGGGACCGCAGGGTGATCCGGGCCCCCAGGGCCCTCAGGGCCCCCAAGGCCCCGCCGGTCCCTCCGGCGCGGGCGCCGCTCTGCTGAAGATCGCCACCGGCAAGGTCGGCGCCATCGACTCCGGACCCGCCTTCCGCTTCACCTTCGCTTCCCAGAGCGCGCCCATCGATCCCGCGTTCGACGGCGAGAACCTCTACGTCCCGCTGCTCACCTCCGGCCGAGTCGTCCAGATCCGCGCTCGCACCGGCACCCAAGTCCGAATCGTCAACCTCAACAACACCTTCGCCTTCCCCACCGGCGCCGCCTACGACGGCACCAAGGTCTGGGTCCCCACCGGCCAGGGCATGGCCATCATCAACCCCGAAGACGGCACCTTCCAGACCTTCGACTTCGGCGTCCAGAACCGCGGCATCGCCATCAGCAACGGCACCGTCTACATCTGCAGCCCAAACCTCGGCCAGGTCTTCGCCTTCCCCATCAACACCACCGACGGCACGCCCTCCCGCACCTGGGTCATCCCCACCCCAAACGGCATCGTCGCAAACCCCACCGGCGTCTTCGTCTCCAGCTCCTCCACCGGACAGATCTACCGCATCATCGGCACCGACGCGAACGCCACCGTCGTCCGCACCACCGGCGGCCAGCCGCGCCGCATGCTCATCGCCAACGGCACCGTCTACGTCGCCGACGGCGCCGCCAACCGCATCTACTCCTTCGCCGTCGACGGCACCGGCTCGGTCACCACCAACACCGTCGGCCTCTCCGCTCCCACCTCCATGGTCTTCGACGGCGAGAACATCCTCACCACCACCCAGCTCGGCCTCGTCACCGCCTACTCCCTCCCCGCCTTCACGCCCGTCGCCTCCGCACAGCTCCAGATCGGCATGGACTCCCTCACCTTCGACGGTCGAAACGTCTGGGTCGGCAACAGCTTGAACAACTACATCGAGAAGCGCTGAGCGCCCCTCACCCGCACCCTGTAAACCACGAGTTCAGAAACTCGAACACGTCCGACACGTCCGCCCCGGGCGCGTCGTTGATGTCTGCCCGCGCATCGCCCACGAACCACAGATTCAGATACTCGAAGATGTCCGACGCCGTCGCCGCGCCCGACTGATCGATGTCGCCCGCGCACGCCGGCCCGATCCGCACGATCTGCATCCCGTTCACGCACGCCGCCTCCGCCTGCGGATCCTTGTCCAGAAGCACCCGCATCTCGCCGCGGGCAAAGATGTCCAGCCGATGCACCACGTGCGTCACGCCCTGGACAAAGCCCGCCGCCGGCACGACCCCGCCGCAGAACAACGTGTCATCAACCGACCGTACCGCCCCGATGGCCGCGATGAACTCCGGCGGCGCAGCGGGACAGATCGCGTACACGAACACCCGGTACCGCCCCGGCGCAAGCCCCGTGAGCACGAGCTCCACTGGCCGGATGATGCTCAGGTCCACATAGTCGTCGATCAGCCGCTCCCGATCTCCCGTCGTCACAGGGTCGTTGTCGCCCCCGATGCCCGCGTTCCCGAACGCCGTGATCACCACCCCCGTCGGCTGGTCGCCGATGTCGCGCAGCGCGGCCCCGAACCGGGGCAGCCCCACCAGCGGGTTCCAGTACCCCGCCTGCCCGCTCGCTCCCGCAAAGGTCGCACTCGGCGCGTCGTACCCCGGTATGAACGGGATCGAGTCAAAGTCGATGTTGAACGACTGACCGCACGCCAGCCGAGCCGACGCACACACGACCGCCGCGACGAGAATCGACTTGCAACACATTCCAGGCTCCCGTGCCATCGATCCGTCCCGATCACGCTCACCCGCGGTCCAGCGGCAGACCCCGCGCAAGCTCGAGATAGCGACGGTACTGCGCCTCGACCTCCACCATCGAGTCGCCCCCGAACTTCTCGCGCACCGCCCGCGCGATCTCGAACGCCACCACGTTCTCCATCACCACGCTCGCCGCAGACACCGCACAGATGTCCGACCGCTCGTACGCGCTCGTCGCCGCCTGCTTGGTGTTCAGATCAACGCTCGGCATCCCCTGCAGCAGCGTCGCGATCGGCTTCATCGTCCCGCGCACCACCACCGGCGCGCCGTTGGTCATCCCGCCCTCGGTCCCGCCGGCGTTGTTGCTGCTCCGCACGAACCCAAGCGACGCCGTCCCCGATCGCGATGGATCGAACGCGATCGGGTCGTGCACCTTCGAGCCCGGCCGGAACGCGCACTCCTTCCCAAGCCCGATCTCCACCGCCTTGAACGCCTGGATCCCCATCACCGCCCCCGCCAGCCGCGCGTCCAGTCGATCAAACCAGTTCATCGTCGACCCGAGCCCCGGCGGACACCCAAACACGTGCGCCTCCACCAGGCCGCCCACCGTGTCCTTGTCGATCTTCGCCTGCCGAATGATCGCGCACATCCGCTCAGTCGCCGCGCCCGACGCGCCATCCGGACAGTACACCTCGCTCGCGTCCCGCTCGGCGACCAGCGAACGCCACGACCCCTCCGCCACCTCCCCCGCCCACGTCGCGTCCAGGATCGCCCGCACGAACCCGAACGTCTCGATCCCCACCGCCCGCAGCATGCACCGCGCAAGTGCGCCCGCCGCCACACGCGCCGCCGTCTCCCGCGCGCTCGCCCGCTCCAGCGTCTCCCGGCAATCCGTCGTCAGATACTTCACGCTCCCCGCCATGTCCGCGTGCCCCGGTCGCGGCGTGTGCACGGGCGGCGTCTTCGCCAGATCATCCAGCCGCGAGTCCTTGTTCGCCACCTTCAGCAGGATCGGCGATCCGATCGATCGCCCACGCCGAACTCCAGACAGCACCTCCACCCTGTCCGTCTCGATCCGCTGCCGCGCCCCGCGCCCATACCCGCCCTGCCTGCGGCTCAGCTCGCCGTTGATGAAGTCCACGTCCACGTCCACCCCGGCGGGCATGCCCGACACAAGGGCCACAAGCGCCGGACCGTGCGACTCTCCGGCGGTCTGATACGTCAGGTGCGACATCGCTCCAACAGTATGGCGTGTCTCCTCCGTCGCCCGCGACCACGCACGCACGCCCGTGATCCTTCCGGCTCCGGTTCCGTTTGCGAGTACCCTCAGGCCCCCATGTCGTTCGCCGCGCCCCATCACCGCTTCGACGCCGTCATCTGCGACATCGACGGGTGCCTCTCCCCCGAGTCCAGCACCCCCATGGATGTCGAGGCCCTCGCACTCATCGCCGCCCACAACCGCGCCGCGCAGACCCATCGCGATCGTTCCGTCGTCACGCTCTGCTCCGGTCGCCCTCAGCCCTTTGCCGAGGCCATGTGCCGCATGATCGCCAACGCCTCGCTCCCGCTCATCGCGGAGAACGGCGTCTGGATGTACCTCCCATCGAGCAACCAGTACCTGATGGACCCGGCCATCACCCGCGAGCATCGATCCATGGTCCGCGACCTCGCCGCTTGGCTCGACGAGACCCTCGGCCCGATGGGCGTCACCCAGCAGCCCGGCAAGGCCTGCAGCGTCTCCCTCTTCCACCCCGACACGCCCTTGCTCGCCGCCCAGCGCGACCGCATCGCCGCCGAGTGCCGGCGCCGCGGGTGGCCCATCCGCGTCAGCATGACCTGGCTCTACATCAACTGCGACCTCGCCCACATCAGCAAGGCCACCGGCATCGCCCGCTTTCTCCAGCACACCGGCCTCCGCTCCGACCGCTGCGCCGGCATCGGCGACACCTCCAGCGATCTGGCCATCCGCGACGCCGTCGCCTACTTCGCCTGCCCCGCCAACGCCGTTGATGAGATCAAGAGCCGCTCCGACTACGTCGCCGCCGCTCCCGAGGCCCGCGGCGTGCTCGAAATCCTGAGCGTCCTCGGCGTCGGTGCTCGCCCCGCCTCCGACTCTTGACCCTCTTCGGCCCGCTCTCGTCTGGGCATACGATCTCGCACGGGTGCCAAGGGCGGCCGCCGGCTCGCTCGCAAGGGCGCGACGGAGGAAAGTCCGAGCACGACAGGACACGGTGGTGGGTAACCCCCACCCGTCCGGGATGGATCCGGACGCGGGACAGTGCCACAGAGAACACACCGCCGATGGCCCGCTCACGCGGGATCAGGTAAGGGTGAAAAGGTGCGGTAAGAGCGCACCGCTCCCCTGGTGACAGGCGAGGCATGGCAAACCCCACCGCGTGCAAGGTCACGCAGCTCCCGCGGCGTGTGTGTTCGCCACGCCGGCGTGCGGTTCGCACGTTCGGGAAACCGACGAGGGCGGGTAGACCGCTTCAGTCCCGGACGCAAGCCCGGGACGAGAGAAATGGCCGCCACGCCTCGGTGGCCAGGTCCAACGACCTGGTACCCCGCGGCGGACAGAACTCGGCTTACGCCAAGCACCCATCCGTGCACCGGCCTCCGGGAAACCGGGGGCCGGTGGCCTTTTGGGCAAGACCATCCCCTGCACCGCCGACCCGCCCCCCAGCCCATCGGCCGACATGTTCCACGTGGAACATCCGTCGCGCCGTCACACCCTCAGAACTCCTCAGCCGATCTCCCGCCAGCCGGTACACTGCCCCTGATGTCCGCCGACTCCGCACACGCCGAACGCACGAGCGCACGAGCGCTCCGGCGCGCCTTGCTCTGGCTGGACCCTGAACAGGTGGATCTCTTCCGCGGCATCGCCGAAACCGCCGAGCTTGCCGTCGCTTCCGTTGGCGACGCCTCCGCCACGCGGGGTCGCGCCGCCGACCTCGCCACGACGTTCGACGCAGCGCCTGTCGATGACCTCCGGCGCGCGCTGAGCACCTCGGATCTCGATCTGGTCCTCCTCGGCGCCGCCGTTGGCACCGAGTACGCACCGGTCCTGAAAGAGTGCGTCGACCGCGGCGTCCGCGTCGTTTCTCTCGAACCCCTCCCAGCCGGCGTCCTGGAGGTCCTCGCACCAGCCGCCGAGGGCGGCTTTGGTCCAGGCGCCGACAACGGCATGGGGCTCTCGTTGGGCCCGGAACCTCAGGATGAGCCCGCCCCGGACCCGACCACCGCCGCCGAGTGGGCCGTCTTTGTCCCGCTGGCACGCCACGCCGCGGTCGTCCGCAACGCCGTCGAGGTCATCCAGCAGCTCGGCACGCTCCGCATGGTGAGCGTCCAGACCTATTCCGGCACCGGCCAGGGGTCGCTTGGCGCCAGAATCTTCGACGCCATCGAGCTCATCACCTGGCTGCTTGGTCAACCCGAGACCATCGACGCGGCTCTCGTTCCCGCAACCTCCATCCCCGCCTCCGCCGCCGCCCCCGCGGGCGCTCCAACCCTCCGCGGGCTCGAAGGCGATCTCACCGCCACGCTTCGCTACTCCGGTGGTGCGGCGGGCTCGATCGTCGCCTCCAGCAGGGCCGGACGTTGGAGCCGAACCATCACCCTCGTCGGCGAGCACGGCCGGGTCCGCATCTATGACGACGGTCTTGAGTGGATCAACGCTCAGGGCGCGGTCGTCGAGGCCTCCCGGGATGCCCACCGGATCCGCGGCGCATCCCAGGTAGAGCCCAGCCAGTTGGCGGCGGTCCGGGTCATCAGCGAGCAGGTCCTCCGACTGCTCGATCCCGCTCGCGCTGCGTCCCCGCCCAGCAACATCCTGAGCGTGCTGGCAACCGCCGGCGCAGCCCTCCTCAGCGCCCGCACCGGTCAAGGCGAAAGCCCCGACGTCATGCTCCGCATGAAGTAGCGCCCGCATGCAGGAAGACGCCTCGGGCGAGCTCCGCATCGGGACTGTGAGCACCCGCGAGACCAAGACCGACACGGCGGGTTCAGCAGCCGGCAAACCAAGCGTTCAGGAACGTGAAGATGTCCTGAACCTCCACGCCGTTCATGCCGTCAAAGTCCGCCGCGACGTCGCCTGCGAACCACGCATTCAGGAATGAGAAGATGTCCTGCACGTCCACGCCGTTCACGCCGTCGAAGTCGGCCGGGCACGCCGGTGGAGCGTCCGGGGCGAAGTACACGATCGCGTCCGTCGTGGCGGGGTCTTCGACGAAGTTCACGCCGATGGCGAGCTTGTCGTCGTCGTTGAGCGAACTCTCCCCTCCCGACTGCCCGGCGTTGTTTCCCCGGAGCAGGAACGAGGACGCCGTCCGCGTGCCCACGGAGAGAGCGAACGTGTCTCCCTCGCGGAGCAGCAGCACGGGATCCTGATTCAGCCGCTTGATGAACAGGGCGGAGTCGTTGCTCGACGAGACGCTCGGGCCGGTAAGCGCCGCGGTGAAGACGATCGTCCCGTTCCGGTTGACCACGAACCGGGTGAAATCGCCAAAGAGCGTTCCTGCCGGGAGTGGTGCTGGGGCCGCATCGCCCTCGCGCAGGACGAAAGTCGTCGTCCCGGCCTGGGTCACCCGCGCGATGATGGAGTTGTTGGCCAAGGTCACGGCCGTGCCGGCGAGCAGGGCTCGCACCCACAGACTCGAGTCCGTCGCCGCGCTGCCGCTCCCGTCGAGGGCGACGGTTTGAAAGCTCGACCATCGTTCGTCGAGCTGCGCACCGGGAATGAGGTCGCCCTTTCGAAACACCCGCGTGATGGACGCAGGCGCGTTCGCCGAGCCCAAGAAGACCGCTTCGTTGTTCGTCGTGCTGACGCCGGGCCCCGCGACGGTCTGTACAAACGCCAGATTCGCGAAACGATCCATCGTCCGCGTCAGCACGGTGTTGAAGTCCTGAGCAAACGTGATCCCGGCGTCCAGTCCGGGCGCCTGCAACCCGCGACGTGTGATGAAGGTGTACGTGTACGCCGGATTCGGTGCGGCAAGACTCGTCGGGGTCGCAAGAATGTACGCGGTCAGATTCGGACTCGCGATCCCCGTACCCGCCAACTCGCCGGAGAAGATCACCTTGCCCTGCTCATTGATCAGCGGCGGAGTGTTCAGAAACGACATGGTCACGCCCGACGTGCCCGGGCCGGCATCCGGAAGAGCATCGCCATTCTGAACGACACGACGAGGCAGAGCCGGCGGGCCCGCGTAGATCGCGGAGTTGTTCGACCCGTCCAGGCCCGTGCCGCCCAAAAGCGCGTTGAACGCGATCTGCCCGTTCCCGGCGACCGTCGGAAGCGTCGTAACCTCGATCCAGGTGAGATCCGTTGGCTGCCCTGTCTCGATCACGGACGGAACGTTCCCCTCACGCACACGCTCGGTCACGATGCCCCCGTTGACGGTGAACAACGCCCCGTTGCTCGTCGCGGGGGCCCCGACATACGAGCCGGAGAACACCAGCGTGCCGCCATTGAACCCCATGAATGACCCGGGCTCGCCGAGCTGTCCCGGCACACCACTCTCGCGAAGGATCGACGTGATCGATCCAGGCAGGCCAAAGAACAACGCCCGGTTGTCGGTGCTCGTGACCGCCCCGGTGAGCAACGACGTGAACGCAATCGCGCCCGACGGATCCAGGTATGGCGCCGTGTTGTTCTGCAGGGCCGAGTAGTTCACGCCCGCGGGCAGACCCGCCGCCTGGCCCCCGTTGAAGGCCACGACCTCGCGCGTCCACACCTGCCCGGCCGCGCCGGACGTCCACCCACTCAAAGCCGCCGCGGCAACTGGAACAGTCCAGCGCAGGTCCGTCATGATTCTGGATCCCTTGATCGTCAAACACCCTGAAACGTCCGAGTTGGGCGGGTTCACGATGCACAGCCGGCTCAAGCCGGACTCGCGTGATCCACGCCTTCGATGTTCTTCTAACACACCGGATCCACGGGTCCAAGTAAAAAGCATGAAACTTCCACGAAACGCGCGTCCTCATGGTGCCGGGTCATCCTCCCGCCGTCTGCAGACCTCACCTCCAGCACGCTCGCACGCCGCCGCACTCTCGGTCCTGAATACCCGGCCAGCGCCCTCTAGCTCCTGCGGCATGTCCCGCGCTTTCCAAACCGTCCCACCGGCCCCCTCTACCCTCATCCATGCCGGGCGAGTCTCACCAGATCCCTTCCCGCTCCCGCATCACCGCCGGCGAACTCGTCATCGTCTGCTCGCACTATGACCTTGGCGTCATCGAAGAAGTCCGCAGGTTCCGCGGCGGATCGCGTCTTGCACCCAAGGTCCTCATCAAGACCCAGTGGGGCGAGTTCCTGCTCAAACGCCGCGCCCCGGGCCCAGCAAACGAGCCCAGCAAGGTCGCCTTCACCCACGAGGTCATCACCCACCTCGCCGCCGCCGGCTTTCCCGCGCCGCCACCCCTGGCCACACGCGACTCCAAACTCACCATGCTCCAGCTCGGACCCTCCAGCCCCGGCGGTGGGGGGGTCTACGAGGTCTTCCGGTTCATCCGCGGCGAACGCTTCGATCGCACGCCCGCCTCGGCCTGGGCCGCCGGGTGGTGGCTCGGCCGATGCCATCTCCTGCTCAGCAACCTGCGGCCGCTCTTCCCAGCGCCTCGCCGGACCTTCCATAACCACCCGCAGGTCCCAGAGCGCCTCGCCAGCATCTCCGGTCTTCTGAAAGACCCAAGCGTCCGCGGTCTCTGCCGCGGACTCGGCGAGGCATATCAGTCCGCCGCGACCAGGGTCGAGGACCTCATCGGTTCTCCCGAGCCCGCGCTGCAGATCGTGCACGGCGACTGGCATCCGGGCAACATGCTCTTCCGCATCGGTGCAAGCGCACCCGAGCAGCACGGCGTCGAACGCGTGGCCGCGGTCCTGGACTTCGACTCCGCCCGCCTCGGCCAGACCATGCACGACTTCGCCAACGGAGCCATGCAGTTCAGCGTCCATCGGTCCTTCGGCCAGGTCGCCAACGACTCCGAAGCCGACCGTCCCCAGCCCGCCAGCCCGCCCCCCAAGGGCGCGTCGACGGATTGGAAGATCGCCCTTGACCCCGGCTTGTTCTCCGCCTTCGCACAGGGCTACGCCGAGGCCGGCGCGGGTGTCGACAAGTGGCTGACCCAGGAGCGTGCCCAGGCCGTGCCCTGGCTCATGATCGAGGCCCTCATCGTCGAGGCCGCAGTTCCCATCGCCTCGACGGGCCAGTTCGGGAAACTCGCCGCCAAGCCCGTCCTGGAGGTCGTCCAGCGCGCCGTCGACGCGATTGCCCTGCAGTCCGACAAGCTCGCCGGACTGGTCGCCCAGAGGCCCTAGCCCGGATCGGCGTCCGTCGGCGGAGATCCCGCCACGGGTGATAGAATCTTCCCATCGACCGTTCCGTTCCCGGGCTTCGGAGCACGCCATGAGACCGAGCAAGCACGCGCGGAGAATGCAGGCGACAGCGTGGGCCGCCGCTCTCTGTCCCGTGTTGAACGCCATGGCTCAGCCCGAAGGCGCACGCTTCCCCATCCAGCCTGCCGGCGGAGCCATGGGCGGGCACCAGGTCATCCTCGATGACCCCAAGGAAGAACGTCCCATCGAGTTCGAGAGCGAGGCCGCAGCCAGAGCCGCGCTGGATGACATCATCACCAACCTCGGCAGCGGCGACTTTCGCGCTCGCCAGGACGCCGCCCAGCGGCTTTACAAGACCGGACAGTTCAAGCTCGCGCTCCTCGAAGAGACGCTGCAGCGCAAGGACCTCTCTCTGGAGGCACGCCAGCGGCTCATCGGCGTCGCCCGGCGTCGCTTCTTCGAGACCCCACGCGCCGCACTGGGGTTCCAGTTCGGGGGCACCCTCCGCGACCGCATCGTGATCGGACGGCTCATCGACGGCTTCCCCGCCAAGGGCGTGCTGGAAGAGGGCGACATGATCGTCTCCGCTGACGGGTACCGGCTCGAAGGGCCCACCGCCCGCGCCGTCCTCCCCGCGGTCATCGTCTCCCATGACCCGGGCGAGACCATCCGGCTCGGCGTGCGCCGCGGCGCAAAGAAGCTCGTCCTCGATGTCCCCCTCGGCGAGTTCGCCAATCTCGAACAGGGCGCCTGGCTCGGCCCGGAGCGACTCGCCCCGGCGTGGCGCATCCGCACAGCCCGCCTCGGCGGCGGCCCGGAGCCCATCAGCGTCGACGTCGACCGCGATGCCTGGTACTCCCAGCGCGATCTGGATGTCAAACGCAAGGAACGCCTCGAACAGCAGATCGAGCCCATCGAGATCGCCGGCGGCGGCATGCCCCGCCTCGTCCGTGCCATGGACGCCCAGATGCTCGCCATGCACGACCTGCCCATGCTCAATCGTCGCGGCGTCGTCATCATCAACGGCCGACCACAGGCCCGGGCCGTCGGCGCCGCGGCGATCCTCGACATCGACGTCCAGGAAGCCCCCGTCCCCATCGAGGACGAACTCAAGCAGCTCGCCCTCGACCGCGCCACCTTCGACCGCCGAATCGCCGAGACCGAGGAAGCCATCGCCCGCGCTCCCATCCCGAGCGATCGCGCTCGCCTCATCGAGCAGCTCGGCGAGCTCCGTCGCCTCCAGGCCCTCATCGTGAAGCAGACCGACGCGCTCATGGCCGAGGCCGCCGAGCAACGCATCGAGACCGATGCCAAGCGGTCCTCATCGGTCGACGCGATCGACGTTCGGCAGTGAACCCCCAGTTCTCCCGGTTCTGCCGCCCCCCGATCACGCCGCTCACACGAGCACGTCGACCACTCCGGCCAGCCCGAGCACGCACGACACCACCCCGTTGAGCGTGAAGAACGCCATCTCCAGGCCCGCCTTGCCGCGCCGCGCAAGCACCACGTGCTCCGCGATCAGCAGCACGCCAACCAGCCCCGCCGCCACCGCAAACACCACGCCCAGCCGCGCATCGCCGCCCACGGGCGACGCCGCCAGCACGAGCAGCGCGAACGCCGCCGCGTGCAGCCCGCGGCTGATCCAGATCGCGCCGCTCGCGCCCATCCGCGCCGGGATCGAGTGCAGCCGGGCCTCCCGGTCAAACTCCACGTCCTGCAGCGCATAAATCACGTCGAATCCCGCGACCCAGCACAGCACCATTCCTGACAGCAGCCACAGCGCCGGCGAAGACAGCAGCGCGGCGGGATGCACCGCCAGCGCCGCCGCCAGCGGGCTCACCGCCAGCGCGGCCCCCAGAAACACGTGGCACAACGCCGTGAATCGCTTCGTGAGCGAATAGAACGCGATCCATGCCAGCACCGGCACGCTGAGCGCGATCGGCCAGACATTGCCCCACAGGATCAGGAACAGCGAGCACGCGCCGACGAACCCCCCAGCACACGCCAGGGCCAGCAGCCATCCGTCCCGCGCCGACAACGCTCCCGAGGCCAGCACACGCCGCGACGTCCGCGGATTCGCCGCGTCCAGACGCCGATCGCACAGCCGGTTGAACAGCATCGCCCACGAGCGTGCAAGCACCATGCACGCCACCACCACCGCAAGCTGCCCGGCAAACCGCGTCCAGGGCGCGCTCTCTGGACGGGCCAGAAACGCCGCGAGCACCGCGAACGGCAGCGCAAACACCGAGTGCGCGATCTTGATGTCCCCCGCCGCCAGCCGCAGCTTCGTCAGCAGCGCAGGCGGTTGAGAACTCCCAACAGTCGCCGAAGTCATCCCCGAGTTTAGCGTCGACTCCGGCACACGCCGCTCAACGGCCGCTCGGCCGCGCCCCGTGCCAACGGCATCCCAGACGCACCCGAGACTCAGCCACGTGGCGTCAAGCGATCCGACACCGACGCCGTGCCAGGACCCGGGACAGATGCAGCGGGCGGAGTGGGGGGGGAAGGGGCGACGGCTGATGTCCCGGGCGTCGGCGTGCGCTGCCCGATCTTCGGCTCCGTCCCCGCCAGCGTCCGGGCCAGGTTCCCGCGATGCTTGAAGACCACCAGCGACGCCAGTCCCACCGCAAACCCCGCGTGCAGGAGCGTCGCCGGCGCGTATCCCG
This sequence comes from Phycisphaerales bacterium UBA4658, assembly GCA_002405485.1. GTDB lineage: Bacteria > Planctomycetota > Phycisphaerae > Phycisphaerales > UBA1924 > UBA4658. The sequence continues at coordinate 50,665 of DHLW01000014.1, forward strand.
GCAAGCCCTCCAGCGGAAGCGTCACCGCCTGCACGTTCCAGCGCGTCAGCAGATGCACCGCGACCACCACGCCCGCCAGCACCACCGCGGCGATCACCGACGCCAGCCCAACCATCCTCCACAGCTTCAGCGCCACGCCCCAGCAGACCAGCGCAATCAGCGCCGCCAGCGTGAACACCGGATACACCCCCACCAGCGCCCCAAACGCAGTCGCCACGCCCTTCCCGCCCTTGAACCCGAGCCACGGCGTGAACACATGCCCAAGCACCGCGCTCACCGCCACCATGAGCCACAACCCCGAGGCATAGTCAGCGCTCACCGCTCCCGGCCCCGCCGACGCCCGGCTGATCACCACCCCCGCAACCACGCTCGGGAGCAGCCCCTTCATCACGTCCAGCACAAAGCAGAGCAGCCCCCACCGCCGACCCATCACCCGCCACACGTTCGTCGCACCGATGTTCCCTGACCCCTGCGCCCGAATGTTCACCCCGCGCGATCGCGCAAGCAGATACCCGGACGGCACCGCCCCGCATCCGAATGCGCCGACAAGCAGGATGATCTGGACGGTCGGCGACACGGGCGCAGAGTAGGCCGACTTGGCTTTTCCAGCACGCCCCTACCGTCGACAATGCCCCAATGGCTCACCACCGTTCTGCTCCTGCTGGCCTCCAACGTGTTCATGACCTTCGCCTGGTAC
>DHLW01000014.1:51494-51790 GCA_002405485.1 Phycisphaerales bacterium UBA4658
GTGTTCATGACCTTCGCCTGGTACTACCACCTCCGCGAAAAGTCCTGGACACTCGCCGCCGCGATCCTCGTCTCCTGGGCCATCGCGTTCTTTGAGTACCTCCTCCAGGTCCCCGCCAATCGGTACGGACACTTCTCGCACGGCGGACCGTTCACCGCCCCGCAGCTCAAGGTCATCCAGGAAGCCCTCACACTCCTGGTCTTCACTGTCTTCGCCATCGTCGTCCTGAAGGAAAAGTTCCGCATCAACGACGTCATCGCCTTCACGCTCATCTTCGCCGGTGTCGCCGTCAGCAT
>DHLW01000014.1:51937-52452 GCA_002405485.1 Phycisphaerales bacterium UBA4658
CTTCGCCGGTGTCGCCGTCAGCATGGCCGGCCGCAGAGCGTGAGCAGTTCCTCTCGCGCCGCACGCACTCTCCGCTCCGCTCCCCCGCGACCCCGCCCGCTCGACCTGCCCGCGCTCATCTCGCCCGCGCTCATCTCGCCCACGCACGCCACGGGAACGCCGCGGGGATGAGCTCCGGCCGCTCATTGATCAGCCCCACCAGAAACTCGAACGCATCGACCACCCTCGGCCCCGGCCGGTTGAACATCTGGTGTCCATCCACGACCGCGACCCTGCCGCTGCTGGCCGCCGGCAAGCCCGCAAACCACGGCCGACTCGCCAGGTGCCCCATCTCCGCCCACGCATCGTCCAGCCCGAGCCCGCACGGACAGACGACCACCACCTCTGGCAGGGTCGCCGCCAGATCCGCCGACTCCACCCGGATCGATTTCCCCGCCTTCCGCTGGGCCTGCCCCGCCGGGCCCACGCCCGCGCCCGCATCCGCGAGCGCATGCGTCGGGTTCAACGGATGCGCT
>DHLW01000014.1:52613-53518 GCA_002405485.1 Phycisphaerales bacterium UBA4658
CGCTCGATGAGCTGCGGCGTCCAGTGCCCCCCCACATACAGCGGATCCGTCCACTCCACAAACGCCACCCGCACCCGCGCCGTAAAGGGGTTCACGTACCCCTCTGCACGGTCCATCCGCTCCCGCAGCCCCACCACCAACCGCAACGCCTCCCCCTCCATGCCCAGCGCCCGGCCAACCGTCAACAGATCATCAAAGATCCCGTCCACGGTCTGGGGATTGAAGCTCACCACCCTCGGCGAGCAGAGACCCCGCCGATCCATCTCCGCCGCCGCACCCCGTACACGCTCAACGTCGATCGCGCACACCGCGCACACACCTTGCGTCAGAATCACGTCCGGGCGCAGTTCGGCCAGCAGCTCCACGTCCAGATCCTGCAGCGGCTCGCCCGCGCTCGCGCACGCTCGCACCTGACCGTCCACCTCGGCCGGTGCGGCCGAGCCCGTCCGCGGCGAGGTCAGCGCCGGCACTCCATCCAGGCTGCCCCCACCGGGCACATCGCACTCGTGACTCCTCCCCACCAGATGCACCGGCCCCCGACCGTCCAGAATGCTCGCGCCCGCGATGGCCCACACCATCTCCGTAGCCGACGGCAACAGCGACACCACACGCATGGCTCACCCTAGGGGCCATCCTGCCCCCGCCCGCACCCATCCGCGCAAAGAAAATCCGCCCCCGTGCATCCCGCCCTCGGGCCCATCGGTACCTCCCCAGCCGGGATCGTCCCGGCGGCTCGCGGCGGTGCCGAACCGCCGCCTGTTTCCGGGGTGGGTCCTGGACCGTGGAAAGCGTCCCGCTCCCGCGCACCGATCGCGCGGGCGTTGTACGCTTGCCCACACTGTTTGCCCGCTGACGTGCGGTCGTCTCGGCGCGCGCGGCGCCGCCGGCATGGAAGCCGACGCACC
>DHLW01000014.1:53634-54147 GCA_002405485.1 Phycisphaerales bacterium UBA4658
CGCCGGCATGGAAGCCGACGCACCGCCCACCGATCCGATCGCAAGAGAGATGGACCGCATGACACGTCCGCACACGCCACCGTCGTTCACGCCCACGCGCTCCGTGTTGCTGCTCCTCGCACGCGTTGGCGCCGCGGGCGTCGCCCTCGCCGCCCTCGTCGCGCCACTCTCCCTTCCCTCCGCCGCACGCGCCGACGACAAAGACAAGAAAGAAGAGAAGCCCAAAGAGCCCCCGACCAACGACCCCCAGGAGATCCTCCGCCGAATCCGCGAAGAGGCCGCCAAGGCCGGCGTCGATGTCAACAAGCCCGCCCCACCTCCGGCCCAACCCGCCGCCCAACCCCCGGCCCAACCTCCCGCTCAGCCCGCCGCTCAGCCCTCCGCCCAGCCCGCGACTCCTCCACCAGCCACACCCGCTGCGGCCGCGCCGACCGGCCCGCCCGCGCCCGCGCCCATCAGCGGACTCAAGTCCACGCCCGGTGCCGGCCCCCCGCCCCCGCGCCCCGGCCTGCC
>DHLW01000155.1:0-6024 GCA_002405485.1 Phycisphaerales bacterium UBA4658
GGCCTGATCGAGCTAGTCCAGACCCAGTCGGTACTCGTTCTGCACGAGGAAGAGTGGCTCAGCCGTTCGGAATAGAGCTCGCGCCAACCCTTCCCCCCACCCCTTCCCCCCCACGCGCTTGCCGCTTGTCCCCATGGCCGATCGACGGAAACCTACAGTTTCTCGACTCCCGTGCAGCACCCCAGCCCAAGTTGTCGATAACTCCCCCATGCGTCAACCCCCGAGTGTGGTCCCAGATTCGAGCGCGTCCGTGCAGATGTCCCGTCGAGATGTGCTCGCCGGTGGATCCCTGATGGTTGGGGCGATGCTGCTGACCGGATGCGGGCAATCCAAGATCACCGGCAAGCTGCCTGGGCCGTATTGGGCGGATCCGGGGCCGCAGAACGCCGTGACCAACGTCGTGCCAACGCTCCCGGCGATGCCCGCCCCGACGCGACCTGCACAGGCGCCTCCGGTGGATACGCCCAGTGCCGGGATCGTCTCCCGATCGCAGTGGACCCGCACGGGCGTTGCGCGCCCATACGACATCAACCCGATGAACGGGATCCGACACATCACCGTGCATCACGACGGGATGCCCCCGACGGCACTGAGCAACTCCAGCCGGGTCGCCGCCCGCATCGAGCAGATCCGTCAGTCGCACGTGGGCGGCCGCGGGTGGGCCGACATCGGGTATCACTACATCATCGACCCGCAGGGCCGCGTCTGGGAGGGACGCGCCATCCGTTATCAGGGCGCCCACGTCAAGGACCAGAACGAGAACAATCTTGGCATCCTGATGCTCGGGAACTTCGACGCCCAGACCCCGACGAACTCCGCTCTTGCGTCGCTCGACCGGTTTGTCGTCGCCCAGATGCAGCGGTACAACGTGCCGCTCAACCAGGTTCGCACACACCAGGAACGCGACCAGACCGCATGCCCGGGCCGCATGCTCCAGTCCTATATGGTGCGAACCCGTTCGGGCTCGGGGACCATGCTCGGCTTGGCCCGGCGCGCCTCACTGGCCTGAGACGCGGACTGTTCCGCCCAGACCCGCCTGAGCAGCCGCAGGTTTCGGCCGGCGCGGTGCGATCGTGAACACGAGTCCGCCGGCAAACCCCAGCACCGCGAACATCGAGACCGGCAGCGTCCACCCCAGCACGGCCGGGCTGAACGCCGTATCCGTGAACTTGTGATCCGGCACGCTGAGCTTCGGGATCACATGCATGGCCGCGGCGAACTCGGTCGTCCGCTCCGCGATCGGCTCGATCGCCGCAAGAGCTTTGGAGGCGGCGAGCTGCTCGGGCGACAGGTTTGGGCTCTCCCCGCGGGCCTCGCGCTGCAGGCGATTTTCTGAACGGTACTTCCTCGGCCAGCGCTTGACGGTGTGGCTCACGCTCCCGTCCTTGCCGAGCTCGTAGAAGTCAAACACCCAGTCGATCCGCCGAACCTGACCCCACGCCTCGGGCTCGAGTCCTTCGGGTGTTCGCCGAACCACGATCATCAGGCGCTCGCTCCCGACCCTTCGGACCTGACGGTTGTCGTCGTCGCGATCCACCTGAAAACAGGCGAGCACCTTCAGCCACTCGTCGTACCCGGCGAGATTGGGCATGTCGCGTGCAGGAGGCGGCTTGACCGGGATGACCCGCGTCGAGCCGCCAAAGGTCAACTCGATACCTTTTTCGTGGTCCTTCAGTGCGCCTGCGGGAAAACCCTCAACCTGGATCGACCGTGACACGACGGGTTCAAAGTGCACGTTCAGAAACTGGGCCTGCGTGTTGAACGTGCGGATCCGCTGGGTCATTGGGGCAATCGCACCCGCAAAGAGGAGGGTGGAAAGGACGGTAACCCCGAGGGCAACGGCGCGAAAACGCTCCATACCGGAGTGTATTCGGTGCTGTTCACGGATCGATGCCGACATTCCTGATGCCGGCCTCTGTCAAGCAGCCCGAATCGCGTCCCTCAGACAAGGGGGGATCCATCCGCCCGCGTGTCGCAGCGACGGCGATGTTCCGCAGCAATCTTTGGCGATGTTCGGGCTTTCCGGCCAATTCCGGTGCCCGAACTCGTACGCTGAGACCGTTGCGTGGCTCAAACTCCAAGAGCCCCCAGCCGGGAGGCACCTCGCGCGGATCGATCAGTCCGCGAGGAGCCGCGATGTACAGCCAGTCCGCCAGGCGATAGTGCCACAGCGTCCAGAACTTGCTCTCACCATGGAGTCGCTCGTCCACTTTTCGCAGGTCATTCAGCACCGCGCGATAGGACCGCACACGACTTCTGGAGAAGTCCCAGTTCTCCAGCTCGGCGAACAGCCGCGTACCCGACATGCGAAGCTCCGGTTCACAGACCTTCAAGATGTGCTCTTCAAGTGTCTGGCGAACGCGATCGAGCCGGTCACGCTCGGCAAGGAGCTCGTCAACGCACCGCGTGTCAGTGAGGAAGTCCGCGCGAGACCGCTTACATTCGACAATCACCGTTCTCGCCGCCGGTCCGCGAGCGAGTTCCAGCGGACGGGTGGCGACTTGGCCCGCCGGCCGCGCCACCTTCGAGTGTGCCGAGCGCGGCAACGGATCGAGATATCCGGCAACATCGACGCGGTATCGTGCGATGGGACAACGGACCTCAGTTGTTGCGGCGGCGCATCCTGTTCTCAGAAGCTCGCTCGCGGCCGATCTCTTGAGTTGGAAGTGCTCGGGGGTTTCCATGCGATCTGCGATCTTTACAGACGGCGGTGACTCATGAGTCTAGAGGTGTCCCAAAATCTGGGACGATGTTTCCACATGTGCGTGCAGAGTCCTTGATGCACAGATCCTCGCGACTCGATATGCTGAATGGACTCAAAACGTGGGGATTTCATGACAAATAGGAACAATGAGAAGCACTCGAACGCCAAGGGTGATGCCATACCGACGGCGTTTGGCCCTTGTCGAGTCTTGATCGCTGATGATGAGCATCTGCCGGCAACCGGCCTGGCGGGCCATGTCAAGGATCTCGGACACACGGTTGTTGGAATCGCGCCCGATGGGGATGTCGCCGTCCAGCTCGCGCGTGAGCATCGACCGGACCTTGTGCTCATGGACATCCGCATGCCGCGCATGAACGGGATCGACGCGGCCATGCTGATCTTTGCCGAACTCGGCATTCCGGCCATTATCATCTCCGCGTACTCCGATGAGGAGAACATCAATCACATCCACAGCCATGGTGAAGCATCGGGCGTGTTTGGCTACTTGCTCAAGCCGGTGACGCGGGAACAGCTTGCGGTGCAGATCGGCGTGGTGCGGCAGAGAGCCGCCGTCATGTCCCATCAGAGCACCCGCATCGGGCAGCTTGAGAACAACCTTGCCCAGCGCCGGACCGTGGAACAGGCCAAGTGGATCCTTGTGAGCAAGCGCGGCGTGACCGAGCCGCAGGCCCACGAACTCCTGCAGAAGGCCGCACGCGATCGGCGCCGGCCGCTCATTGAGGTGGCCCAGGGGGTCATCACCGCGGGCGAGTTGATCTAGCCGTCGCCCCAGCGTGACGGCACGCGCGTCACCGGTTGTGTTGCCGACCTTTTCCGGACGATCCATCGCTCCAGTCATGGGCGTGGCGATGCGCCATGGGATCGAGCCCGTGCGGTTGTTGCGGCGCGGCGTAAAAAAAAGGAGCCCGATACGTGATCGGGCTCCGGTGTGCTTCTGGCGCGCGGCGAGGAAAGCCGTGCACGCAACGGGACTACTTGCTCATGTCCTGGCCGGCCGGATCCAGCATGCCAAGCTGCCACATGAAGAAGATCCGCGTGTCGGCGGCGTCGCGGATGCGGAGGTTCAGGGGCTTGCCCTGGCCGTGCCCGGAGTCACGATCGACCCAGAGCAGCACCGGCTTCTCGGCCGGGTCGCTGGCCGTCGCGGCCTGCACCGCCGCCGCCATCTTGCGGGCGTGCATGGGGTGGGTTCGGCTGTCGTTCTCACCGGCGGTGAAGAGCACGGCCGGGTACTTGGTTCCCTGCTTGATGTTCTGGTACGGGGAGTACTTGAGGAGCCACTGGAAGTGATCGGAGTTCTCCGCCGTGCCGTACTCCGGCACCCAATAGCGTGCCATGAGGAAGTCCTGGAAGCGGATCATGTCCAGCAGCGGGACGGCGCAGACGATGGCGTTGAACAGGTCCGGACGCTGGGTGAGCATGGCGCCCATGAGCAGGCCGCCGTTGGATCCCCCGATGGCTCCGAGGTGCTTGGGGCTCGTGTACTTGTTGGCGATGAGGTACTCCCCCGCGGCGATGAAGTCATCGAAGCAGTTCTGCTTGTTGCCGAGCATCGCGGCCTCGTGCCATGGCTTGCCGAACTCCCCGCCGCCTCGGATGTTGGCAACGGCGTAGACGCCCCCGTCTTCCAGCCAGGGGAAGAGGGTCGCGCTGAACGAGGGCGTCATGGAGATGTTGAACCCGCCGTACCCGTAGAGGATGGTCGGGTTGTTCCCGTCGAGGGCGAGCCCCTTCTTGTGGATGATGAACATCGGGACCTTGGTCCCGTCCTTGCTCTGATAGAAGACCTGCTTGACCTCGACGATCGAGGGATCCACCGGAACGGCGGGCCGCTCCCAGACCACGGGCTCCTGATCGCCCCTGAGCAGGTCGGTCCGGAAGATCGTGGAGGGATAGTTGTAACTCGTGAACGTGACGAACGCCTCGGTGCGATCGGTGTCGACGCTGATGCCGGCGGTGCCGATCCCGGGGAGCTTCAGATCCCCAAGGGCCGCGCCGCTTCGGCTGAACAGGCGGATGCGCGACTGCGCGTTCTCCTCATAGTCGGCGGCGATGACGCCCTTGGCCAGGCCCGCCCCGGTGAGCACCGCGCTGGTGTTCTCGGGGATGACCTCGCGCCAGGCGCTCTCGGCCGGATTCTTGAGATTGACGGCGATGAGCCGGTTCTTGGGCGCGCCGTAGTCGGTGAGCATGTAGAACGTGTCGGCGTCGCCGTTGTCCGCCGTGCCGATCTGCCCGAAGAACTTGTTCGGTTCACCGACCTTGATCGGGATCTTCTCGAAGGTCCCGGCGATCTCGCCGCCCACGCGGCCGTCCTTCCACCACTTGGTGAGGTCGATGACCCACGCGTCGTTGGAGCTGGTGCTGGTCCAGTAGTACAGCACCATCCAGCGTCCGTCCTCGCTCACGGTTGCGCCCGGCCCCCAGGTGGTCGCGAGCTTCTCGTTCTCCTCGCGGGTGTACTGCCGAAAGAGCGTCACGTCGTGCCGCGGGTGCTGTCCGAGGCGGTGGAACATGATGCGGGCCGAGTACGGATCCTTCACGTCGGCGAGCCGCTCGTAGAAGATGCCGGAGTTGTCCGGCAGCCACTGGATGACCGACGCCTTGCCTTCCAGCTCGTCCGGCAGCCACTCGCCGGTGTCGACGTTCATGAAGTAGATCGTCGTGTTCTCGTCACCGGCGCGGTACAGACTGAACGCCGCGAGCTTGCCGTCCTTGGACGGGGTGAACCCCCCCATGGCCGTCAGCCCGCTCGGATCCACCGCCGCCGGATCCAGCAGCACACGCGAGGTTCCATCGTGCCCCTCGCGCAGGTACACGATCGGCTGGTTCTGCTTGCCCTCGCGGCGGGTGTAGAAGTACCGGTTCCCGCGCATCGACGGCGCGGACACCGACCCGATCTCCATGAGCGGACGGAGCCGCTCCTCGAGCGCCTTGCGCCCAGGGAGATTGTCCAGAATGGATCGCGTGTGGGCGTTCTGAGCGTCGGTCCAGGCGCCGACTTCGGCGTTGGCCTTGCCCATGTTCTTCGGGTCGGAGTTGTCCCCCTCAAGCCAGCGATAGTTGTCCACCAGCTCCACCCCGTGCAGCACTTCCTTGACGGGCCGGATGTCCGTCTTGGGCGGTCCGGAGGCCTCCGGTGCGGCGAGGGCCGAGCCCGCGGCGGCGGCACACACCTGAGCAGTCATCGCGATCCACCTCCACGACCTTTGTGCGACAGTGAGCATGCCAAGGGTTCTCCAGTACACCCAGACCCACCCAGCCAAGGCGACGCGCGTGATCGAGCGACGCGCGGCATC
>DHLW01000155.1:6179-6579 GCA_002405485.1 Phycisphaerales bacterium UBA4658
TATCGGATGTCCGCACCGCTGCGAGGCGTCGCGCTCCAGCGGTTTGCTTCGGCGAAGTTGGCTCCCAGGCGATTGCTCGGACCTTTGGACGCCGACCCTGCAAACGTTGCCAACCGAGCGATGCAAGCGCATACTTTGGCCGAGTGTCTCCAGCCAGAGCCATCCTCGTCGCCGTGGGAACCCTCGGCTGCGCCCTGGAATCGGCGTCGGCCGGCCCTGTCCAGTCGGTTTGGCCGGCAGACGGATTTGACGACACGGCGTGTGTCGCTGCCGCTGCGATGAGCGGTTGGTTTGCCACGGGCGACACCTTTGAGAATCGGATCGAAGTTCGTGACGCCCAGGGCGTTCTTCGGCGAACGATCACTCAGGGCGATATCGCCGCGCTCGCGCCCTGGATGAC
>DHLW01000155.1:6689-24868 GCA_002405485.1 Phycisphaerales bacterium UBA4658
GCCGCGCTCGCGCCCTGGATGACGCTCGATGGCGGGCCGGATGGGCCGTCGGCGCTGGCGTTCTCCGCCTCGGGCCGGCTGCTCCACGTGCTCGTGCATGACGATGCGACGCCGAGCGATGGACTGCCCAGCGATGTGCTGCTTCGGCTCGATGTCTCAACCGGACAGCTCACCCGGCAGGCGCGGCTGGAGGTCTTTGATCGCGGTGACATCTGGCCCCGGCTCAGCATGGCCCATCACAGGGCCCGGCTGTATGTGGGCACGGGTGGAATCGCAGGCGGACCTGGAGCCATCGGCGTGTACACCGCCAATGCCGGATTCGGGGCGGGCACGCCGAGCGTGACATGGACGCTTCCCGGCGGAGCGTCGGCGGGTCCGGTGACGGGCATCGCCATCGACCGCGACACGGGCACGATCTACGTCGCCAACGCGGCGGGGCTGCACCGGGCATCGATCCCGGCGTCCATCACCGCGACGCCGACGTTCACGACCTTCAGCACGATCACCGACGTCCGGGCGATCGCGTGGGGCGATCACTTCGGCTCCGGCCCGCAGCGCGGGCTCTATGTGCTTCGAGCGGCAACGGGCAACGGGAGCATCGGCTGGATCCCCGCCGCACTCGCAGCCTCGTTCACCGGACTGACGCCCTCGGCGTATGTGAGCGCGGGTTCGCTGTGGCACGACCTGGCATTCACCGCCGACGGTCGGCTGATGGTCGGCGCGGACGAGGACGCCGAGATCATCCGCGACGACAGCGACACGCGGCTGGACTTTGACGCGTGGATGCGCGACGAGCTAGCCCAGAACGTCGTCTTTGCCCGGGGGCTCATCTCGCCCGATGGCGAGCCCGCGGGGTGGGTCATCGACGCCGACACCGTGCCGTCTCTGCCCCGGTTTCATCCGGCCACGCCTGATGGTGCGGCGTGGGTGATTTTGACACTGCTCGTGCACGGCGAGATCAACTCCGATCCGGCCGTGCAGAGCGATGTGCGGAACATCCTCGTTCGGTACGCGGGACTGTCACCCGATGGCATCCGCCCCGCCCGGTCGGCCGATGGGATCTTCAAGCACTGGCTGAGCCCGATCACCGGCAACACCAAGCCAGGATGGCCCGATGAGTACGCCACGCTGAGCACGATGAAGATCGTCACCGCGGCGGCAAGGGCCATGGATGTGTTTCCCGATGATCCGGTGATCGCCCGCGCGGCGTCGCGGATCATCTTCGGCGTGCGCAACTGGGCGTCGTACTTCCAGGCCGGGACGCAGGCCCTGGCGTTCAAGGGGCTGCTGAGCGGCGCGCCCGGACCGGACACCACGTCCTGGGCTCGGCCGTTTCACGAGGGCATCCTGTTCGCCGAGCAGGCCGGTGCGTACGGCGGGACCGCGGGCCAGGCGATCGCGGCGTCGTGGTTCATGCGCGGCAACTGGCCGACGGCGTCGTTCGTGGTCGGCCGCCCGATCACCTCGGCGAACTCCGGGCAGTTCGACGCGGCGTTCCTGAGCATCTATCCCGCGCTTGTCAGTGCGCCGTTCCGCGCGAGCGTCCTGCCCGGGGGCTGGCGGACGCAGATCGAGAACATCCGCTGGTCCAACGCGGCGTGGACCGATGACAACGCGACGCTGTACGCGACGGTCTTCTCTGCCGGCACGTCGCCTGTGGGCTACAACGCCGACTCGCTCGTGAACCGCCCGGGCAATGTCTCCACGTTTCCCGCGCTCATGGCGCTGAGCTGCTTCGGCGACCCGGCAGAGGCCGTCGGCGCGTACGCCGCGTATCGCAAGGGCGCGAGGCAGACCTTCCGGTCCGGTGCGAGCATCCTGTATCGCAGGTCGACCGACGCGGGCAGCACGTTTGTCCCTGACAGCGCTGGACTGCCCGACGTCTCCATGGGAGCGCTCGGACTCGCCGAGCTCATTCAGCCCGGTGTGATTGATCAGGTGCTTGCGCGTCCGTATCCGCAGAAGGAGCTCTGCCCCGTGGACGTGACGGGCGATGGCCGGATCGACGCGGACGATCTGCACGCGCTGCTGGCCGCGCCGCAGGACCTCAACGGCGACGGCGTTGCCGGACCAGCCGACGTGGGATGCCTTGTGAACTGGCTCCGTCGTGCCGAGGCCCGCGATGTGACGGGTCGTTGATCGCCCGACGCGGTGGGTGAGCGCCGTTCAGCAGCCCGAGAACCAGGCGTTCAGGAACGCGAAGATGTCCGTCACGCCAAGCCCGGACTGGCCGTCGAAATCGGCGTCGGGAAGGCCGGCAAACCAGGCGTTGAGGAATGCGAAGATGTCCGCAGCGCTCAGCACGCCTGAGCCGTCAAAGTCGGCCGCGCACGGCGGGGAGCACAGCTCGACATCATCCTGGTCGATGACGCCGTCCCCGTTCACGTCGTGCATGTCGAAGTTCGCGCCATAGCTGATGATCTTCACCTGTCCATCGACCATCCCGTCGCCGTCCTCCGGGCCGCCATCGAGTGCGGCGATGCGGTCGAGCACGGCGGAGCGATCCGCGGCGGTCACCGAGCCGTCGCCCGTGACATCTCCCTGAACGCTCCCGAACCCGACGTCGGTCCAGACATACAGCCCATCCGACGCCGACGTGTAGGTCGTGCCCACGATGAACCGGCACTCCCAATCCGTCGGGTCCAGGGCGTCTGACAGCGGCTGCGAAGCCCAGTCGATCGTGAGCTCGCGCGAGAGCCCCGACAGCGGACGCGACTGCGCCCCGGTGATCAGATCGGCGATGCCCTCGGCGATTGAAGTCTGATTTCCGGCGTCAAGATCGATCGGCTCGGCCGGCTGGCCGCAGAGCTGCCCGGCCCCGATCTGGTCCAGTGCGACCACCAGCGAGACCGTCGTTTCATCACAGGACAGATCATGGCTGAATCGCATCCGCGTCACCGGGTCGTACAGCCCCGGTGCGGAACCCCCGAGCATCAGACTCGCCCACTGCTGGCCCCCGCTGCGCTGAAAGAATCGGCCCTCGACGATCCACGTGTCGCCCGGCTGAAACTTCCCGTTGGCGGGGTTGCTCCGGCTCACCACCGTAATCGGAAAGCACCCGCAGAACGCAAGCACCCAGTCGGCGCCGGTTCGGCAGACCTGGGGATGGCTCGTCCACGGCTGGAACAGATCTTTGCCGCTCACCGCTGCCCGGTTGCCGATCGATCCGTAGGGGCGAGAACCGAAGCGCCCGACGTTGCCCAGATGACGCGTCGCCGCGACGCTCGGGATCTCGCCTCCGGTGTCGCGGTTGTCGTCAACGTCGATCTCAAAGAACCCGTAGACAGGGCCGTCCCCGTATCGGTCCGGCTCGTACCCGTCCGAGGTCAGGCCGATCGGTCCAGGCGGACAGACAAGACCGTCGAAGACGATGTCGATCCGCGCGAGTCGAGCCGTCGAACTCGACGTCGTTGAGCCGGAGTACGGATCCGTCGAAGCGGTCGGAGATTGCCACTTTGAGAACTTGACCTTGATGACGTCCGGCTTGGCCCAGTTCGGGTTGATCGGACCGCAGTTGCAAGAATCGGTCTTCCGAACGAGCGTGTCCCCCGCCGGGTCGTGGTATGTCTGCGTGTCGCCCGCCCGGGCAGGTGCGACGCCCAGACTCATGGCCAGCGCGGTTGACGCGATCGCCCATGAGCGGAGTTGTGCGCGGACCGGTGTCACCGTCTGGAGACCTCGAGCACGTACTGGTCCAGTCCATACCGCTCAATCCGGTACCGGATGCTGCTCCGCTGCATTCCGATGAGTTTGGCCGCCCGGGAGACGTTGCCCCGGGTGTGCTTCAGGGCCTGCTTGATGAGCTCTTTCTCCACCTCGGTGACGGTGTGCACCCCACGCTGGAAGTCGAACACCGGGACGCCTGGCGCTCCACCAGTCCCGTTGCCGGCCGGGAGCGTTGCGACCGTCTCGGGTCCGTGACGCATGATCGGCCCGGCCACGCGCTCGCCCAGGCGTCCGCCGATACCGAGTTCAGAGCCGTCGACAAGTCCTTCGCCGGCCACGGTTCTGAGCGACAACCCGAGATCATCCGGCTCGACGGTGTCGCTGTCGGAGAGCATCACGGCCCGCTGCACCGCGTTCACGAGCTCGCGCACATTCCCCGGCCAGTCATGGATTTGGATCGCCACCCGAGAGGCATCCGACAGCCGCTTGCCGGTCCGGGCATAGCGTCGGCCAAGCCGTTCCAGCATGGCCTCGGCGATGAGCACGGCGTCCTCCCCGCGGTCGCGCAAAGCCGGTAGACGCACGGTGAAGGCGTTCAATCGATACAGCAGGTCTCGCCGGAATGATCCCGCCCGGACACGATCCTCCAGATTCTGGTTGCTCGCGGCGATCACCCGCACGCGCACCCGCCGCTCCTTGCTCCCGCCGACACGCCGGTACACGCCGTGCTCCACCACGGTCAGCAGTTTGGCCTGGAACTCCAGCGGCGTCTCGGAGACTTCGTCCAGGAAGATCGTCCCGCCGTCGGCCATTTCGAACAGCCCGGCCTTGGCCTCGCGGGCGTCAGTGAACGCTCCCTTCTCGTGCCCGAACAGCTCGCTCTCGACGAGCGTCGACGGCAGAGCGGAGCAGTTCACATGCACAAACGGAGCATCCGACGATCGTCCCTCGCCCTTGCATGCCCGCGCGTGAATGTGCCGCGCCAGCACGCCCTTGCCCGACCCGGTCTCGCCGGTGATGAGGATGCAGGGGAGCCCTCCCCCCGTGTCGGCTCCGGCGTCGGGCAACGGGATCGCCGAGAGCCGATCGGCCATCGCGACGGTGGAGCGCCACGCCGAGCTCTCCCCCACCACTTCGGCCTCCTGCTCCCGCGACTTTTCCAGCCGCTGATAGAGCTTGACGCGCTTCTTGAGCTGCCGAAGCTCGACCCACCGAGCGACCTGAATCGACAGCTCCTCGAGGGAGAGGGGCTTTTGGATGTAGTCGTCAGCGCCCAGCCGCATCGCGGCGACCGCGTTCTCCACGCTGGAAAACGCGGTCATGACCACCACCGCTCCATCAAACCCGCTCCCGCTGTCGCGGAGCTCCTTCACGAACTCCAGCCCGTTCTCGTGAGACCCGAGCATCACGTCGGTGAGCACAACGTCGAAGTCGGTCCCGGCCAGGGCTTCCCGAGCGGCCTTGAGCGTGGCAACATCGGTGACCTGATACCCGGATTTGGTGAGGGCGCGACGGATTGTGAATCTCAAATTCTCCTCGTCCTCAATCACCAGCAGATTGGCCATGGTCCGCTCCAGTCTGGCCAGAGTTGGCCAGTGCTGTCTCCGATGCGCTGGCCAGGTCTGGCCGGTTCATCGGAATCTCGATCGTCATGCGAGTTCCCACGACTCTGGATCCGAGAACAGGCCCTTCCTGGGCGTTCCTGGGGTCCATTCCGACAATTCGCGGACTTTCCACATGAATCCGCCCGCCGTGGGCTCGCACGACCTGCTGAGCGATTGCAAGACCAATGCCATTCCCGTCGCGCTTGGTGGTGAAATAGGGACGGAAGATCTTCTCGTGCAAAGTGGATGAAATGCCCATGCCGGTGTCGGTGATCGCAAGCTGAAAAGCCGGCGGATGCCCAGCTTTGTCCCGAGCGGGCTGTTGCCGGGCTTCGACCCGAACCAGCGGGGCAGGACAGGCCTTTCGAGCGTCGGGGCTTCCGGCGGCATCGATGGCGTTGGAGACGATCGCGGAGACGGCGTGCTCGAGATGTCGAGCATCCATCCAGACCTTCGGAAGCGCAGCCTCGACGCGGAGCTGCAGAAAGACGCCCCGGGTCTGCGCCGCGGGCTCGTGGGCGCGGATGAGCCCTTCCAGCCAGGGGGCGACATCGGTGGGTTCGGGGACGACCTCAGCGGGACGGGTGACGTTGAGCAGTTCGTTGAGCCACCGCTCGAATCGATCCACGCTGTCGATGATGCGGTCCTGGCTTTCTCGCATCTCCGCGATGGCCCTTGCCGAGGGTTGGGTGGTGTCGCGGAGCTCGGACCGCGTGAGTTCGGCGAGCCCCCGAATGCCCCCGAGCGGATTGCGGAGATTGTGCGCCAGACGCCGGACCATCTCGCCGACGGCGGCGAGCCGCTCGCGGTCGACCCGATCTTCCTGCATCGACCTGACCATGCCGGCCATCTGGTTCACTTCGGTGGAGAGGCGAGCCAGTTCGTCGGCCCGGGCGCTCTCGGGGACGGGGATGCGGTAGGAGAACTCTCCCTCGGCGATGCGAGCGGCAGCGACGCGGAGCTGCGCGACCGGGAGCAGGACCCACCGACGGATCAGTGCCACGCCGAGCGCGGCGGTGAGCAGCACCAGCAGCAGCGCGGCGGCAAGCACGATCAGCAAGCGGTCGCGGAGGGCGTCGCCGAAGCGGATGGCCCGGGCGGTCTCCCCGACAATGCGGCCTTCGATCCGCTCGATCAGCTCGTGCACGCCCGCGAGCCGTCCGAGGTCTTCGGCGCTTGGACCTCCGGTGGTGCGTGTCGAAGCGCGAACGCACTCGGTTGCTTCGAGCAGGCGGGTTCGGAGATTGACGAGCCCGTTCCGGCCCGTGCGGAGCGACCACTCGCCGAGTTCATCCGGATCCGCGGCGACGCGAGCCAGTTCAGCTTCCGCGGCGTGGGCGGCGGCAAGGGTGGCATTTTCCACGGCGGGCGATCCCGGCTCGGGGGTGTCGTGCCGCATCGTCTCCACGTGCTCCTTCACCCGTCCGAGCGAGGCGAGCACGATGCTCATGCCCCGAAAGGGGCTGCGAATGTCGTTCTGCATGGTCGCAAACGCCCACCACGAGGCGCCGACCGCGAGCGCCACGGCCAAGGCGATCACGCCCAGGAGAATGCCGAACTTGACTCGGAGCGACACGTCTGGAGTGTACCGGTCAGCGTTCACTCACCGGCGTCGAAGGCCCAGTTCCAAGAGGGTTCGTTCAGCGGGCTCGTGGAGTGCGCGACATGCCCGTCAAGGAACGCCGCGTTGATGCCCGAGCCGTGCCGAAGACCCGGGAACCACGCCCGATCGCCGGCGAAGAGGCGGCTGTCGAGGGATGGACCGGTGAACAGGGGCAGGGCGTTTCGACGCCCCGCGGCGGCCCCGTCCACGTCGATTGCCAGCGGAATGCTCGCAGGCGAGGCCCGCTCATTTCCGAACATGATGCGTGCACTGAGCGCCACCGGGGCGGTGGACCCGCGCCGCCAGTTGGCCTCGGACTGATGCAGGCGGATGTTGAAGCCGTAGGAGATGCTTGCCGGGGGAGAGACCGCGCCTTGTGAGCACGGCACGCCGCGGCGCAACACCAGTTCACCCCTGACCGATGGGCAGCGCATCGGATCGCGCCCTTGAGCGTCGGGGAGGCGGATGGCCTGCACGAGGCCGTTGGACCAGAACTCATCGAGCCCGTACTGGGATTCGATGAACGTTTCCAGCCGGAAGTGCTTCAGGGGGACGACCCGCTGGGAGGCATCGGCGTCATCATCCTCCCCGCGCCACGGATGCAGAGCCTCGTCGGCGAACACCCCGAAGTCAAAGGCGACGGTTCGAAGTGCGACCTGGCATTTGAATGAGCGAGCGGACTCGACCGCCCCCCGCACTCCGGGGAGGAGCACCGCCAGCAGCACGGCGACGATCGCCAGAACGATGAGCAGTTCGGTGAGCGTGAAGCCACGCGGCGTCGGTCTGGCGACGCTCAGAAGCCGATGGTCATGCGGCTGTGGGGCAATCACGGTGGAACACTCTCTGCGAACGGGCTCTGTTGGTGTACCACAGCCACCCCCGGCCGTCAATGGCCACTGGCGGTTTCTGCCCCACTTGCCCGTCATGTGGGCACATCGGAATTGTATGGAAGTTCGAGTCTATTGGTCGGCTATTGGCCAAGTGAGCGCAGAACGACTGTGGCATAGGCCCCACGAGGCAGGTCAAACGCCAGCGAGCGCTTCTGGCGACCCGGCCTGGAGAGCTCGTCGGGCTCGATCGGAGACATGGCAAACCGTGTCGCTCGGACAAAGAGCGGGCGATCGGCCTCGCCGAAGAAAGGCCGGCGGAGGCCGGGAATCCGGAGATCGCCAGCAGCAATCCCATGCTCGGCGAGGGTTTCGGCGGCGGCCTGGCCCCAAGGGGCCACCAGTGCCGTCTTGGGGCCAAGAAGCGGGATCACAAGCTCTGTCCAGCGGGGATCGATGAACGGCGCGGGGGGAAACACCATGAGCCCATAGTCGTCATCGGCCGACAGCGGCTCGGGCGGCTTGAAGCGAGTGGGTGCGTTCTCGCCGCGGGCCTGCAGAGCGTTTGCGACGGCGTGCTTCGTGACCTCGGTCGCGATGAACTCGGCAAGGCGGCGCGCGCATGCGTTCCACAGGAGCGACTGGAACGCTTCGACGCACATCTGCTGGGTGAATGGGGGAAGCTGTGCGAACGCGGCTCGGAAATCCGGCGACCTGCCGGCCTGGACATCGGTGGCGAGGGATTCGATGGCCCTGCGCTCGGGGCAGCGAGGGAGGGTGTGCGCGAGTTCTGGCCAACTCCCCCACTTGGATGCGCAGAGGCGCGTGAACTGGCGGGTCTTGCCGGAGTCCTTGCGGGCGGGCGTGGCGATCGTGAGCTTGAGGGCCTGTTCGAAGTCGCCACGGATCAGGGGAAGGGCGACGAAGCCCTCGCCGTGGCGAGCTGAGCCGAAGCGCTGCGCGCCGAAGTAGTTCACGATGAGGAGCTCATCCGCATCCGGAGTGGGTCGGAGGCGATCGGCGCGGTGGGCGATCTGCCGAGCGGCCTCCTGAGACAGATCGCGGATGACGATCTCGAATCGATTGCCGGTGATGTGCTCGCTGGAGAGCGGGGCGTCGATCCAACCAAGCAGGCGTGCGGTCAGCCCCGGCAGCAGGACCTCTGGCCTGGCGCGGGCGGAGGAATCCAGCGGGATCGAGACGTGCTGTGACGTGCTGGCGTGCTTGTCCTTGAGCCCGGCATAGGCGACCTGTCCGGATCGCGTCCCAAGGGCCCCGGCGAGCATCGCCGCGGCTTCGGGCGTGGTCTTGCTCGTCTTGTCGAGGAGGTAGACAGCGTGGGGCGTGGAGGATGAACGCGCGGGCGCGATGCGGGCGCGGGCGTCGCCGTGAAGCTGTTCGATGACTCGGAAATCCGTGGGCTGCCGTCGGATGGTCATGAGGCCGGCGGGGAAGATGCCCCCGCCGGGCCTCAGCGTATGCGACGGGGGATCAGGAGACGGCCATCGGCGTCGGGCTGATCAGGCGGGGCGCCCGCGGGGGGGCGAAGAGATGGGAGGCATCGGGGACGTGAGCGCCGATGTCCGGAAGGACGTTGTTGAGGAAGTCGGTGTAGGTGGTGGTGTAGCCGGCGGTCTGGATCACGTCGGAGTCGAAGGGGATCTCGCCGAGGTCACGGCGGACGGGGAAGGCCTGATCGTGCCTGGACATGATCTCGGAGGCCAGGCCGTCTTCAGCGGCGCCGTCGAGCCAGGGCTCGCGCCAGTACAGCCAGGCGTTGCCCCCGGCGGTCCAGTTCACGCCGGTGCGTGCGCCGTGGGCGATGAGCTGCTCCCAGACCCACGGGTGGACGCGGCTTGGCCAGGCGATGGTGGGCCAGACCTTGGCGTTCTGTCGGCGCATGCACGATCGGATGATGTTGATGCTGGCGATCAGGCCGTTCCAGATGCCGTGGTGGATGCGGTTCTCGGTGAAGAAGCGGCCGCTGCCGAGGTACAGCCCCGGAGAGCTTGTTCGGCGGTCAACGGAGAAGGACTGGAGACGCCAGCCGTTTTCGTCAAAGACGGGGAAGGTCGGGGCCGCGAAGTTGAAGTTGACGGTGGGTGGCTGAACGGGAGCGAGTCCGGGCCCAGGCGGGATCCGGAAGATGCCGGAGTCGACGGTGATGTGTCGAAGGGCGCGGATGAGCATGAGCGAGCCGAAGTTGTTGAACGAGGCGATGGCCCTGAAGTAGTTGGGGTGGCCCCACTCGAAGTGCTCCATGGTGACGTTGCGGAGGTTGACGGGCATGCGAGCGCGAGCCGCGGGGCTGCCGAGGATGGCTCGCATCTGCGCGCCGCTGAGGCCCCAGTTGGTCGGCGCGCCCTCGTTCTCCATGAAGATGCCATCAACGGTGAGGCCGCGTCGGCGGATCTCGCGGCCGAGGGCGCGAAGGAAGCGGATGTTCTTGGCGACGGGGAAACCGCCGCGCTCGAAGATCGCCTGTATGTCCGCGCCGTATTCGTGATAGGCCTCATAGATGAGGACCCACCGCAGCAGGAGGCATCGGCGGCCTGGCGGGAGGCTTTCGAGGACGTCGCAGGTGCCCGCGGCCCGACCGGGGGCCAGCAAGGGGATTTCCTGGGGCTGGCCGGCGGGATACCACCCAAGCCAAATGGCCATGGTGTCCAGACCTGGGGCCTGAGCGGGCTCGGTACAGAAGATGCGCAGGTTCTGCATGGACGGCGGCTCCGAACAAAGAACACGCGTCTGGTGGACGCGCACCACGGCCTCGCCGCGGGAGATCGTGCCGGGCGTGCGTGACATTCACACGTTGAGGGGGGCAGGCCCTCGTTTTCTGGATTACCCACGGGGAGGAGGTGGGATAAGCCCGACAGATGCTCAGGGAAAACAGAGTTCTCGGTCCGTGGGGCTGAGGGGAAGCCGACTCGGTCCGCAAGTGCGGGGAAGGAGTTGCGTCGGGCACGATCGAAATCGTGCGAGAACGTCGGATTGGGAGGATTCCCCGCTGAAAGCGGTGACAGTGTCAGGAGCGGTGCGGATTCGCAGCGCGGGTGACGCGAATCTGTATAATCAGGGACTTTGCGCCGAATCGGCGATGGATGTGCCGACGCGAGGTCTTCGGGGAGATTACCCATGTTTGCTCGGTTGTCTGGTCGTGACCGTTCGGTTGGAACCGTGCTTGGGCGTGTGGGGCATGCGGCGGTGGCGGTTTCGATCGCGGGCCTGCTGGCGCTGACGGGGGAGGCCCTTGGCGACCACACGCGCCGGGATCTGGTGCGGGGCGGCTCGTGCGACAGCCGGGGCTCGGACCGTGGACACGGCTATGGGCATGGCCGCGGATGGAGCGGGCACTCGTATCACTCTTCGCACGTGCGTTCGAGCTGGCGTGATCGCGACTGCGACACGCGGACGCGATTCTCGATCAGCATCGGGACGGGCTGGGGCCACCGGGATCATTGCGACTCGTGGCGTCGGCCGTACTGCCCGCCGCCGGTGGTGGTGGCGCCGTGCCCGCCGAGATATTGCCCGCCCCCGGTGGTGGTGGAGCGCCGGGTGATCGTGGAGCCGGCGCCGGTGATCGTGGAGCGTCCGATCGTGGTGGAACGCCCGATCGTGGTTGAGCGTCCGGTGGTGGTTGAGCGGAGGGTGATCGTGGAGCGATCGGTGCCGCAGCCGATCCTTGTGGATCGTCCGGACCGACCGGTGGAGGTGCGCTCGGCGTCGACGACGGTGGTGACGTCGACGGTGGAGAGCGGGTCGTGGGCGCAGGACCGCGACCTTGGGGACGCGTACATGCGGATGGGCGATGCGAACAACGCTGTGCGGGCGTATCAGCGGCATCTGGGTGCGTATGGGACCGACGCGGTCGGATCACGCTCGATGGGTGTGGCGCTGCTCGCACGAGGCGACGGGCAGGGCACGGCGTACTTCGCGAGCGCGTACCGGCAGGACACGTCGATCGCCCGGCGCGCGTTGACGCTGCAGGATGTAGGCGGTGCGGGGATGCTGCAAGCCGCGCTGGACACGGCGGTGCGTACCGCGGACGCGAGCAACGCGGCGGATGCGTGGCTGACGGTGGCGATCCTGCAGAACACCGCGGGGCAGCGTGAGTCGGCGATCAATGCGCTGCAGCGGGCTCGCGACGCCGGGCTGAGCCAGCAGATCATGGACGCGGTCGCGCTGGATCTGGGACGGGCGACGAGCTAAGCGCGGCAAAGGTACTGGAAGTTCCCTCGCGGGCCCGGAGCGATCCGGGCCCGCGGTGCGTTCACCTGACGCTGGTCAATCAGGACGCGCCGAAGTAGCGCTTGAGCTCAGAGAGCTCATCCTCGACGTGCGTCGGGTCGCTGACGGTTTCTCGCACGACATCGCGGAGGGTCCGGCGAAAGCGGCGCTTCAC
This sequence comes from Phycisphaerales bacterium UBA4658, assembly GCA_002405485.1. GTDB lineage: Bacteria > Planctomycetota > Phycisphaerae > Phycisphaerales > UBA1924 > UBA4658. The sequence goes on from DHLW01000155.1 coordinate 18,792, forward strand.
GGTCTGGAGCATGTTGCTCACCTGCATCGCGTCCTGAGCGCCGGTGATCGCGACGAGCTTCTCGAGGGGGATCGGATCGGTCTTTCGCAGGGTTGGGCCCAGCACGTTCATGCTGAACGCCGTCCAGTGTGCGTCCATGCCGTCGACGCGGCAGGACTCTTCGAGCAGGTTGAGGGTGCGCTCGATGATGGCGGCGGCCCATTCGCGGTCGAACTCGCCGCCGGCAGCGAGCTGCTCATCGAGCATCGAAGGCGTGAGGTGTGTGGCGTCGAGGGAGTACTCCGCGGGCCTGGTGGATGTGGAGGCACGCTCGGCGGGGGCGATCGCATCCAGGAGCGGGGCCTTGGAATCGGAGCTGCGCATGGGCGCGGCTTCGAGCTCGGCGGCCCATGCCCTTCCTCCACCCCCCCCACCACCTCCGCTGCCACCACCCAGGCCTCCGGATCCATCGGAACCCAGGAGATTCGAGGGCGTGCTCGTGGGAACGCCCTTTCGAGAGCCCTTGCTCACCTTGCCCAGGCGGTGCTGATCGATGAGGAAGTTGCGGAGGGCCTGCTTGAGAAAGGCCCGGAAGCGCCCGCGCTCGGGTGTTGCTCGGCCGACGAGGTCGCGACCGAGGACGACCTGGGAGAGGAACTCCTGGGTGAGATCGCTGGCGTCATGACCGCTGTAACCCTGGCGGCGGATGAAGGCGTAGACGGGGCTCCAGTAGGATCGGAGGAGTTGTTCGAGTGCGTGGCGGTCCCCGCGGGCTCCGAGAACGAGCGCCCAGAGGGTGGACTGAAAGCTGGCGGCGGTTTGGCCCGGCTCCACGGCAGCACCACGATTGGACCGGCGTCGAAGCAGCCGGAACAGAAGGACCCATCGAGTCTTCGAGAACACACTCGAACTCAGGAGGGTACGTATTCTGCCCGCGTCAGGGTTGCGTCGGCGCGTGAAGTCGGCACCTGATTGCGAAACAGGCGGTCGCCGAGCCCGTGCTCGGGCCGTGAAGAGAGGCGAGCATGGCGACGAAACCCTGGCTGGAGTCGGTGCGAGGCGGGCGATCGGCGTCGGTGAAGCTCATCGGGATGGTGCACGTCGGTGCACTTCCCGGGACGCCGAGATCAGTCGGGGGAGGCGCGGCGGGGGTGGAGAAGATTGTTCGGCAGGCGGCTGCCGAGGCAAGGGTGTACGCCGACGCCGGGTTTGACGGGATCATCGTGGAGAACATGCACGACCGTCCGTATGTGCACGCCGGAGCGGATCATCGGCACGGACCGGAGATCGTGAGCGTGATGACGCGGTGCGTGCACGCGGTGCGTGATGCGGCGGGGCCGGACGTGGCGGTGGGCGTGCAGGTGCTCAGCGGCGGAAATCGTGAGGCTCTGGCGATCGCGCTTGCGACCGGAGCGCAGTTCATCCGGTGCGAAAACTTCGTGTTTGCGCATGTCGCCGACGAGGGCCTTCTGGCCCGAGCGGAGGCGGGGGAGCTCCTGCGCTATCGACGGATGATCGGCGCCGAGGGCGTTGCGGTGCTGTGCGACATCAAGAAGAAGCACGCCTCGCACGCGATCACTGCGGATGTCACGCTTGGCGAGTGCGCTGAGGCGGCGGAGTTCTTCGGGGCCGGCGGTCTGATCGTGACGGGTACGGCGACGGGCAAGCCGACCAGCCCGGGAGATGTCAAGGAGGTTCGGGCGGCGAGCGGATTGCCGGTGCTGGTGGGCTCGGGTGTGACGCCGGAGACAACGCGTGAGCTTGTGGACGCGGGCGCCGACGCGCTCATCGTCGGGTCGTGGGTGAAGCGTGGCGGGGTCTGGACTGGGCCGGTGGACGCGCGGCGGTGCCGGGCGATGCGGAGGGCGGTCGGCGACCGGGCTTAGCGCGGGGGCGTGAAGAACAGTGGCGAGTCGGGACCGATGGGCTGACCGGTGGAGTACCAGAGCAGCAGGAAGGCGGTCCAGGCGACGAAGAAGGCGACGGAGTACGGGAGCATGAGGGCGATCAAGCTGCCGAGGCCGGCGTTCTTCTGGTACTTCTGGAGGACGACGAGGATGATGAGCAGATAGCTGTTGAGCGGGGTGATGATGTTCACGACGCTGTCGCCGATGCGGTAGGCGGCGGTGGTGAGTTCGGGGCTCATGCCGACCATCATGAACATGGGGATGAAGATGGGGGCCATGACGCCGAACTTGCTGAGCATTCCGGAGAGGCAGAAGTCGCCGAAGATCACGAGCAGGACGAAGAGGACAAGGAGGACGGGGACTGGCAGATCGGCGGAGACCAGGAGCGAGCCCCCGGTGTATGCGAGCATGCGGTCGAGTTGGGTGTAGGCGAAGTAGTTGACGAACTGGCCCATGAAGAAGGCGATGGCGAGGACTGGGACGATGCTCTTGATGCCGTGGTAGAAGCCGTCGATGAAGTCCTTCTGGGATCGGAGCGTGCCGGTGCACCAGCCGTACACCATTCCGGGGATGAGGAAGGCGAAGAAGATGATGGGGACGATGACGTGCGACCATCGGTCGCCGGGGCTTTCAGCAAGTGAGGCGGAGCGTCTGGTCTGGGCCTCGGAGATGACCAGGGGCTCGACGGCGAGGACGTCGTGGCGCGGCGCCTTGGCGGCGAGTTCGGGGAGGGGTTCGGTCTTCCCGGGTTCGGCGATGGGCGTTTCCTTGACGATGGCGTGATGGACGATGACGCGTCCGTTGGGGAGCGTGGGCTGACCGACGCCGTTCAGGGGCGCGCCGGGGATGAAGATCAGGGCGGCGAAGAGGCCGAGCACGAGGGTCTTGGCAAGCAGGGCCCAGACCAGGCCGCGCTTCTCGGAGGCGGAGAGCGCCATGTCGGCGAGCGTGGCGGCGGCTCCGGAGCCATCGGAGGCGGGGTCAAGGAGAGTTGCGGCCTTCTTCTTCATGAGCCGCGGCTCGACGAGGAGATCGGTGACGATCCAGCCGGCGATCATGACGATGACGGCGGACCCGGCCTTGAAGTAGGCGTTGTGGAGGATGTTCACGCCGTAGAGCGGGTCGATGACTCGAGCGGCGTCCTGGGCGAAGCCGGTGAGTGCTCCGTCACCCCCTGTGGGGAAGAACCCGGCGCCGAAGCCGCCCGCGACGCCGGCGAACGCCGCGGCCAGGCCGGCCACGGGGTGTCGGCCGACGGCAAGGTACAGGGCGGCGGCCAGAGGCGGGAGGATGATGTACCCGGCATCGCTGGCGACGGAGGAGTTGGCGCCGATGAGGACGATGACGGGGGTGAGGAGTTTCTTGGGCGTGATGAAGGCGAGGGCGCGCATGAGTGCGCCGAAGAAGCCGAACTTCTCGGCCAGGCCGATGCCGAGCATGGCGACGAAGATGAGCCCCAGAGCCGGGAGTCCGGTGAAGTTGCGGAGCATGGACGAGAGCGCCCAGTAGATGCCGTCAGCGTTGAGGAGACTGCGGGGGGCGATAGGGTCGCCGGTTTTCTCCAGGGTGATTTCGGGCCGGCCGCTCGGACCGACCTTGGGGATGAGGATCGGCTTGCCGTCGCTCCCGAGGACAGGAGAGCCGGAGGCATCGAGCTTCTCAACGAGGACGGGCTTTGGAGTGACGGGCTGGACTGTCCATCCGGCCCAGTCGCCGATGGCGGCGACGGCGACGACCAGCGCGGCGAGGATGACGAAGATGATCGCGGGCTCGGGGAGCTTGTTCCCGATGCGCTCGATGAGGTCGAGGATGTTGGCTCGCGAAGCGGGAGAGCTTTGGGGCTGCGATGACATGCGATCGATGCTCCTGTGCGCAGGCCGAGAACCGACACGCGCGAGGACGGCTGGGCGGAATCGAACAGGGTATCGCCGACGCCGAGCGGATCAGAAAGCGGGCAAAGATGTCCTCTGATATGGGCGACTGTGGTGCGTCGATCAGAAGAGCTTTGGTCCCTCGTCGACCGGCACGAGCTTGCCGTTCACCAGCCGGAGCTTGGGCTTGGTGGCGGGCTGCTGGGCGGCTTGGGCCGACGGCTTGCCGGACGACTGGCGAGGGGCGGGCTTGGATTTTTCCGGCCTTGGGTCCTGCGTTGAGGACTTGGTTCGCTTGGGCTTGGTGCCGGAGCGTCGAGGGCCGTCGAGATCGATGAGCTTCGGCTCGTCGCCATCCATGGCGGCGACCTTGAGCATGGCGGCTTCGCGTTTGGATTGCACGAACGGGTTGCCGGCGTCGGACGCGCCCTTGGTGGCGGGGTTGCGCCGATCGGAAGGCGTGAGATCGGGCGCGGGGGCTTCGACGATGATGACGCCTTCCTGGTCGGCGGGATCTTCGTCCTTGACTTTCTTGCCTTCGTCGTCGAGCTGGAGGTCGGCGATGGCGGTGCGTTTGCGGGCCTGGGCGAGGAGGGTGTCGTAGAGCTTTTTGGTCTCGACGCCGTTGATGGCGTTGATGGCCTGAGCGATCTCCCCGATGTAGCGTTCGAAGATGTCTCTGCGGGCGGCCTCGCGCTTCATTTTGAGGCGTTTGCGGAGATATGCGCCGAGCTTTCGGCCGCACTCCATGAGCGCGAGCTTCATCTCCTTGCGGATTTCGTCATAGTCGGCGATGGCCTCCTTGCTTTCGCTGGTGAAGGGGACCCAGACGCTGGCCATGTGGATCATGATGACGATGGGACCGGCGGGGACGCCGCCGCGGGGCTGCTGGAGGTCGTAGTTGCGCCAGTTGGTCTCCCCGACGGCCTTGAAGCTGGAGCAGGCGGACTGCTGGAAGAGGAGTGGGACGCGGTTGGCAAAGCGGATGACGCGAGCGGGCTCGGCGCCGCCGGAGCCGGAGTCTTCGGCGTTGCCACCGGTCGGACCGAGCTCTCCGCCGAAGGCGATGGCGGCCTCGATGAGGAACGGTCGGCCTCGGTAGATCTCCGGCTGCCTGCTGGATGCGGCGTAAAACTCGGCGCGGCCGCCCTTGAACATGCCCTTGAGCAGCTGGCGCACGCCGATCGGGGCGAGGCAGTCGGTGGGCGGGGGCGGGAGCTTGGAATCCTGGAGGATCTTGAAGAGCTTCTCGGCGGTGGCGTGGTCGACGTCACCGATCTTGGCTCGGCTAGAGAGCCCGACGGCCTTGCAGAACTCCCCCGCACTTTGCGCGCTGACGCGGCTGAACTTGTCCTGGAGGAAGTTGTAGAGCGTGTAGCCCTGGTCTTCCTGCTCGGCTTCCTTGAGCATCTGCAGGAGGATGCCCAGCTCGATGCCCTTGGGATGGGGCATGATCTCCTTGGTTTCGGGCGGGAGCTCGTTGATGGCCCGCGGGAAGACGATCACGCCGGATGTCTCGGTCGTGACCTGCGGCTGGGAGGGCGGAGCCGAGTCGCTCTGGACGGACTCCGGGGACGCTTTGTCGGGGGCCTTGTCCTTGCGGCGGGAGAGATCCTGTTCCTCAACGTCGTCGGCGGTCACGCGGCTGGGCGGGACGAAGGTGATGCGAGCGTGGGGGTTTGCGATCGCGGTGAGTTCCAGGAACTCGTCGACGGAGCCGCGACCCTTCTGGTAGCGGCCTTCGAGCTCCACGGTGACGCTGGTGCCGGTGGGATAGTGCTTTGGAGAGAGGAAGTCGCCGGTGGCGGCGAGCTCGCGCGTGCCGGGGGTCAGATCGCGGAGGCGAGCCAGGGGAAAGTCGTCGGTCTCCTCGTCGACGGTGACCTCGGCCCGGTTGGTCTTGGTGTTCATGGCCAGCTCGATGTGGTGAGCGGGCTTGTGGGCGCTTGGGCGGGTCTGGATGAGCATGGGCTTGCCGGTGGTGATGAGCCCGTACATGCCCGCCGCGGAGATGCCGATGCCCTGCTGCCCTCTGGACATCTTCAGACGGTGGAACTTGGACCCGTAGAGGAGGCGGCCGAAGACGTTCTCGACCTGCTTCTTGACGATTCCCGGACCGTTGTCGACAACGGTGATGCGGTAGCGGGACTGCTTGGCCTCGCGGCCGCGATCGGGCTGGAGGTCCTCGATGACGACGGTGATGTCCGGGAGAATGCCGGCCTCTTCGCAGGCGTCGAGGGAGTTGTCGACGGCTTCCTTGACGGTGGTCAGGAGGGCCTTGCGTGGATTGTCGAATCCGAGGAGGTGGCGGTTCTTGGCG
>DHLW01000155.1:25012-32542 GCA_002405485.1 Phycisphaerales bacterium UBA4658
CTTGGCGAAGAACTCGCTGACGGAAATGTCGCGTTGCCGCGTCGCCATGGTCTCGGCGGTGACGCGTTTGCTTGACGAACCGGTTTTGGATGTGCTCACGCTGGCGATCTCGTCCGGGTGCTTCAACAGGGTCGTCATGGCTGCCCTCCGTGGCAGGTGTGTGGCCGGTCTGGATCCAGAGCGGGCCAGGAACGGGCGAACGATACTCCCCTGGGCGGGTTCGGGGGCGAACCCAGGCGCGAGCCCGGGTCCCTTGGGGCCGGGGCGGGCGAGTCAGGTTCACGCAGGGCCCTGCCGGTCGAGGGTCTGGGCAACGGCGAGCCGCCGAAGCCGGGGGACTTTCTTTTTCTGGTGCTCGTGCATCCGGCTCAGGATGTCGTCCAGGACACGGACCGCGTCGGTGATGTATGGCCCTTTGTTGAGCATGACGCATTCGGCGCGTTCGGCCATGGCGGCGTCGGTGATCTCGGCCCTGGATGGGCGGCCGGCGGAGGCGAGCCCTTCAAGGACCTGGGTGGCCCAGATGACCGGCACGTGGCCGGCCTCGCAGAGCCAGAGGATTTCCTCCTGCACCTCGGCGAGGCGCTCGTACCCGACCTCGACGGCGAGGTCGCCTCTCGCGATCATGACGCCGAACCGGGGCCTTTGCATGCCCGCGAGGATGATCGATGGGAGGTTCGCGAAGGCCTGGCGCGTCTCGATCTTGGTGACGACGCCGAGCTGGTCGGCTCCGGCTTCGGCGAGCCGGGCGTGCAGGTCGAGCACGTCGGAGGCGGTGCGCACGAAGGACTGGGCGACGACGTCTGCGTGGGCGGCGATGAACTGCAACGCCGCAGCGTCGTCTTCCGTGATGGAATGCACGGGCAGTGACGTGCCTGGAAGGTTGACGCCCTTGTCGGTACGGAGGCGATCACCGGCCGCTCGGGCGCGGGTGATGTCGACCAGGACTTCGGTGTGCTCGCCCATGCGGCGGACGCGCCGGGCGACGCCCTCTATTTTGCCGTCGTCAAACAGCACAGGGTCGCCGACCTGCACGGTCGCGAGCACCCTTGGAGGCAGGCAGGTGATGGTCGCGGCTGGGATCGGGACGGAGCGGGACGCTCGTCGATCGGAGGCGTCGAGAGCTTGACCGACCTGTGCGGCGGGATCGTCGGTCATGCGGAGCAGGTCATGCGGACGCAGAAGCACGGCCCCGGGAAGCTCCGGGAGCTGGCCGACGCGGACGATGGTCTCCTGGGCGCCGGAAGGAACGCGCAAGCGCGTGCCGGCGAGGATGTACGCCGTGCGCTCGATCTGTGCGACGATGCCGCCCGGATGGACGTCCCTGACGAGCATTCGGCGCCGGCTGCCTCTGGCGTCGACGAATCGGATGAACGAGTCGGGGGTGACGCGGAGTTCGCCTGGACGAGCGTCGAGGGGAAGCTGCACGTCGCAGTCATCCGGGAGGGACGCGTTTCCAAGTCGATCCGGAGGCGCATAGCAGAGCCCGAGCAGGACCGGCCGGGTGACGCGTCCGAGTTCGTCGCGGAGCGGACGGACCTTGAGCACCCGTGGCCCGGGCGGGAGCGGGCCGACACGGACCTTCGGCCCGGCAAGGTCCATGAGGACTCGGCAGATTCGGCCGCGGCGCTTCGACTCGCGTCGCACGCGCCGGATGATCCTGGCCCAGACATCCTGATCGTCGTGGGCGCAGTTGATCCGGGCGCAGTCCATGCCCGCGTCGAGCAGGCGCGGCACCAGATGGGGATCATCGGCGGCGGTGGCGGGCATGGTGACCAGCACGCGGACCCGGCGAGCTCCGCCGCGCGCATCAGGGGCCGGCCCGAGCAGATCTTCGGCGTGCCGAGCGATGAGGTGGTTGCCCTGGGAGATCGTGAGCCCTGGTCGGGCGGTTGCACGTCCTGCTGCGCGAGAGCGCCTGGTTGCACGGCGAGGACCAGCGGCGGCCTGAAGCATGCGGACGACGCTCTCGAGGTTCTCAAGGACGTGGCTCTCGCAGCGGCCCAGCGAGGACAATCCCATATCGCTCAGGCGATCCTGAAGGTCGCGGAGGTCACGCGTCCGGAGACTGAGATAGTGCAGGAGGTTCTCGGCGGAACGGGTCCACGCCGAGTCGGCCCGTGCGATGTGGTCGGCATGGGAATCGGCGTAGCCGACCGCCGCGTCACGCAAGGCCGAGACCTGTGCGAGCACCCTCGTCATCGCCTGGCGACGCGATGCACCGTTTCGGCGTGGAGAGCGGAGTCTGCCGGGCATGGCTCATGCTACACCGCGGAGACTGCGTGACTGCGCCCGGGAATGTCCGATGGCCGTGCCGACGAAAGCGGAGTCGAGGGCGGGCGGATCGTGGCTACTGCCAATACGTCCAGAGCACGAGCACAAGAGTGGCGACTGTCACCAGAGCGGCGAAGATCCTGGCGGCTCCCCCGGGTCTTGGCGGAGCGTCGCCGAAACCGCCTCGATAGGTGCGTCCGCCGGGCCAACGATTCATGAACGGGATATCGGTCCCTGCCAGCAGAGAGTCCACTATTCGGCCGATGGAGGGTCCATGCGTCAGATCTGTGAGCTGCTCGTGCCCGCCGGTCTTGCGGCCCTGATCGGCGCCGGACCATCGTTCGGCGCGTCTGTCGGAGGACTGCCCGTTGGCGGCGCGTCTGCTGGTGGCGTCGGGGTTCACGCAAGCGGCGTGGCAGAGTCGGCCAAGGGCGTGGAGCCGCCCAAGGGCGTCACACTCCAGACGGGCGACGGCACGCTCGTGGTGAGCCAGCCGTCGGTCGACCTGGGCGTGCACTCCGATACACATCCGATCCTCCACGCGTTCACCGTGACCAATGCGTCGTCGAGGCGGGTTCGGCTGGAGCTGTCGTTCTGCCACTTCTGCACGCCGCCGGAACTTGGCAAGGCCGAGCTCGATGCCGGGGAATCGACATCGCTGCTGATGGAGATCGATCCGTCGGGGCGGACCGGCGAGGTTCGTGCCAATGCCACGATCACCGCGGCGGGGCTGCCAGCATCCGCGGTGATGGTGGGCGTGAAGGCGGACATTCAGCCGCGGGTGTGGGTCGAGCCGCTGCAGTTCTTTCCTCGCGTGGTGCGAGGTGAGGCCACGAGCCTCCGAGCGGTGGTGACGGGCAGATCTGCGGGATTCGCGGTCACCAAAGTGGAGAGCGATCATCCGTCAGTCTCGGCGTCGGCACGCCCGGCACGCGAGCGGGCGCAGCCCGGGGGCGGCAAGGTGTACGACTGCGAACTGGACATCCTTTTGCCGGCGGAGATGGCTCTCGGGCGGTTTGCCGCCCGGCTGACTGTGCACACCAACGATGCCGAAGCGCAGAGCAAGTACATCACCATTGACGGCGAGGCGGTCGGTCGTGTTTCGGCGCAGCCTTCGAGGGTCGGCGTGCGTGTGACGACCGGAGCGGTCTTCGGGGCGACGTTCGAGATCGCAACGGCGGACCGTCGCACGCCGCTGGTCATCGAGCAGGTGGATGTGCTGGCACGCGACGAGGCCGGGAGCGTGGCCCTGGACGTCGTGCCCGGGCCCGATCCGTCGATGATGTACGTGCTGGTGAGCGGCACGGCCCCCATGCGGGATCGGGCCGCGAGCGACCTGGGCGTCGTGGTGATCGCCCGCGCCGGCCCGAACGGAGAGGCGGAGTCCATCACGCTGCCCATCACGCTGGTCGTGCAGCTTCCACAGTGATCGGGGATGATGGATGCCCGCGGGCGGCTATGCGCCGCGCTCAACCCGAATGACGCCGGGCCAATGCCGAATGGTCGGGGGCGATCCCGCGGATCCGATCTCCACCGCGACGACGTCGATGCGCACCAGGGTCGGGTTCCAGCCGTTGGCCCGAGTCAGGTGGTCGACGACCGTGACGAGCTTTCGTCGCTTGTGGGCCGTGATGGCCGCCTCGGGTGGCGGCGTGGCCGCGGCGGGCCCGATGCGGCGGGCCTTGACCTCGACCGCGACGATGGTGCATTTGTCCGGCTCGATGGCCAGAATGTCAAGCTCGCCCATTGGCGCGACCAGATTGCGGGAGACGATGCGATAGCCAGAACGCTTGAGAAACGCCGCGGCCAGCCGCTCGCCTTCGAGCCCGAGCGGGTCGCGTTCTCCCGCAAAGCGGGTGTCCTGATCACAAACCCAGGCCCACAGGCGTGAGCACGCGGCGAGGAGCGGGAGTTTCGGTGATGCGGACGCGGGCATGCGAGGAGGCGACCTAGCGGGCCTGTCGAAACCGGGGCGCATAGCGATCGGTGGCGATGGTCAGCAGCCGCTCGCCCATGGACTCGATGCTGGAGACGTTGCCGCGTTTGAGCAGCCGCTCCAGATACCGCTGCTCCTCGATGGCCCGGCGGCGACTGGTCAGATCCGAGGAGATGTCCAGTTGTGCGTCATAGAGCGAGGTGCCCGGGGGCGTCTGGACCTGCTCGAGGTGGACCCATGCGGTTCGTCGGCGCTCCGGCCGGGCGGGATCGGGGGCATAGGTGATCGGTCCGATGGTCTGACCGACCGCCAGCGACCGCAACGCGTTGTTGAGCTCGGGGACCGGGCTGAACTCGCCGCTGGACTGCGGCCCGGCGTGCTTTCGAGAGAGCTTGCCACCTTCACGCCGAACGAACTCATTGGCCTCAAGGCCCGCGACTTCGACAAACGGCTTGCCGGCCTGAAGGGCGTCAGAGAGCGTCGCGATCCCCGCGGCGTTGTCGGCGGCGGCGTAGATCATGCGGAACGTGTACTCGGCGGGCGGGTTCCAGGTCTCGAATGACCGCTCGTACTCGTTCTTCACGTCGCGCCAGGAGACCTGCACTCGCGGGTCGACGCGCTGACGGATCTCGAAGCGGATGAGCTCCTGATTGCGGATGTCCTCGGCTTCCTGGCGCAGCCCTCGGCCGGTCTGCTGTCGGTACAACTCGTCGGCGGCGACGGAGCTCCCCTGCTGCTGGCTGACGAGGCGGCCCTGGATGGTCTCCAGAAACTGCAGGAGGCCCTGCCGCTGCTCGGGTGTGAGCGAGCGACGGGCCTCGGAGAGCACGAGCTCGTCGACGATCCGCCGGCGGAGTTCGCCGACGATCCGCCGGGCGGCGGACTGCCGCCAGTCCGCCGCCGACTTGGCGGCCTGGGCGTCTGCGCGGAGCACGCCGTCGAGTGACTCGAGCACTTCAGAGGCGATCACCGGTTTGCCGTTGATCTGCCCCACGACGGAGTCGATGGTCACCGGTTCGCCGGTGATGACCATGGCGGACGGAGCCGGGGGCTGTGGTGCGGGGGCGGCGGGCGTCGGGCGATTTGTCGGTGCGGAGGTGGAGGCCGTGGCACCCGGGGTCTCGCTGGCTGCGGAATCGCCCAGGCGCGTGGGGGCGGCAGGATCGGACGAGGGCGAGTCGGTGGCGTCGGCTGCAAAGTCGGCAGGGGTCAGTCGGGCGGAGTCGGATCGCGAGAAGAGCGACGGCTTTGAGTCCGAGGCGCACCCGGCGAAGGGGAGAGCCGTCCCGCAGAAAAGGATGAGCATGCCGGTCGAGCGGGAGATGTGGTTCATTGCGCGTCCTGATCGCAAGGGAGAATCCGAAGACGTCCGATGTCATCCGCACGGGTGCATGGTGCGGATACGAGAGGGTATCGCAATCGACAGAATGGAACAAACAGCGGGCTATACTGGGGTTTGATCGGCTCTCTCAGGAAGGACGCCGCATGTCGGACTCGGGCCAGCCCCCCAAGATCATCGTGGACAGCGACTGGAAGGCGCAGGCCCAGCGGGAACGGGAGAAGCTCGCGGAGAAGGAGCGGGCCGCCAAACAGTCCGCTGAGAAGCCCAAAGCCGGGAGCGTGCCCGGGGCGGCCCCCGCGGGTGGTCAGGTCGGTGCGCCGGCGGAAGGCGGCGAAGCGCCTGCGACCGATTTCCAGGCGTTGCTGGGCACGCTCGCGACCCAGGCGCTCATGTACATGGGGGCATTCCCGGACCCGGAAACCGGGCGTGCGATCGTGTCTCTGGAGCACGCGCGGTTCCACATCGATCTCCTGGGGGTTCTGGAGGACAAGACCAAGGGCAACCTGACCCCCGAAGAGAAGCACGATCTGGAGCAGACCACCGGCGAACTGCGCATGCGTTTCGTGGAGATCGTGCAGGCGATCGCGCAGATGAAAAAGGAAGGCAAACTGCGGCAGACTTCGCCGGGCGGTGTCGCGATTCCCGGGGGCCCGGGAGGTCCGGGCGGGCTTGGCGGAGCGGGCGGCGTGATGCCGGGGGGCTTTGCCGGACCCGGGATCGGTTGCCTCGCGCACGCGTCGACGATCGAATGGTGAGGGTGGGGTGCCCGGACGAGCACGCACGAAGGAACCTCGGACTTGAGCGCACAGCCCACTCCAGCACTTTCGTTTCTCGAGAAGCATGACTTTCTGCTTCGACGCCTGCACTCGCTCACGGGGGTGCTCCCGATCGGGCTGTTCATGATCGTGCACCTGGTCACGAACTCCTCGATCGTGTGGGGTCTTCTGGATGCCCGCCACCGCGAACACGCGGGCGCTCAGGGGCACGCCGGGGCCGCCACGTTTCAGCACGAGGTGGACTTCATCCACGGGCTGCCGTTTCTGCTGCTGATCGAGATCTTCGGCTTGTGGCTGCCGATCGCCTTCCACTCGATCTACGGGTTCTACATCGTCAAGACCGGCAAGAGCAACATCTCGCGGTACGCCTACGGGGCCAACTGGCGGTACTGGCTGCAGCGGGTGAGCGGATATGTCGGCTTTCTGTTCATCTTCTACCACGTCGCCACGCTTCGGTGGGGCTGGACGTTTCTGGTTCCCGGCGGGACGAAGTGGAGCGCGGAGTACGCGGCGAGCACCATGGCCGCGGTGCTGCAGGGCTCGAACATCGACGCCGCTCTCAGCGGAACCGGGGACGGGCTGCATCTGGGCGGGCTGCTTGTGTCGCTGTTCTACCTGGTCGGGGTGACGCTGCTGGTGTTCCACTTTGCCAACGGCCTGTGGACCTGGGCCATCACCTGGGGAATCACCATCTCCAAGGCCGCACAGTCGCGGTGGGGCTATGCCTGCTTTGGGCTTGGGGCCGGCCTGATGGTTCTGGCGTGGTCGGCAGTGATCGGGTTCATGACCCTGGACGTGAAGTCGGCCCGGGTTGCCGAGTTGAAGATGAACGCCGAGAAGTCCACGGCGGTGGAAACAGGCGGAACGCCGGAATCGACGGGTCGGTGAGTTTTCGGTCCGGCCGTTCCTGTGCGGAGAGCATCGCTCGGACCGAAGCATCCGAATCAAGGTGAGAGTGCCACACCATGTCTGAGCAGCGTGTCATCGTGGTCGGAGGCGGATTGGCTGGACTCGCGGCGGCGGTGCGGATCGCCGAGGCCGGGGTGCCGGTGGATCTGTTCTCCCTTGTTCCGGTTCGGCGATCGCACAGCGTGTGCGCCCAGGGCGGAATAAACGCGTGCAACGAGGTCGCGCGGCAGCAGGGATACAGCGAGTACGAGCTCTTCGATGCGACGATCTACGGCGGGGACTTCCTCGCCGAC
>DHLW01000062.1:0-22525 GCA_002405485.1 Phycisphaerales bacterium UBA4658
ATCCCCACCCCACGCGCGCCTTCCCCGGGCACGCCCAAGCCATTACCATCCCTCATGCCGCTCGTCTACGCGGGGATCGATGAGGCCGGGTACGGGCCGTTGCTTGGCCCGCTGTGCATCGGCCTCTCCGTCTTTCAAGTGGACACCTGGAACGAGGGGTCGCCTGCCCCCAACCTATGGACGCTCCTCAGCCGCGGCGTCTGCCGTTCACCAAACGACACCAGGGGCCGGGTCGCCGTCGACGACTCCAAGAACCTGAAGCTCGCCAACTCCTCGGCGAGCCGGCATCCCCTCACCCACCTCGAACGCGGCGTCCTCAGTTTCCTGCTCATCCAGGATGGCCAGCACGACGCGTCATGCCCCTCAAGCGACACCGAACTCTTCCACCGCGTCCGCGCGGCGAGCCCGGAGGAGCCCTGGTACGCAGGCCCCCCAGGCCTCTGCCCCGTCGGCGGACCCTCAGAGACCTTCACCCTGTCCGCGAACACGCTCCGGATGGCGTGTGGGCAGGCCGGCGTCGCCATGCTTGACATCGCCTGCGAGCCCATCGGCGAGGGCGTGTTCAACGAGCTTGTCAAGGCCGCGGGGACCAAGGCCGCCGCGACCGAAACCGGACTCGTCAAGCATCTCTGGACGGTCTGGGATCGCTGGGGCGCGGCCGGCGCCGAACCGGGCGGCGGGGTCCGCGTCGTCTGCGACCGCCAGGGCGGGCGGACGAACTATCTCCCGATGCTCCGCCGGGCCTTCCCGGACGCCGACGTCCGCTGCACGCACGAATCCGACGAGCAGAGCCGCTACGAGATCCGCGCCCAGACCGGCGGCGTCGATCGGCACATGCATGTGCTGTTCCTGGTCGAGAGCGAGCGGCAGCACCTGCCGGTGGCGCTGGCGAGCATGACCGCGAAGCTCGTCCGCGAGCTGCTCATGGCCCGCTTCAACCGCCACTGGTGCGCCCGACTCCCGGAGCTCAAGCCCACCGCCGGCTATCGCAACGACGCCTGGCGCTGGCTGGAGGACGCCAAGGCCATCATCACCCCGGACGAGCGCGTACAACTCATACGAACCGCATGAACGATCCCCGCTCCAGCGCCCGTTACCTCGACCTCGCCGCACGCCTCGCCTGGCGTGCCGCGGGATTGGTTGAGCCCAACCCGCTCGTCGGGTGCGTGCTCGTGAAGGACCACCGGATCATCGGGTTGGGGCATCACCGCGTCTTCGGCGGCCCGCACGCCGAAGTCAACGCCCTCGCCGACGCCGATCTCCGCCGAGAGGACGTCCGCGGGGCGACGGCGTATGTCACGCTGGAGCCCTGCGCCAAGATGGGCAAGCAGCCCCCCTGCATCGACGCGCTCATCGCCGCCGGCGTTGCCCGGGTCGTGTGCGCGCGCCGCGATCCGCATCCCAAGGGGCTCAACGGCGCCGAGCGGCTGGAGGCGGCGGGCATCGCCGTCGAGTTCACCGACGCCAGCCGCGCCGCGATCGCGCTGAGCGACCCGTTCGTCAAGCGCGTCACGACCGGCCTGCCCTGGACGATCGTGAAGTGGGCCCAGACCATCGACGGCCGGGCCGCCACGCGCACCGGCGAGAGCAAGTGGATCAGTTGCGAGCGTTCCCGCCGCCGCGTGCATCGGCTTCGGGCCCGCGTCGACGCCGTCATCACCGCCATCGGCACGGTGCTCGCCGACGACCCGGTGCTCACCGCCCGGGCCGGATGGACGCACCGTCGCACCGCCCGGCGCGTGGTCATCGATCCTGGACTCGAGACCCCCGACTCATCCCAGATCGTCCGCACCATCGACGAGGCCCCCCTCACCATCGTCTGCGACGATCAGGCCCTGCGCTCCCAGCAGCGCAAGGTCGCGCTGCTCACCGCCATGGGCGTCGAGGTCCTCGCCCTGGGCGAGCAGGACGAAGTCAGCGTCGACGGCGTCCTTCGCATGCTCGTGCACAAGCACCAGGCCACCAACGTGCTCATCGAGGCCGGGCCGGGGCTGCTCGGCCGGCTGTTCGAGGGCGATCTCGTCGACGAAGCCCATGTCTACGTCGCGCCCATGCTCCTGGGCGATGAGCTCGCCAAGCCGTGCGTCCGCGGCAGGGTCGCCGAGCGGCTCATCGAGGCCCGTCGGCTGAACCTCAGCCGCGTCAAGCGCATCGATGACGACGTGCTGCTTGTGTATCGGCGCTGACGCCCGCCTGCCGCGCTTCACGCTCAGCGGCGAACGAACGGCCCCCCATCGGTCACCGTGGCCCGGATCCGACGGTCATCGAGCTGGGCAAAGAGCACCGTCCCCGGGGAGGCGTGCGACCACTTCACCATCGCGATCGCGATGTGGGCCTGAGAGAGCATCGGCGCCAGGCACGAACTCGTCACCGCACCGACTGCCGGAGCGCCGGGTTCATCGGCGCCAACGAGCATCGTCCCCGTCACGGCCTGCGGCGCATCGGGCAATCCCAGCGGGTTGCCCGCGCCGGTCGATGTCGCACCCGGCGTCTGTCCAACGTCGAGTCGAAGCCCCACAAGCCGCTGCTTCGGATGTCCGAGCGCATGCATCCGGGCCACGACCTCCTGCCCGAGATAGCACCCCTTCTTGAAGCTCACGCGATCGTTCAGCGTGCGCTCGCCGGTCTCGGCGGGCAGAGAGTCTGGGCCGAAATCCGCGTAGTACATGGGCCAGAAGTTCTCGATGCGGGCGATGTTCACCGCGTGCCAGCCGATCCGCCGCGCCAGCGGACCGGTGGGCATCACGCCCTGTCCGCCCGCAGGTCGCTCGGCCCATGAGGGCGACAGCGTCTGGTACACGCTCGCCGCCGCGTCCATCGGCGCCAGCAGCTCGAGCCCGATCTCGCCGGTGGTGTCCTGACGATCGATGACGACCTCGGCGCCGGCGATCTCCACCACCGCGACCTGCCCGGGAGCGATCTCCGCGATCGGCACACCCGACACCGGGCGAGAGAGCCGGGCGACCAGTGCCGCCGACGCAGGCCCATGAATCGAGAGCCGCGCGAAGCGCGCCGACGCATCCTCGATCGCGCACTCCTCGGTGATGATGAACGCCTCCAGGCCGGTTCGAGCCCGGCGGGCGGCGAGGATGTCCACGTCCACGATCGTCCGATCTCCAAGCTCGATCAGTCGAAGGTCCGCGTCGATCCGCCCCTTGCGGTTCAGCCAGAATGACCGCCGAGCCATGAACGGCCCAAGGTCCTTGAGCTCCTGCGTCAGCATCCGGTTCAGGAAGCTCTGCCGCTCGCTCCCGCTGATGATCAGCGTCGAACGGTGCGGCATATCGAAGATCGCCGCATGCGTGCGGAGCGCGGCGTACTCGACGGGAACGGGATCGAACGCCTCGACGATCCACGCTGAAGGAGGCCCCGGCGCCGCCGCGTCCGCGGACGCGCTCTCGCCGATGGCATAGTACATGAGCTGTGCGTCGCCTTGCCGGTGCAGATCCAGGAGCGGGTGGCGGAGATCGGACATTCCCAGATCCTTGGCGGTGTCCCGGCGAGATTCCCTCGCTCCCGGCGACCAGGCCCGAGAGCCGGATATCCTCCAGCCCGTTCCAGCTCGCGGCCAGTCGCCGCAAAATCCTCTTGGGAGATGCGCTCGTGCCCAAAGTGAACCTCGATCTGCTCAAGCGTCTGTGCGAGACCCCCGGCGTCCCCGGGCGCGAGGAACGCGTCCGCACGCTCATCGAGCAGGAAGTCCAGGGACTCTTCTCCCACATCCGCACCGATGCCATGGGCAACCTGATCTGCACTCGCCCAGCGACCAAGGTCGAGAAGAAGGGCAAGAGCGCTGACAACGGGCTCGGCCGACCGACCCGCGTCCTGCTGCTCTGCCACATGGACGAGATCGGCTTTTACGTCAAGGGCATCGATGACCAGGGGTTCATCCGTGTCAACGCCGCCGGCGGCTTCGACACCCGAAACCTCTTCAGCCGACGCGTCCTGGTCTGCACCGACGCGGGCGACATCCCTGGCGTGATGAACCCGGGCGGTCGACCCGTGCACATCGCCAGCGAAGAGGACAAGAAGAAGGTCCCCGAGGTCAAGGAGTTCTTCGTCGACCTCGGCATGAAGCCCGACAAGGTCCGCAAGAGCGTCAAGATCGGCGACTATGTCGTCATGCACGAGCCCGCCATCCAGGTCGGCGACAAGTTCGTCTCCAAGGCCCTGGACAACCGCGTCGCCTGCTGGCTCGGCATCGAGAGCGTCCGACAGATCGCCGACAAGAAGGCCGCCCACGCCTGCGATGTCACCGTCGTCTTCACCGTCCAGGAAGAAGTCGGCCTCCGTGGCGCCCACACCGCGAGCTTCGGCGTCGAGCCCGACATCGCCATCGGCATCGACGTCACCCTCAGTTGCGACACTCCGGGCGTCCCCGCCGACGAGGCCGTCACCAAGCACGGCCAGGGCTGCGGGCTGCACGTCATGGACAGCTCCTTCATCGCCGACTATCGCCTCATCAACGACCTCGAAGCCGTCGCCAAAAAGAACAAGATCCCGCACCAGCGCACCATTCTCGCCCGCGGCGGACAGGACGGCGCGGCGGGGCAGCAGGCCCGAAGCGGCGCTCGGGCCGCGGGCATCGTCGTCGGCACCCGCTACATCCACACGGTGACCGAGATGATCGACCTCGTCGACCTCGCCGCCGCCCGTGACCTGCTCGCCGCGTGGATGCCCACGGTGCGATAACGGAGCATGATCGATTCCGCTCCGGCCGATTCGCCCGAGATGGTGCCGATGAGTGATCGGCGCTCAGCACGACAAGCCGCCCCGACGGGCGTTCGGTGCTGTCGGCCATCGCGCCGTGATCGTGACGATCGTCGGCGGGCCTGATCAACTCAAGCCCTTCCACCCCAAAGTCCTGCGGGTCGATCACTTCTTGCCGGGCTTCTTCGTGCCGTCATCCTCGCCGAAATCGATGTCGAAGTCGCTCTCCGACAGATCGGCGATGATGTCTGACAGATCCCCGCTGTCGTCGGGATCGCTCTTGGCGGCGGGCTTGGCCGCGGGCTTGGCCGGGGCGGGCTTGGCGCCGGCGGACGCGGGCGAGGGCGAGGGCTTGTCCTTCCACGAGGGCACGCCGTCCTGAGTCGGTCGCTCTTCACCCTCGCCGGCGGCGACCCCGCCGTTGGCCCACGCGATGATCGGATCGATCACCTTCGGATGCCCGTCGATCCGCACCACGAACACCACCGGCCCGACGCACACAAGGTCCCCCGGAAGCAGCTCGCGGCTCTTCACCCGCTCCTTGTTCACGAACGTCCCGTTCGAGCTCTTGAGATCCTTGACGATGAGCTCGTCATCGTCCTCCGAGAGCTCGCAGTGCAGCCGCGACACCTCCGGAACGGGCACCCGGATCTTCGCCTCCGTGCTGCGACCGATGGAGATCGGGAGCGACATCGAGGGCAGTTCGCGCAGCTTGCCGTCGGCGGTGACCATCACGAGAGATACGTTCACGTCCACCTGTCCTTTCACGGCCTCAAACGGCAACGCT
Organism: Phycisphaerales bacterium UBA4658; assembly: GCA_002405485.1. GTDB lineage: Bacteria > Planctomycetota > Phycisphaerae > Phycisphaerales > UBA1924 > UBA4658. The sequence continues at coordinate 5,498 of DHLW01000062.1, forward strand.
CGCCCGCACTCGGAGCCCATCCCGCATCGGTCGGAGTACAGTCCGATCCATGGACGCTCCCGGGCAAAGTGTACGTCTTTCCCTGCCCCAGCGCGACCAGGTCCCCGCAGGACGCCGGGACGCCGGAGAAATCCTGGATCCAGGCCCCTCCCCGGCTCCCATCGCCCCGGGCAGACCCCGCGCGCTCTATATCCACACCCCTTTCTGTGTCCACAAGTGCCATTACTGCGACTTCTACTCGTTTGTCGACACTCGTGACCAGCAGGCCGCGTTCGTCGAGCGGCTCATCGCCGAACTGCGGGCGCTCGCGCCGCACGCCGGTGCGCTCCGGACCATCTTCGTCGGCGGGGGCACGCCCAGTCTGATCCGCGTCGACCTCTGGCGTCGGCTGCTCACCGCGCTGCACGACCTGTTCGACCTCTCCGCCATCACCGCACCCTGGAAACCCGAGCACGACGACCCATGGACGCCCGTCGCCTGCGGCGAGTTCACCGTGGAGTGCAACCCCGAGTCGGCATCGACCGAACTCCTGGACCTGCTGCGCCAGGGCGGCGTCAATCGCGTGAGCATCGGAGCCCAGTCCTTCATGCCCGCGCATCTCGCCACGCTCGAGCGTCGGCATGACCCTGCCAACGTCGCCCGAGCCGTCGACGCCGCCCGACGAGCGGGCATCGCACGCCAGTCCATCGACCTGATCTTCGCCATTCCCGGGCAGACGCTCGAGGACTGGGACGCCGATCTGCGGACCGCTCGTGCGTTGGGACTGTCGCACCTGTCCTGCTACGCCCTCACCTATGAGCCCAACACCGCCATGACCGCCCGCCTTCGCGCTGGCGCGATCCGCCCCTGCGACGACGAGCTGGAAGCCGAGATGTTCCGGCACACACTCCGCACCCTGCGGTCGGCGGGCCTGGAGCGGTACGAGGTCAGCAACTTCGCCGCCCCGGGGCATGCGTCCAGGCACAACATCGCGTACTGGGTGCAGGAGTCCTGGCTCGCCGCCGGTCCGAGCGCAAGCGCTCACGTGCTCGTCCCTAGCCCTCGCGCCGGAAGCTGGCGGTACAAGAACGTTCCTCGGCTGGGCGATTATCTCGACAGCGACCCACGCCGCGGATTCGCGCCCATCGTGGACGTCGAATCGCCCGATCCGCTGCGCCTCATCCGCGAGCGCACCCTCATGGGTCTGCGTCTGCAGCATGGTCTAGACGTCGGAGGACTGCTCGAAGATCTGGAGGCCATCGCCCCGGCCGCGGCGCGCCGGCTGGTCCGCGCCGCCGATCGGATCGAGGCCCGGGGGCACCTGCGCCGCAGCGAGGATCGCTGGGTGCTCACCGACGACGGCTTTCTGTTCTGCGACGCCATCGCCGCGGATCTCATCGGATGCATCCGCGCGTCGTGATCACGACGCCTCGGCATCGAGCTGGTCCGGCACGCGCTCCGCAGCGTCGCTCCCCGTGCCCGGCCTGTGCAGCCCAAGCAGCCGAAGCGTGCGCCGAAGATCGCCGGGCCAGTCGGTCCGGACGTCGATGAGCATGCCGGTGATCGGATGATTGAAGACCAGACGGTGCGCGTGCAGCGCCACGCGCGGCGCCGCATGATGCACCCGTCGCGGGCCGTACAGCACGTCCCCAAGCAGCGGACACCCGATCGCCTCCATGTGCACACGGATCTGGTGCAGCCGGCCCGTCACCGGACGGCACTCCACCAGCGACGCCGCGACCCCCCGATCAAGCACCCGATACGCCGTCACCGCCGGCTTCCCGGCACGAGAGATGTGCGCGAGCTTCATCGGGCCGGGCCTGTCCTCCGCGGCGGGATCGCTCTCGGCAATCGGCATCTTGAGCACGCCGGCCGGGTGCTTGGGTGCGCCGTCGCAGACGGCCCAGTAGAACTTCCGGATCTGCCGATTGACGAACTGCTCGCGAAGGCCGTCATACGCCGACGCTCGCAGGCCGATGATCAGCAGCCCGGAGGTGTCCTTGTCCAGCCGGTGCAGCAGCCCGAAGTCGCGGGCCTTGCCCAGGTTCTGCAGCAGCGCTCCGTGCATCGCAAACAGCCCGTTGAGCAGCGTGTCGCCCGAGTGCCCCTTGCCGGGCTGCGTCGGCCCGCGCGGCGGCTTCTCCACCACCAGCAGGTGCTCGTCCTGATAGCGCACGCCGAACGTGATCCGGGGATTGGCGACGACCGACAGGTTCACTCGTGCCTCAGCCGGATCTTCCGGCCTCCGCGGCGGGACAGGCGCCAAAGTCCAGATACCAGCGCAGCTCTCCGCCCAGTGGCCGCACTCCCAGGATCGGAAGCTCCTCCTCCGCCCGCGGCTCATCCCGCCGACGCTCGATCGCCGCAAGCGTCTGCCGCTTGCCCTTGCCCGTGACCAGCACACCGATGAACCGCGACGCGTTGATGAGCGGAAGCGTCATGGTCACCCGATCCGGCGGGGTGACCGACGGCCCGGCGTTGATGCGCACCAGCGGAGCAGAGCCCGGGGCGCCGCCGGCGCCGAGCGTCTCCAGAAGCGCCGGAGAACGCGGAAACAGCGATGCCGTGTGCCCGTCTGAGCCCATCCCCAGGAGCACATAGTCCAGCCGATCGTGCCCCCGCTCACGCCAGCCCAGCACGTCCCGCAGCGTCTGCGCGTACTGCACGTCCGCGTCGTCAGCCAGCGCGAACATCGGGTGCACCTGCTCACGCGGGATTCCCGAGTGGTCCCCGATGATCTCGCTGATCATCTTGAAGTTCGATCGCTCGTCGTCGAACGGCACCCGCCGCTCGTCCACGATCCACAGGTGCGTCCGCCCCCACGGAAACTCCCGGAACATCGGGTCGATCATCAGCCGCTGATACAGCGGCACAGGCGTCGACCCCCCCGAGAGCGCCAGATGAAAATCCCCGAACGCCCGCACGCAGTTGTGCGCGTGGATGAACAGATCCGCCGCGAGAGCGTCGATCACCCCATCCGGGTCCGGACGAACCACCACACTCCCCGGCAGCTTCGGCGCCGGCGGCTGCGGCTCAAGCTCAAAGACCTCTGACGGACTCTCGGCGTCGGACATCGCGTCCAGCATAGGACCTTTCCGCCATCCCCCACCGCCGATCCGCCGACACGCCCTCCGGGTACCCTTGCCCATGGATCTCTCTCTCGCCGGCAAGCGTGCCCTCGTCTGCGGCTCCACCCAGGGCATCGGCAAAGCCGCCGCCGTCGAACTCGCCCTTCTGGGCGCCGAGATCACCCTTCTGGCTCGCAACCCAGACAAGCTCCGGGCCGTTGCCGATGAGCTTCCCCGCGCTGGCGACGTCCGCCACCATTGGGTCGCCGCGGATCTGGGCGACGTCGCCGCCGTGCAGGAAGGCGTTCGCACGCTCCACGAGCGAGGCGGAACCTATCACGTCCTCGTAAACAACACCGGCGGTCCCCCTGGCGGAACGGCCATCGACGCCCCGCCGCAGGCATACATCGACGCCTTCACCGCTCACCTCATCGCCAGCCAGTTGCTCACCCAGTGCGTCGTCCCAGGCATGAAGGCCGACGGATTCGGCCGCATCATCAACATCATCTCCACCAGCGTCAAGGCGCCCATCGCCAATCTCGGCGTCAGCAACACCATCCGCGGCGCGGTCGCGAGCTGGGCCAAGACCCTCGCGGGCGAACTCGCTCCCTACGGCATCACCGTCAACAACGTCCTGCCCGGATACACCGAGACCGACCGGCTCACCTCACTCGTCGCCGCACGCGCCGCCAAGTCCGGCGCAAGCACCCAGCTCGTCGAGAAGGAACTCCTCGCCGGCATCCCCGCAGGACGATTCGCAAAGCCCCAGGAACTCGGCGCCGCGGTCGCGTTCCTCGCCTCGCCCGCCGCCGCCTACATCAACGGGATCAATCTGCCCGTTGACGGCGGCCGCCTCCCGACGCTCTGATCAGCCCACGCCGCAGCGCACCCGCAAACACTGTCCCGCTCGAATACCCTCCGCGACATGCGTCCTGATTCCAACGCTCCTCCGGGCTCACCGCGGCCAAGCCATGCCCCCGCCACCGTGCCGCACCCGCACCCCATCACCTTCGAGCCCGTCCTCCTCCAGAAAGTCTGGGGAGGCCGCTCCCTGGAACGCATCGGGAAACACCTCCCCACCACCGACGGTTCCTTCGGCGAGAGCTGGGAGCTTGCCGACATGGACTCCACCAGCGCATCCGGCGCAGGCGGTGGCGCGATCAGAAGCGTCATCGCCAGCGGTCCGCTCCACGGCCGATCCATCCGCGACGCGCTCTCCATCTGGGGAGAAGCGATGCTCCCCAAACCCCTGCGCACCCCGGCGGGCGGATTCCCCCTGCTCATCAAGTTCCTCGACGCGCGCGAGAACCTGAGCGTCCAGGTCCATCCCTCCCCCGAGTTCGCCCGCGCTCATCCCGATGCCCACCTCAAGACCGAATGCTGGTGCATCCTGCACGCCGAGCCGGACGCGTCGATCTACGTCGGCGTCCGCCCCGACGTCTCCCCGGAGCGTTTCCGCTCAGCGGCCCGCGCCGGCGATCCGGCCATCGTCGACATGCTCCGCAAGGTCCCCGCCGTCGCCGGCGAGTGCCACAATCTCCCCAGCGGCACCGTCCACGCCCTTGGCGCGGGGGTCCTCGTCGCCGAGGTTCAGACCCCCAGCGATACGACCTTCCGTCTGTATGACTGGGGACGCTCCGGCCGAGAGCTGCACGTCGAGCCCGCCCTCGCCTCCGCCGACTTCCTGCCGCCGCCCGCTCCTGTGCAGTTGCTCGGCTCCGACAACCGCGTGCACACCCGGTACTTCGAACTCTCCTCTCGCACGATCACCGCCGCCCACGCCATCGACTCGATGCACGGGCAAGTGCTCATGATCCTCCGGGGCTCGGGCTCGTTCTGTCGCGGTCACGAGCGTGTGCCGCTCCCGCTGGGCCAGTCGGCCTTCATTCCGCACGCCTGCGAACCGGGTTGGACGATCGAGCCCGCACCCGCATCGCCCCTCACGGCGCTGCTTGCCCGGCCCATCGCTCCGCGCTGATGCGCTCGCGGATCGGCTCACCAGGAGGATCGATCATCAATCCTCGTGTGCCGCCGTCACGATTGACCCAGCGTCCTGGGAGCTGGCCGGCACGCCCAGATACTCAAGCGTCCGCTCCATGATCCGGCGATTCACCGGCCCCGCGACCAGCGCGCCGTAGTACCGCCGAGCACGCACAAGCTCTGGCCCGGGATCATCGACCACCACCAGCACGACGACCCGCGGATCCTCCGTCGGCCCGCCCGCGATGAACGACACGTTGTACTGACCCCCGAAGTACCCGTCCGAACCCTTGGGCTTCTTCTTGCCCTTGGGCGGCATGCCCAGCGGGGCACGCGCCGTGCCCGACTTCCCGAACGCCGAGTACCGGAACACCTCGTGCCTGTCCCCGGTTCGCGCCTCGAGAATGTTGTCCAGGTTCTCCGTCACGCTCGCCATCGTCGTCCGCGTCAGCTCCGCGACCCGCGGCGGCAGCACACGCACCGGAGCGACCTCCCGCGTCGTGTCATACTCCGCGCCAGTCAGCCGAAGCGTGGGCAGCGTCCCTGCAAGCTCCCCCGTCCGGCAGAACGCGCTGAACGCCCGCACCATCTGCACCGGCGTCACGCCGATCTCATACCCGATCGACACCGACGTCTGCGTGTAGTTCGACCACGACCTGGTCGACGTCACAAGCCCGGGCGTCTCTCCGGCAAGCCCAAGCCCGGGTCGCTTCCCGAATCCGAACTCCAGCACCGAGCTCCGCGTCACGCCAAACGGCAGCCGAGCCCCGCCCTGCGCCATGCCGATGTTCGACGAGTACACCAGCACCTCGGTCCACTTGAGCGTCTCCCGCGCCTTCACGTCGCTCAGCGCCCGTCCGTACGGCGTCACCCAGCTCCCGTTGTGCACGTTGAACGTCTCGTTCTCCCGCACCACGCCGTGCTCCAGCGCCGTCGCCCAGATGAACGGCTTGAACGTCGAGCCCGGCTCGTACACGTCCTCAACGCACCGGTTCCGCGCCAGCGACGCGTGCACGCCCGCGAGCGCGTCCTTGGGGATGATCCGATACCGCCGACCGTCCCCGCCCTTGGGAATCACGTGATTCCAATCATACTCGATCGCGTTCGCCGGCGTCCGCACCAGATCGGCCATCGCCAGGATCTCGCCGGTCATCGGATCCAGCACCACGCACCGCGCCCCCGCGGCGTCCGCGTCGCGGATCCCGCGCTCCAGCTCCTCCACCACGATCCGCTGGATCTCCAGATCCATCGACAGCCGAACGTCCCCCCCGCGCTGCGCCGGCTGATAGCCCCCCGGAAACACCCACATCGGCTTCCCCGCGGCGTCACGAACGTACTGCAGCGAGCCCGCCTCCGGATCGATCTGATCCTTGAACTTCAGTTCCGCCCCGCTCAGACCCTCGTGGTCCGACCCAACCATCCCGACCAGGTGCCCCGCCACCTCGTCGGACGTGTACACACGCGTCGGCTTGAACTCGATGTGCACGCCGGGAATCTTCCCCTCGCCCTCCGTCAGCGCCCGCGCCGCGTCCACGCGCCAGTCCTCCAGCGGCTTGCCCAGCGACAGATACCGCTTGGGCTCGAACGTCGGCGCACTCGGATCGATCGAGTCCGGCACGCTCGTCATGTGCGCCCTGTCCACCGCAGGACCGATCCGCCGGGCAATGTCCGCCGCTGGCATCCCAGTCGCGTCCGCCAGCCGAACGATCGCATCGCCCGGCGGCATCGGAAACCGCGTCGGATCGATGAACACGCTGTGCGCAAACCGCGTCGTCGCCAGCACCCGCCCGCGACGGTCGTACACGTCCCCGTGCGGCGCCTGCACCGGCACCCGCGTCAGCCGCTCGGACAGAAACGGCTTCAACTCCTCGCTCGGCGCGGCCTGCAACTGCACCACCCGCCCAAGCATCACCGCCATCGTCACTGTCACCCCGCCCACCAGCCAATACCCCACGCGATCCGCTCGCCCACGCCACTCCGCAGACGACCCCTGCCCGCTTGGCGTTCGCCCGCCAGACGCCCCAGCGCCCCGCGGCTTGATCTCCACCTCACCCGCCGCCGCTCCGGCTTCCGCACGCGTCGTTCCCGCCATGATCTGTGCCTCTGTCTGCATCGCTGGCCCCAAACGACTCTGCGTGTCTACCAATCGGATCGCCGGCCCCGCCGCGCCCCGCGCCCACTCACCGCGTCCCGACGTCCCGAAGCTCGCCCTCGGCCATCGCCGTCGCCCGCTCCCGCTCCTCGGTCTCCAGACGAACCAGCAGATCGAACCGATCCGCGCTCAGCGGCAGAAGCGGGCCGTACTTCGACGCCGCGACGTGCACGTTCGTCGGCGTCACGCGTCGTGCGATCTCCGAGCGCAGCTTCCACAGCTCCCGGTTCTGCTTCTCAGCCCGGCGCACCACCGCCGCCGCCTCGTGCGCGGCCTGCACCCGGAGCTGCCGGATCCCCAGCAGCACGCACGCGATCACTCCCATGGACACGATCAGCACGCACAGCTTCGCGAACATCGGCTCACCTCGACGCGCTCGCCGTCACGCCCGTCGGCACACGCAGCTTCATCCCCACCTTCAACGACTCCGGATCGCTCAGCGTCCCCTTGTTCGCCTCCAGCAGCTCCGGCCAACGCTTGCTCGATCCCAGCGTCTTCCTCGCCACCGTGCTCAGCGTGTCCCCATCCTTCACCACATACTCCCGGAACGACCCAGCCGCACGCGGCTGAGCACGACCCCCCGCGGCCGCTTCACTCCGAGACTCCGGCCGACCCGGCGCCGCCGACTCCACACCGCCCACCGGCGGCACATACGGCTTGCCCAGCAGCACGTCCTTCGGCGGAAGCTGCAGCGTAACCCCCACCCGCAGGTCATCCCCGTTCACCCGCCCCTTGTTGAACTCCCGAACCTTCTCCCACAACTTCCCCTCGCCGTAGTACCGCACCGCGATCCGGTACAGCGTGTCCCCCTCCTTCACCTCGTGCCGCTGCATCGGAATCACCACCGGAGGCGCAACCGGCGCCGGGGCCGCGCCCATCCCCCCCGGCACAACCGGCGGCTGCGTCTGCGACGGCAGCACCGCCGACGGAATCTGCTCATCCACCTGCGCAAGCGCCGCAGAGTCCGGCCGACGCACCATGCCCCCGGTTCCGCTCGGCCCGTCGCCCGCCCCCACCGTCTGCCGACCCATCACGATCTCGTTCTGAGGCACCGGACGCACGTCCGGACCCGTCCCAGGCGCCGTGCCACCCGGCACACCCTGCACCACCTGGCCCACACCCCCCGGCTGCCCCGCACCGCTGGGCACGCCCACACCGGACGCGGACACAAACCCCGCTCCAACGCCAGGCAGCGGCATCAGCCCGCCCGTTGGCGCTTCCTCCTGCATCCGAACCCCGGGCACGCTCGCGCCCGCCAGCCGAGCCGACGTCGGCTGGATGTCCTCGGCCATGTCCTGCTTCCGCGCTTTGGAGAAGTGATCGCTGATCAGCACTCCCAGCACGAGCACCAGCGAGAAGCCGACAATCAGAGCAAGTTTGTGTTCGCGAGTCACGGCGTACGCGTCCCTGCAAATGGCCGAATCGGTCACCCGCTCTCCGCGGCGTCCGTGCCGCAAGCGTTGACCATGATGAACCTGTTCAGGATACCAACCTCCCGATCCGCGTTCCCGCTCGATCGAGCCGTTTCCACGATTCTCCTTCGCGCCACCCTGCTCCGCACGGTGTCCGAACTCGACTATCCCCGCACCACCCGCACCACCCGCAGCTTCGCCGACCTCGATCGCGGATTCACCCGGATCTCCTGCTCGCTCGCCGTCACCGGCTTCCTGGTCACGTGCTCCGCCGTGCCGCTCTCCACCATCCCTGCAAACACCCGCTTCACCGGCCGATCCTCCAGCGAGTGAAAGCTGATGATCCCGATCCGCGCGCCCGGGTTGAGCACGCTCGCCCGACCATCCCGTGCGTGCGCCGCCGACCGTGCCAGCGTCTCCAGCAGCCGCTCCAAGCTTCCGAGTTCGTCGTTCACACAGATCCGAAGCGCCTGAAACGTCTTCGTCGCAGGATGCAGCCCGCTCTGATGCGCCCGCGCCGCGGGAACCGCCGCACGCACGATCTCGGCAAGCTGCACCGTGCGGTCTATCGGCCCGTTCCGACGCTCTTGGACAACTTTCGACGCGATCCGCCGAGCCACCTCCGGCGGCTCTTCCCCAACGTCCCGGATGAGCTCCATCAGCTCCCGTTCGGGCATCGTCTGGACAAGCTCCGCCGCCGTGATCGCCCCGCGCGGATCCAGCCGCATGTCCAGCGGCCCATCCCGCATGAAGCTGAAGCCCCGCTCCGCATCATCCACCTGCGTCGAGCTGAACCCGAGATCCGCCAGCACCACATCCGCCCCGCGCTCGCCAAGCGCTTCCCGTGTCCGCGACCCAAACTCGCCGAACGAAGCATGAACCCCGACCACCCGCGGCCCGCCATCGAGCGCACGCACCCGGGCCGTCGCCGCCGCCAGATTCCCGGCATCCAGATCAAACAGCACCACCGTCCCCGCCGCGCCAAGCCTCGACCCGAGCTCCGCCGCATGCCCGCCGCGGCCAGCCGTGCAGTCGACCACGACCTCGCCGGGCCGCGGCCCGAGCAGCTCAAGGACTTCACTCAGGAGCACCGGCACATGCGTCATGCCAAAGCCATCCATGCCCCCATCGGCTCTCGAGCCCTCAACGTGCCCCGCACTCGGGCACCTTCAGTCTTGGCCGCACGCTCCGCGCTGGGCGTCTCCCGCGGCGTGCCGCGCTCTCTGCCGCGGGCTCGCGGCTGTGTGTCGCCGGCTACTTGCCCTTTGCTCCCGCAAGATGCGCGTCGACCAACTCCACGATGTTCTCGTGCAGCTCCTTGGCCCGCGCGTCCGCGCCCGCCGGCACCTCGTTCACGAGCACGCTGAAGGCCAGTTGCCGCCCGCTCTCGGCATGCGTGACGTACCCCGACAGCGTCCGCACCTGGCGGATGTACCCGCTCTTGGCCCGGACCTCGCTCACCAGCTTGCTGCCCCTGAATCGCCGCCGAAGCGTCCCCTCTTCGCCCGCCAGCGCGAGCGACTTCACGAAGTGCTCGCCCCCCGGAGACACACTCAGTGTCCGCAGCCACCGCGCAAGCGTGCTCGCGGAGACCCGGTTGTTCCGGCTGAGCCCGCTTCCATCGGCCACCACCACTCGAGCCGCCGCGTCCGCGCCGAGCTTGTCCTTGAGTTGCATCCGCACCACCGCCGCACCCGAGCCCCAGGTGCCCGGCTGCCCCGTCACGCGATGCCCGCAGAGCTTCAAGAGCGCCTCGGCGTACAGATTGTCCGAGTCCACGTTGCACCGCTCCAGCAGCACGCTCAGATTCGTCCGCACCACCACCGCCGTGCGCGCCTCCGGACCGTCGCTCACTGGGTCCTCGGGGTTGGCCAGCCGCACGCTCACGCCCTGCGTCGACCCGAGCCCCGCCCGAGTCAGCCGATCGGCAAGATATCGCCCGAACATCATCGCCGGGTCGTGCACCGTGACCTGCACCGGCTCGACCACCGCCGTCCGCACCGTCCCGTGCAGCTTGAAGGCAAACGGCTCCTTCTCACGCTCCAGCCACACTTCCGTGTTGCCTTCCTTCACCGTTCTCGCGAGCCGTCGAACCGTCAGCCACGATCCGCTGGGCTCCGTCCGCACCACCGGCTCGCCCCCGCCCTTGCCGGGCGACACGTACACGCTCAGCACGTTGGCATGGAAGTTCAGCCCGCTCACCGGAGCGCAATACGCCCGGTTGAGCTGGTTCACCGGCCAGTCCGCGTGCACCAGGTCCCGGTCGAAGATCCGGTCGTCCAGCACCACCTCCCGGATCGAGCCCCCGGAGCTCTTCTTCACCGACTCCACCAGCCGATCCGTGAACTGCTCAACGCTCGTCCGCATCGTCTCCAGCAGGTGCGGATCTCCAAACGCCGGATCCCCCGCTCCCCGGATGATCACCCGATCCTGATCCACCACCACGCGGGTCTGCAGCTCGTGGTCCTTGCCCAGCACCAGCATCGCCGCCCCGGTCGTGATGAGCTTCATGTTGCTCGCCGGGATGAGAGCGTCTTCGCCCGGGGGCGCGATGTCCACGAGCATCTGCCCGCTCTGCACGTCGATCACGCTCACCCCGACCTTCGCGTTCCCCAGCCGCGCCGACGTGATCGCCCCCTGCACCCGCCGCTCCAGCGATTGCGCCATCGCCACCGAAGCCATCAGCAGCACGCAGGCCAGCGCCGCCAGCTTTCGTCCACGACCCCGACCGGCCCCGCAGGCATCCTGTTCCCGCATCGACATGCTCCTCGCGGCCTCATGCCGCGACTGTGGTTTTTCGAAAGCCCACTATCGGCTCGCGCACTCCCCCACGCTGCACTGCACGCCGCTACGCCGGCACCGTCTCGCCCGCGGACAAGACCAGCTTGTGCTTGCGGACCACCAGCTCCAGCACCTCATCCAGAGCGCCGCGACCCGGAACATCCCACGTCGGCCACCACACCCCCGCCACCGAGCGTGCATACACCACCCCATCCCGGATCGACTTCTTCAGCCGCTTCATCGGGATCTTCTCGATCTGCTCCTGCGTGAGCGGGATGCACACCTGCACCCGCTGCGGGTCCGGCACCAGATACCCAAGCGCCCGTTCCGCGGGTGTCTCGGCCATCGCAAACACCAGCGTCCACCGCCAGGGCACCCCCTGCCACGACACGCTCTCCTCCACCCCCTCGAGCTCCCGAAGCGCATGCCGAGCGTCGTCAAACACGCCCTGCAGCGGCTTGTTCAGCCCCGCTCGCAACTGCCCGACGTCCGGCATCCGGAACTTGTCGTTCCACGCACACTTATTCGGGCTGCCCCAGGCCATGCACGACCGATCCCATTTCTCGCGCCCGGCCAAAGACCCAGGGCACGCACAAAGCTCCGTTCGTCCAGCCGCTCCTGGGGGCGTCACGGCCGACCCAGACCTCGTGTACGATACCCCAGCGGTCATTGCTGAGCCACTCTTCTCAGACCCAGCCCGCACCCCCCCACCCCACCCATGGCCGACCCCACATCCATCGAATCCACCCAGGGCTCGTCGATCCTCGTCGTCGATGACAACCTGCAGAATCTCGAACTCCTCCAGGCCTACCTCGAAGACCTTGACGCCGAAGTCCGCGTCGCCCACGACGGCGTGGAGGCCATCGCCGCCGTCGAACACAAACAACCGGACATCATCCTCCTGGATGTCATGATGCCCAGAATGTCCGGATACCAGGTCTGCGTCAAGCTCAAGGGCAGCCCCGACACCCGGGACATTCCCATCATCATGGTCACCGCCCTGAACGAAATCGCTGACGTCGAGCGGGCCGTCGACTCCGGGGCGAACGATTTTCTCACCAAACCGGTCAATAAGCTCGAACTCGTCACGCGCGTCAAGTCCCTGCTCAGCTTCCGACACCTCAAGCGGCAGCACGATCAGATCCTGGAGCAGGTTCGACGCTTGCAGAAGCCCTAAGCTTCATCCATTCATCCGGATGAACGGCTGAATCGAGTGGCGCCGAGGCCGCTCGTTCTCGTTCGGCGACGAGTCGATACCTTTGAGCTTCCGATGCACGCGCGAGACCTGTTCAACACCTACACGGCGACTTTCAGCTTCGAGTTCTTCCCGCCCAAGACCAAAGAGGCCGCGGAGCAGTTGTACCAATCCATCAGCGAACTGGAGGCCCTCAAGCCCCAGTTCGTCTCGGTGACCTACGGCGCGGGGGGCTCGACACGCGACCTGACCCACGATCTGGTGGTCCGACTGAAGCGGGATGGGAAGCTCGATCCGTGTCCCCACCTGACGTGTGTCTGCCATCAGGAGGCGGAAATCCGCGGGATTCTGGAGCGGTACGCGTCGGCGGGGATCAGCAACATTCTGGCCCTCGGAGGCGACCCGCCAAAGAACCTCCCGGGGTATGACCGAGGGAACGACGCGTTCAAGTACGCCAGCGATCTGGTGGGGTACCTTCGACGCTTCAATGACGAGATCGGGCGTTCGGGCGGGCACGCCGACCGGCGCGGGGTCGGGATCGGCGTGGCTGGCTATCCGGAGGGCCACCCCGGGACGCCCAATCGCGTGAAGGAGATGGACCATCTCAAGGCCAAGGTGGACGCCGGGGCCGACTACATCGTCACGCAGCTCTTCTTCAACAACGACGATTTCTACGACTTCCGGGACCGGTGCGGCCTGGCGGGGATCAGCGTGCCGATCGTGGCGGGGATCATGCCGCTGACCAGTTCCTCGGGCATGGCCCGAATGGCGGACATGGCGGCGGGGACGCGTTTTCCCGCGCCGCTCATCCGCGCCATGAACCGGGCGGCGGGCGACCCCGACGCGCAGCGACGCGTCGGCATTCACTGGGCCACCGAGCAGTGCCGAGACCTGCTGGACCACAACGTCCGCGGGATCCACTTCTACACGCTCAACCGCTCCACGGCGACGCGTGAGATCTACCTGAACCTGGGCGTCAAGGAATCGGCCCAGCTCATGCCGGTGCGCCGGGCCAACCACTGAGATCAGGTGGCCAGCCGCCGACGCGTCGGCGTCCGCGTCATGAAGCGGGGGAAGCCAGATCGAACGGTCGATACACAGGGGCGGGGCCCTGGGGGAGGGTGTGGTCGCTATCGTTGCGCGCTGGCGGGAGCACGGATGCGTTTGAGCCACTTCATTCCGAGCATGTTTCAGCGGCGGCTGCTGCTGCTGGTCGTCTTCATGCTGTTCCTGGCCGCGTTGCCGCTGGCGCAGATGGTTCGGCTGACGCTGGCCAAGGGAGAGGGCCATCTGCTGGAGGCCGAAAAGCGGCTGATCAGCGAGAGCTGGACGGAAACGGTGCGGGGTCGGATCCTGGATCGCAAGGGGCGTGAGCTGGCGCGGGATCGCCCGAGCTTCGACGTGCTCGTGGACTACGCCGTCATCACCGGACGCTGGGCCGAGACTCGAGCCCTGCGCGCGGCGCGCCGGGCCACGGAGCGGGCGGGCAAGAGCTGGCAGGCGATGGGCGCCGAGGATCGGCTGGCGGCGTCGGCGGGATACCGGGCGGAGTATGAGGCGCACCTGCAGAACATGTGGCAGGAGTTCAGCCGGCTTTCCGGGCTGCCGCCGGAGGAGATCGACCGCCGCAGGGCCGAGATCGTCGAGCAAGTGCAGTATCTCTCCACGATCGTGACCGAGCGGCAGCGTCGCGAGGACGCGGAGCGTCGTCGTCGCGAGGGCAAGCCGGATCCGGCGAATCCGCCAACGCGGGTGGTCGTGCAGGAGCAGCGGCAGCCGCACGTGCTGCTCCGCGACGTGCCGGACACGATCGGGTTTGCGTTCGAGCGCGTGAAGGACCGGACGACGGCGGACGAGGACGAGTTGATCGATGGAGCGGCGGGCGTGGCCGGGGTGGCGACGCTCCCGGTGATGCCGGGGCTGCACGTGCGGAACTCGATGCGTCGGGACTATCCGTTCGACGTGTCGGACGTGCTGGTGGATACGAGCACGTTTCCCCCGCCGCTGCGCCAGGGGGAGAAGACGGTGCGGGTGTTCGGGGTGGGGACGCACTTGCTCGGGCGCATGCGGGAGAAGCTGTTCCGCGAGGACATGCAGCGCCGGCCGAGGGTGCAGCCGGGCAGCGGCGAGATCGACCGGGGGCACTATCGCCCGGGAGACACGGTCGGGCAGGGCGGCGTGGAGCAGGCCAAGGAAGATGTTCTGCGCGGGCTTCGCGGTCGACGGACCAAGCACCTGGACACCGGGCGGGAGGAGCTGGTGAGCGCCGAGCCGGGGCAGGACATCCGCCTGAGCGTGGACGTGGCGTTGCAAGCGCGGATCCAGGCGCTGTTCGATCCGGCCCTGGGGCTGACGGTGGTGCAGCCGTGGCAGAAGACGCGCAGGCCCGAAGAGCCGCCGCCGCCCGGCGCCCCGCAGGAGCTGCCGATGGGCACCGCGCTCAACGGGGCGGTGGTGGTGATGGACGTGCAGACGGGCGAGGTGCTCTCGCTGGTGACGCACCCGACCTATTCGCAGGAGCAGATCGCCTTTGCGCCCGGAACGATTCCGAACGACCCGTACCACCTTGGCTATCTGAATCGGGCTGTGTCCAAGGCCTATCAGCCGGGGTCGGTGGTGAAGCCGCTGGTGCTGTGCGCGGCGATGGGGGCGGGCAAGTACGCCGAGGGCGAGGCGATCGCCTGCACCGGGCACTTCTTCAGGGACAAGCCGCTGCTGTACCGCTGCTGGATCTACAAGCAGTTCCGCACGACGCACTCGCATCGGCTGGGGCACGACCTGGACGGAGCCGAGGGGATCAAGTGCTCGTGCAACATCTTCTTCTTCGAGATGGGTCAGCGGCTGGGTACGCAGCGGGTGTTCGACTTGTACACGGCGCTGGGCGTCGGACCGAAGGCGACGCCGTTCAACCTGTTCGATCTGCCCGCGCTCCCGGACGAGGCGGAGCTTCGCGAGCAGGAGCGCCGACGACGCGTGCCGCTCCTAGAATCGCCGGGGGACGTGAAGGACCCGGCGAAGGCGACGATCCAGGAAGCGATCCTCATGGGCATCGGGCAGGGACCGGTGACGTGGACCCCTCTACACGCGGCGGCGGCCTATGCCGCGCTGGCCAGGGGGGGCGAGCTCATCGAGCCGCGGCTGTTTGCCGACCAGCCGTCGCGGACGCGGGACCTTGGCTATCCGGCAAGCTC
The DNA here is from genome assembly GCA_002405485.1 of Phycisphaerales bacterium UBA4658. Classification (GTDB taxonomy): domain Bacteria; phylum Planctomycetota; class Phycisphaerae; order Phycisphaerales; family UBA1924; genus UBA4658. The sequence goes on from DHLW01000062.1 coordinate 21,256, forward strand.
GGTGCGGATGGCGCTCGAGGGGCTGTTTGGCTCGGCAAACCAGGAGCACGGCACGACCCATGTGATCACCTACACGATGGACGACGGCAGCAAGAGGACCGAGCCGATCTTCAACGCCCGGGGCGTGACGGTGTGGGCCAAGAGCGGGACCGCGGATACGGGCCCGTTCAAGGCGGACCTGGCGCAGCAGGACGGGCGGGAGGAGTCGTACGACGGCGATCACTCCTGGTGCGCGGTGCTCGCGGGCGTCGGGCAGACGCCCAGATTCGCCATCGCCTGCGTGGTGGACTATGGCGGCTCGGGCGGGCGGGTGTCTGGCCCATTGGCGAACCAGGTGATCCACGCGCTCATCGCCGAGGGGTATCTGCCCAGGGCTGATGCCGGGACGGGGGACGATCGATGATGCGATCGAACCTCGTTCGCGCGATCGTCGGGGGCGAGCTGACGGCATGGCACGGGGCCTGGGCGTGCGTGCTCAGCGGGCTGGCGCTATCGATCCTCGGGATCTACGCGATCGATCTGGGGTCGATGGACGCGGCACCGCATGGCGGCGTGCTGCCGGTGACGCCGACGGGCATCGGGCTTCGACAGATGGTGTATCTGGGCGTGGGGCTCCTGGCTGGCGCGATGATCGCGGTCCCGCACTACCGGTTCGTGCGGCTGGTGGCCTGGCCGATGATGTGGGTGATCCTCGCGCTGCTGGTGTTTCTGCTGATTCCGTTCGTGCCGGCGTCGATCGTCCGGCCGCGGAACGGGGCGCGGGCGTGGATCGAGCTTGGGCTGATGGACTTTCAGCCCTCGGAGGTGGCGAAGATCGCGTTCGTGCTGGTGATGGCGGACTATCTGCGATTCCGGGACAGCCATCGGACGCTGCTTGGGCTGGTGCCCCCGGCGCTCATGGCCTTCGTGCCCGCCGCGCTCATCACGCTGCAGCCGGATCTGGGCATCGCGATGCTGTTTGCGCCGGCGATCTTCGCGATGCTCTGGGCCGCCGGGGCGCGGATGCGGCACATGGTGTCGGTGGCAGGGATCTCGTGCGCGGCGGTGGCGGCGGTGGTCGGGCTTGCGCTGATGACCGAGCCGGGGAGCTTCCCGCTGCTGCGCAAGCACCAGCACGCGCGCATCGTCGGGCTGGTGCAGATGATCCAGGACCCGACCAGCGGGGCCGAGGGCGTGAACTACCAGTCCATGCGCGCCCAGATGCTCGCGGGCGCGGGGCGTCTGACCGGCGAGAGCGACGCCAAGACGCGCGTGCTGCACAAGTACAACG
>DHLW01000062.1:22734-31591 GCA_002405485.1 Phycisphaerales bacterium UBA4658
CGTGGGGCTGTATGTCGTGTGGTTCTCGGGGGCCTATTTGACGGCGGCGCTCTGTCGCGACGCCTTCGGGCAGCTCGTGGTCGTCGGGCTGATGGCGATCATGTTCGCGCAGACGTTCGTGAATCTCGGGATGGTCGTGGGCATTCTGCCCATCATCGGGCTGACGCTCCCGTTTGTCTCCTATGGGGGCACAAGCATGCTCACCGTCTGGGCGATGACGGGGCTGGTGTTCAGCGTGGCGATGCGTCGTTCCGGGCGATTCTCGCGGCCGACATTCGAGTTTGACGACGGGCCGGTGAGCTACGGCGAGCCCAAGCCGCAGCCCAAGATCGTCCCCATGATGCGCAGACGCTGAGCCCGCACACGGCTCAAGCTCCTGCCGGGCGTAACGCGGTGTCCGAGGCGGCGCACCGCTGTCGCTCGGCTCAGGACTGCTGCTCGATGGCCCAGGTCATCCCGGGCTTGCCGTCGGGGCCGGGCTTGGAGCAGTCGATGTGCAGCGTAAAGAACCCGGGCCGCGATCCCGGACGGTCGGGCGAATACTCGGCTTCGGCTTTGCGGACCATCGGCCAGATGATCCGGCGATCGGTCTCCGGGAGCGGCAGGGCGTCGATCTCGTGCGGGTGGAACCACTCGAGCGAGCCCTCGTTGATCTCCGTGCGCGAGACCGACACGTGCCCGAGCACGCGGTAGTAGAACAGGAGCCAGTGGCCCTTGCCCTCATACGCCTGCTCGCTGATCAGCCCGACCAGGTGCAGGCGATCGATGGGGACATCGATGCCCGCTTCCTCGCGGATCTCCCGCTGCGCGCACTGCGCGGGCGACTCGCCGGTGTGCATGTCGAGCTTGCCGCCGATGGGCGAGCAGAGCCCGCGGTTGGGCTCACGAAGCCGGCGGAGCAGCAGCACCCGACCCTGCTTGTCGCGAAGATCGCAGAGACAGGCGAGTTTGTACGGCAGACTCGTCGCGGGAACGGTGGACATGCCCACGAGCATACCGCCGTCGCCCGCGCGTCACGCGACGATCAGGGCTTGGCGTCCGCGGGCTTCTCGGCGGGCTCGCCGGGCTTGGACTCCGCCGCGCCCGCGCTCTTGAGCTCTTCCAGGTCCTTGACGCGCTGCCCGTAATACTGCTTCTGCATCTCGTCGGGCGCGAGGGCCACGGCGGACTTGGCCGCCTCGATCGCCTCGTCCAGACGACCCGCACGCTTCAACGCCTCGGAGAGCAGCACCTGGGCACGGATGTCCGTCCCCTTGTGCGCCAGCGAGGCCTGCCGGGCGATGTCCACGGCGACCGGTCGGCCGGACTCGGGCATGTCGGGCGTCGAGATGAGCTTGTCGGCGAGCTCGGTGAGCTCCATCGCCTTGTCCTTGAACGGGCCGGCGGCGAGCGTCTGGGCGAACTCCAGGGCCTTGGGCACGTCCTTGCGGCCCGTCGCGATGATCGTGTACCGGGCGATCTGCGCCATGCCCGCCTGATCGGGCGCGACCTGCGCGATATCCGTCAGCACCTTCTCGGCGGCGTCCCAGTCCTGCTTCTGCGCCGCCTCGCCGTAGGCACGGACGAGCTCGCGGAACTTCTGCTTGCTCTCGGCGTGCTTGGCCGGGTCGAAGGTGCCCGCGGCGACCTGCTCGATGACCGACTCCATCCCGTCGGCCGGATGCCCGTGCCAGGCGACCTTGCCCGACTTGTCGACGACGAAGGCGTACGGAATCCCGCCCTGACCGACGGCCATGAGGTAGTTCCGCATGGTCGCGCCGTCATCGAGGGCGACGGTGTAGTTCATCTTGTCGCCCATCTTCTCGACAAAGGGGCGGACCTTGTCGTGCTCCTGATCGGTGGAGACGCCGAGGATCGTCACGCCCTTGTCCTTGTACTTGGCCTGCATCGCGGTGAGCTTGGGGATGCTGGCGATGCACGGCCCGCACCAGGTGGCCCAGAACTCGACCACATAGACCTTGTCCTTCTCGAAGCTCTTCACCGGCGCGCCCTTGATCCACTCCTTGATGCCGAGCGCCGGGGCCGGGTCCCCGACCTTCAGCGCGGCCTGAAGCTGCTCGCGCGGGACCGGCCTCTGCGCCGCCGGGGGGGTTGGCGTGGCCGTGGGAGTCGCCGTCGGTGCGGCGGTCTGGGCGGATGAGCCCGCGGCAAGAGCAAGCGAGAGGGCGAGCGAGATGGTCAACGTCCGGCGCATGGAGGTCTCCGTGGGCGGTCGCGGCGATTCGGCTCGGCGTAGGGCGACGGGGCCAAACGCGCGGGCGACCGCGGTCATCGTCATCGTACCGGCCCGGGTCGCCGAGGTTGTGGACGCGGGGGCGATAAACTGGTCACCTATGCCCGCACAGAAGCCAAAGAACGCGCCCCTGGTCCTGATCATTCGCGATGGATGGGGCGAGAACCCGCACCCGGCCCATGACGCCTTCAACGCCGTCAAACTGGCGAAGACGCCGGTCGCCGACCGGCTGCAGCGCGAGTATCCGTGGACGCTCATCAAGACCAGCGGGGAGGACGTCGGCCTGCCCGAGGGGACCATGGGCAACAGCGAGGTCGGGCACCAGAACATCGGCGCCGGGCGGGTGGTGGACCAGGAATCGGTGGCGATCACCAAGCAGTGCCGGGCGGGGCTGATGGGCAATCAGGTGCTCGCCGACGCGGTCCGCCGGGCCAAGTCCCGCGGGCGGTACGTGCATCTCATGGGCATCTGCTCCGACGCGGGGGTGCACGGGTTGCTCGAGCATCTCTACGCGGTGCTGGAGCTGTGCAGGCACCTGGAGCACCCCGACGTGGCGATCCATCTGTTCATGGATGGACGGGACACCGGGCCGTTCACCGGCATCGAGTTCGTGCGGCAGGTCGAGTCCAAGGTGCGTTCGATGCGCTTCTGGGGCGAAGGGTCGCTCGTGGCGAGCGTGATGGGGCGCTACTACGCCATGGACCGCGACTTCCGGTGGGAGCGTGTCGAGCGGGCCTATGCGGCCCTCACCGGGCACAACGCCCGCAAGCTCGACATCCCGATCATGGAGAGCGCCGAACTCGCCGTGCAGAGGTACTACGACAAGCCCGCGAGCTCAAATACCGCGGGAGACGAGTTCATTCCCCCCACCATGATCGCCAGGCATCCCGACGACGCCGCCCGGACACGCATCAGCGCGGGCGACACGGTCATCTTCTACAACTATCGCGGCGATCGTCCGCGGGAGATCTCAGGGGCGTTTGTGTATCCAGACGCGATATGGGCCAAGGTCAAGCCCTCCCCGGACTCCGGCCGCCACGGCTTTGACCGCGGGGGCAGCGGAAGTGCGCTCGATCTCTGCTTTGTCACCATGACGGCGTACTCCGAGGAGCTCGCGCCGTACGTCCAGGTCGCTTTCCCCAAGCCCCCGAAGATGGTGAACATCGGCGGGGAGTACGTCTCCAAGCTCGGGCTCACCCAGTTCCGCTGCGCCGAGACCGAGAAGTACCCCCATGTCACCTTCTTCTTCAACGACTATCGCGACTCGCCCTTTGAGGGCGAGAAGCGGGAGAATCCGCAGTCGCCGAAGGTCGCGACCTATGACCTCAAGCCGGAGATGGCGGCCGAGCAGATCCGCGACGCGGTCCTGCAACGGCTCGACGCGCCCGACTGCGAGGACCTGCTCGTCGTGAACTTCGCCAACGGCGACATGGTCGGGCACACCGGCAATCTCAAGGCCGCCGTCGCCGCCTGCGAGACCGTCGACGCGTGCGTGGGCCGGATCGTCGACGCCACGCTCGCCAAGGGCGGCTCGCTCATCGTGACGGCGGACCACGGCAACGCCGAGCAGATGTTCGACCCGGAGACCGGCTCTCCGCACACCGCCCACACGGTGTATGACGTGCCGCTCATCGTCGTCGGAAGCGCGTTCAAGGGACGCACGCTCAGAGGGGATCGCGACCCGGCCGGCTGGTTCAGCGTAAAGACCCGGGAGCGCCGCGGTCGGCTGGCGGACATTCTCCCGACCGCCCTCAACATGCTCGGGCTCGCCGCACCACCGGAAATGACCGGGCGATCGCTGCTGGAGTAACCCCCAAGTCTCGCGGCGATCCAGTGCGGGACGCCGACCATCCTGGCGTTCCTCAACGTACAACTCGTGGGAGGCCAGTATGAACCGGCTGCGCCTGAACTGGATCGTCGATGCGGCGGCCGCATCGGCGTTTGTCGCATTGGTCGTGACCGGCCTTGGGCTCTTCTGGGTGCTTCCCCCGGGCACCAACCGCTCGCTCGAGTTGGGCGGGCTCTCTCGGCATGCGTGGGGCGAGGTGCATCTGTGGGTCGCACTCGCCTTTCTTGCGGTGCTCGTGTTGCACCTTGTGCTGCATTGGAACTGGGTGTGCGCCGCGACCTGGGGCCGGTTCGGCATGCGGGCTCCCGGTCCGATGGCGATGCGCATCGCCGGGCTCTGCGCTTCGGTCCTGATCGTGGCGGGCACGTCCGGGGTGTTGCTGGGGGCCCGAGCGGCCACGGAGCGCGTGCCGACAGAGTCATGCCGAGCCGACGCCTCCGGGCAACCGCCCGAACCACGCGGACCGGTGAACGCGGACGCTCGATCGGCGACCTTTGTGCAGGAGGTTCGATCGATCTTCAAGGCGCGCTGCGCCGAGTGTCACTCGGGTGAGGAACCCGATGGGGACTTCACGTTCGATCGTGCCGAGGACTACTTCCGCCTGTACGCCGACGCTCCGCTCATCGTCGCCCGCCGACCGGACGAGAGCATGCTGCTCCGCATCGTGCGGGGCGAGGCCCCCGGGTTGGCCAAGCCGAAGAAGCACCGTCTGGAGGACGCGGAGTTCGAGGTGGTTCGGCGGTGGATCGCCGGGGGCGCGGTCTGGACACCGCGAACGGATGGACGCCCCGAGCGGCCGCCCGTCAAGTGAGCGGATCCGGGGTCGTGGGGTCGTCGGAGCTGATCTTCTCAACCACCCTGCCGAGCCGACGCTCCAGCGCATCGATCCGTCGGATCGCCTCCATCATGCGCGTGTTCAGAGCCCGGATCTCCTCCGAGAGCTGGTCCACAGTGTGCTCGGCGAACGCGAGATGCTCCTCGACACGGTCAAGCCGCTGGTTCGCGGAAGAGTCGCCCGGGGTGCGTGGATCGGAGACGGTCATCGTCGTGCGCCTCGCCCCTTCCCCACATCTCACACACCGCCGCTTGAGTACATCTTCGACCCCCCGCCACCGGTTGGCCCGCGGTGTGTACTCTACACGCGATGAAGACCGCTCGGAATCGCTGGACATTGCCGTGTGCGTGCATGACTCTCGCGGGCCTCGGGGCCGGGGCGCAGGCCTCGGACTGGAGCGCCGAACTGCACGAGGTGGCGTTGCCGCTTGCGCAGGTTGAGTTGAGCTTCCAGCCGCCCGACGCAACCGCGCCCGGTTCGGCCGAAAGCGCCCCCGCTCAGGTCGCGCAGACGACCACGCGATCCGACGCCTACGGCCGATCAGGATCGCGGTGGTGGACGTTCGGCGGGCTGTACGCCAACGACTTCGACGACGCGCAGGATGTGAACCTGCACGTGGCCTTCAGCGAGTTTCTCGCCGACGACCTGGAGTTCGCGGTCGAAGCCGCGGGGTGGTACTTCGACCAGCCGGGGGGCAACACCGGCGGCGTCTCGGGATCGATGGTGTTTCGATGGCACGCACTGCACGCCGAGGACTATCGATGGACGCTCTTTGGCGACGCGGGGATCGGCCTCCTGGGCGCGTTCGACGATGTGCCGTCGGGGGGCACGGGGTTCAACTTTCTGCCGAGGCTTGGCGGCGGCCTGACCTGGGCGCTGAACGAGTCGGTCGACGGCGCGTCGCGCGGCCCTCGGCTCATGGTGGGCGTGCGATGGCATCACATTTCCAACGCTCGGATCCAGGGCGATGACAACAACCCCGGCCGGGACAGCGTTGCCGGCTATGTGGCGCTGACCATCCCGTTCTGACGGACTGTGAAGCTGGGCAACTTCCAGGCTGAGTGTACGCTCTTGCCAAAAGAGCACTTGGAGCTGGAATCAGACGGGAGTCCGGACTCCGTGCGGGTTTCGCCGGAGAATTGGCCTTTACCCCGATTTGGGGTTTGCACCGGACCCGAGTCCTTGTATCCTTTAAGGTCGCAAGGATCCGCAAACGCGGCCCCTGCTTGATCAACACGCCTCGAACGAGGCCACTTTGAGGAGAGAGTAGAGATGCGTACCGCTGCTATCGCTTTGTTCGGCCTGTTGGCCGCGACCGGCATGGCTTCGGCCCAGAACTGGGCTGAGGTTGGCGACGCCGGCGAGATCGTTGACGGCGTCCAGGACGTTGTTGGCGTGGGCATTCTGAACCAGATCACGGGCTCGGTGACGGCGCTGGACGCTGACGCGTTCCGCATCCGCATCAGCAACCCGGCCGCGTTCAGCGCCGCCGCGACGGGCATCCAGGGCGACACGACCCTGTACCTGTTCAACCTGGACGGCACGGGCATCGCCAAGAACGATGACATCTCGGGCACGAACTTCGAGTCGCTGCTCCCCGTCGGAAACGCGCTGTACGCCGGCCTGCCCGCGGGCGACTACATCATCGCCATCGGCGGCTTCGCCTATCAGCCGTTCTCCGTGGCTGCTCCGACGCTGCTGTCCCAAGCCGTGTTCGATCCGAACGTGTTCACCGCGGTTCAGGCCCCGCAGAACGCCGGTCCCGTGCTGTCTTGGGCTCAGCTCGCCACCACCCCCACCTCCGGAAACTACACGATCACGCTGACCGGTGCCGAGTTCATCCCGGCCCCCGGCGCTGCCGCGCTGCTGGGCCTGGGCGGGCTGCTCGCCGCTCGTCGTCGCCGCAACTGATCACCTCGGTGATCCGCGGTATCGACACGCAGTGTTGAATGCATCAAGCCCCTGTCGTCAGCACGCTGGCGGCAGGGGCTTGTGTCATTCCGGCTCGCGGTTCGGGGCGGGGTCCGTCGGCGCGGGCTCGGCGGGGTCCTTCGGGGCCATGGACTTTGCTTCGTCGATCGCCTTGGCCCAGGTCTGGCTCCGCTGGGCGTATCCCTTGCCAGGTTCCTTGGCGTCCCACGCGGCATACAGGTCGCGCAAGAGCGCGGCGCAGTCAGTCCGCGGATCGAACCGGCTTGCCGAGCCCGGGTCCGGGGTCATGACTTCGTTCGCCGCGAGCAGGATCTTCTCGGCGTCGGCGAATCGCTCCAAGCTGATCAGGTGACGGGCCTGTCTCAGTCGGCACTGGATCACGAAGTCGTGGTTCGGGGCGAACGCACTGAGGAGAATGTCGCCGGCCTTCGCGAAGGCGTCGGCCGCCTCCTGATGCTGATTGAGCCCGCCAAGCGCGGAGCCGAGGGTGTACCAACTGACGCCGGTCTGCTGGTGGTCGGGCTTGAAGATCTGAGCGCACCGGTGAAGCGAGCTGCGGGCCATCTGCTCGCCCTCGGCAAATCGCCCCATGTCATTGAGCAGGGCCGCGGTGTTGCCTTCGAGGATCGCAAGGTGAACCAGCGGCTCGGGCTTGGTTGCCTGAAAGATCGCGATGACCTGCCGGTAGATCGCCAGCGCCTCCTCGTTCTTGCCGAGGTTGGTGAGCAGGCCGCCGATGTTGGCCATGGTGCTCGCGACGTTGAAGCTGTCCTTGCCGTAGAACCGTTCGTTCACGGCCTTGGCTCGCTCATAGTACTTCAGGGACTCGTCGAACTTGCCCTTGCGCGTGAGCAGCGTGGCGATGTTGGTGTAGATCACTCCGGACTTGTCGTCGTCATCAAGGCCCGCCCTGGCCTTGACGTCGAGGATCTTCTGCAACTGCGCCATGGACTCGTCGTTCCGCCGCCACTCGGCGTACAGACTCGCCGCGTTCATGCGGACGAAGAGGTACGCCGGCTGATCGGCCTCAGGAGCGGCGTCGGCAAGGGCGAGCGCCGGCTCCATGACCTTCAGCGCGTTGGTGTTGTCGCCCAGGGCCTTGTACGTGTCGGCGATGGCCGCCCGCATGTCCGCCTCGACAATCGGTTCGTTCTTCAGCTCCCCTCCGTCGATGCGGGCCTGCGCTCGCTCGAGCAGCTCCTTCAGCACCGAGACATCGCGACCGCGCGTCACCGACGGGTTCGCCGAGTTCAGCATCGAGCGCAGAAACCGGGTCAGTTGCTCGGCCCGTCGCAACTGCGTCGTCGCCAATCGCTCGTTGGTCCTGGCAAGGTCTCGCTGCAGTCTGGCGTCCACGAGCGCGGCGTCCAACTTGCGATTGGCGCGGATCGTCGAGTACAACCCGACCAGCGTCCCCGCGGCCCCCGCCGCCACCAGCGTCAGAATCACTCCCGCGATCACGACGCCCGCCCGGTTTCTGCGGACGAACTTCCGGAGCTGATAGGCCGCGCTGATCGGACGAGCGAGCACCGGCTCGTGTCTGAGGAACCGCGTGAGGTCCGCGGCGAGGTCGGCCGCCGTGCCATACCTGCGCTCGCGGTCCTTGTCCAGACAGCGCATGACGATCCAGTCCAGCTCACCCTTGAGCACCGCGCCGAGCTTGGCGGGCTCGATGGTTCGTCGGGCCGCGATGCTCGGAAGCGTCTCGATCGTGCTCAGCCGCGTGCTGGGCCTTGGCGGGTCCTCCTCGCGGATGATGCGCTGGATCTCCGCGTACGCCGCCGAACGCAGCCGCTTGGAATCAAACGGCGTCGACCCGGCGAGCAGTTCATACAGCAGCACGCCCAGCGAGTACACGTCCGATCGCGTGTCGACGTCGGTCTCGCCGGATGGTCCGCGCTCGGCCTGCTCCGGGCTCATGTACTCCGGCGTGCCGATCATCTGGCGGAACTCGGTGAACAGCGTCTTGTCCGTCAGCCGCTGCGAGATCGCCTTGGCGATCCCGAAG
>DHLW01000062.1:31783-35270 GCA_002405485.1 Phycisphaerales bacterium UBA4658
ATGTCGCGGTGGATCACCCCCTTCGTGTGCGCGTGCTGCACGCCCTCGCAGACCAGGGCAAAGAGCTCCAGCCGCTTGGAGATCGACATCGACCGCGCGTCGCAGTACTCGGTGATGGGTTCGCCCTTCACCAGCTCCATCACGAAGTACGGACGACCCGTCGGCGTCGCACCGGCGTCGAGCACCTTCGCGATCGCCGGATGATCCATGATCGCCAGGGCCTGCCGCTCGGCCTCGAACCTGGCCACGATCTGACGGGTGTCCATCCCCAGCTTCAGAATCTTGATCGCGACCTTGCGCCTGACCGGCTCCTCCTGCTCGGCCATGTACACCACGCCGAACCCGCCCTCGCCGATCTTCTCGAGCACCCGGTACGGACCGATGCGAGTGCCGCCGGCCCCCGCGGCCGCCCCTTGGTCGTCGCCCAGCGCGTCGCGAGCGGCCACGACCTCCTCGGCGAGGGTCTCAAACGGCAGCGGAGCCCGGTCGCCAGACAGCAGCATCTCCACCCGTGCCCGCAGCTCATCGTCTTGGCCGCAGAGATGCGATATGGCCTCCTGCCGCTCTGCCGGCGCCAACCCGCGCACCGCAAGAAAGATCGGCTTGGCCCGCGACAGCGCCGAGGCACGCGGGCTTGCCTGTCCACCCTCGCCCGGCTGGGATCCCTCTGCGGGGGACTCAGGCATCCACGGTCCCCCGGTACTCGCTGGCCAGGAACGCCCGGGCAAACTGCCAGTCCGAGACCACGGTCATGCGCGAGACGCCGAGCACGCGGGCGATCTGCTCCTGCTCCATCCCGCCAAACAGCCGCATCTCCGCGACTCGGGCCGCACGCTCGTCGTCTTTGGCCAGCTTGGTCAGCAGCTCATCGAGTTCGAGCACGCGCAGCTCTCGACCGCCACTGCCGGCGTCGGGTCGTCGGAGATCGTCGCCGACGGTGTCGATGCTGAGCGCCGACTTGTGCGCGCCCCCGCCACGCTTGTCGCGGTTGCGGGTTCTGGCATGATCCACCAGCACCTGCCGCATCGCGCGTGCCGCCGTCGCCACGAAGTGGTCTCGCCCGGACCACGCCCGGTCCTTGGCGGTGAGCTTGAGATAGGCCTCGTGCACCAGGGCCGTCGGCTGCAACGTGTGCTTGGCACGATCCTGAGCCAGATAGCTCCCGGCCAGGGCTTTCAACTCCGCATACACGACCGGGAGCAACTTGGCGACAAAGTCGGGGTCGTCGGGCGGCACGTTGGAAAGCAGTTCACCCATGACGTCCCGATCTCCCCCCTCCCCCGGGGAGTTGGCCGTGCATCTGACGTTCGGGCGCTGAAGCGAGGGGTTCATGGTACGCACAACCGTGCACGTGCTGCCGCATGCCATCCGAGCGGAGGCAACCGGCCCGGACTCGGAGCGACCAGCCCCGGTCGCTCAGCATGCAAACGACGTCGCACGCCTCCGCGCCAAGCACCGGTCCGGGAAACGGGCTCTGGGGCCTTGGCGCATCAGCCGGATGTGTCGTTGATCCCCGTGGACGGAAGAGGGGAGGTTCGACGCGACCCACCTGTGCCTCGGTTCGCGGCCAAGGCCGCCGCGGACCGGGGTGTCCTCCGCTACCCGAACAGTCATGCCACACTCCGCTGAGGAGCTGGGGTGGGGCGCGGGGCGGGGGGTGCGGGGGGGCGGGGGGTGCGGGCGGATCAGCCCTTCAGCAGGCGTTCGAGATAGTGGATATCCACGCCGCCCTTGACAAAGCCGGGGTCGGACATGAGACGGAGGTGCTGGGGGATGGTGGTCTTGATCGGCTCGATGACGTACTCGCGCAGGGCGCGGGACATGCGTGTGATGGCTTCCTGACGCGTCGGGGCGTGCACGAGCAGCTTGCCGATCATGCTGTCGTAGTTCGTCGGGACGGTGTAGTTGGTCATGGCGTGCGAATCGAGTCGCACACCGGGGCCGCCCGGCGGCTCGTACCGCTTGATCTGCCCGGGGCTTGGCATGAAGTTCTTGTCCGGATCCTCGGCGTTGATTCGGCACTCGATGGCATGCCCGGTCTGCTTGACCTGCTCCTGCTTGACGCTCAGCTTGGCGCCCGCGGAGACCCGGATCATCTCCTGCACGAGATCGACCCCGGTGACAAGCTCCGTCACCGGGTGCTCGACCTGGATGCGGGTGTTCACCTCGAGCATGTAGAAGTTGTTGTCCTTGTCCATCAGGAACTCGACGGTCGCCGCACCGCTGTAGCCGGCGGAGCGGATGAGCCGCGCGGCGGCCTCGCAGACGGACTCCTTCTTCTTCGGGTCGATGCCGGGGCCCGGGGACTCCTCGATGACCTTCTGGTGGCGTCGCTGCATGGAGCAGTCGCGCTCGAAGAGGTGGATGCCCCCGCCGTGCTTGTCGCCCATGCACTGCACCTCGACGTGCCTGGCATGCTCGAGGAACTTCTCGATGAAGACCGCGCCGTTGCCGAACGCGGCTTGAGCCTCGGTGCTGGCGGCCTTGAGGTTGGCACGGAGCTGGGCCTCGTCGCGGCAGATGCGCATCCCGCGCCCGCCGCCGCCCGCACTGGCCTTGATGATCACGGGATAGCCGACCTGGGCGGCGATCCTGGCGGCCTCGTCGGGATCCTCGATCGCGCCGGGGGACCCGGGGAAGATCGGCACGCCCGCCTCCTTGGCGGCGTTCTTGCAGGCCACCTTGTCCCCGAGCTTGGCCATCGCCTCGGGTGAGGGGCCGATGAACTCAATCTTGCAGTCCTTGCAGACCTGCGCAAACTCGGCCCGCTCGGAGAGGAAGCCATAGCCGGGATGGATGGCGTCCACGCCCGCAACCTCCGCGGCGGCGATGATGCGGGCGATGTTGAGATAGCTCTCCTTGGCCGGTCCGGGACCGATGCAGATCGCCTCGTCGGCCAGACGCAGATAGGGCGCGTCCTTGTCCGCCGTCGAGTACACGCACACCGGCGCAACTCCCAGTTCGCGGCAGGCGCGAATCACGCGAAGGGCGATCTCTCCACGATTGGCGATGAGAATGCGTTTGAACATGGGATTCGACACGAAGGCAATGAGGCACAGAGGCACAAGGGAGAGCGCATGCCGGAGCAGACCGCCCCGACGCTCACGTCGGGCGCACCAGGAACAACTGCTGGCCGTACTGCACCGCCTGGCCGTTGGTCACCAGCACGCGCTCGATCACGCCGCTGGTCTCGGCCTTGATCTCGCTGAACACCTTCATCGCCTCGATCAGGCAGACCGTGCTGTCGGGACCGATCGCGGCCCCCACCTGCACGAACGACGGCGAGTCGGGATTCGGCGTCAGATACGCGGTGCCGACCATCGGACTGACGATCGGCACGAGCCCGGCGGTGCTGGCCGGGGCGGGGGCGGCGGGAGCCGCGGGGGCGGGCGTCGCGGGGGCGGCGGGCGCGGCCGGGCGCGCGGTGCTGCCGTGCGCGTTGTTCATGCGCACGAAGAGCTGGTCGGTGACGTCCACCGACTTGGCC
>DHLW01000062.1:35340-35547 GCA_002405485.1 Phycisphaerales bacterium UBA4658
CACCCTTGGCCTCTTCGCTCACTTCACCGACAAAGCCCGCCGCACCGGCGACACGGGCGACCGGCGCCGCGGTGGCGCCGCGCTTGATCGTGACCGTCTCCTGCTGATCCTGCAGGTCCAGCTCGGAGAGGTCGTTCTCCACCATCAGCCGCACGAGTTCTTTGAGCTTGCGAATGTCGATCATGTGCGCCCTTCAACACCAACTCG